>NZ_BSBJ01000011.1:0-118765 GCF_027923525.1 Alicyclobacillus hesperidum subsp. aegles | reverse complement strand
GCTTGACTGTAGCTTGATATGGGATACGGGTACGTCATGTACAGGATAGGTGGGAGACGGAGAAGCTTGGGCGCCAGCCTGAGTGGAGTCGGCGTTGGGATACCACCCTTGAGGTACTAGTATTCTAACCTATCGCCCTGAAGCGGGTGAAGGGACAGTGTCAGGCGGACAGTTTGACTGGGGCGGTCGCCTCCCAAAAGGTAACGGAGGCGCCCAAAGGTTCCCTCAGCGCGGATGGAAATCGCGCGGTGCGTGTAAAGGCAAAAGGGAGCTTGACTGCGAGACGGACAGGTCGAGCAGGGACGAAAGTCGGGCTTAGTGACCCGGTGGCACCGAGTGGAAGGGCCATCGCTCAACGGATAAAAGCTACCCCGGGGATAACAGGCTGATCTCCCCCAAGAGTTCACATCGACGGGGAGGTTTGGCACCTCGATGTCGGCTCATCGCATCCTGGGGCTGAAGTCGGTCCCAAGGGTTGGGCTGTTCGCCCATTAAAGCGGTACGCGAGCTGGGTTCAGAACGTCGTGAGACAGTTCGGTCCCTATCTGCCGCGGGCGCAGGATACGTGAGAGGGTTCGTCCTTAGTACGAGAGGACCGGGATGAACCGACCGCTGGTGTACCAGTTGTTCCGCCAGGAGCACCGCTGGGTAGCCAAGTCGGGAAGGGATAAGCGCTGAAAGCATCTAAGCGCGAAGCCCGCCTCAAGATAACGTATCCCATCTGGACAACAGAGTAAGACCCCTTGAAGAAGACAAGGTAGATCGGTCTGGCGTGGAAGCGTAGTGATACGTGGAGCGGACAGATACGAATCGGTCGAGGGCTTCACCCGCAAGCAAGGTCATTTCATAGCAGAAGCAAAGGTACATAGCAGGCGACAACCTGAGGCGAAGTTTATTCTGAGAAGCACACTGGCAGGCGAAAGTCAAAGCCGCGTGAGTGCCAGGACAAACGAATTCAGCACAAAGGTTGCACGCAACACAACTGAAGCGAAGTTTGGTCCGAGCGAACACATCTGCAGGCCGAAGGCCGAAGCCGTGTGAGCGAGGAGCAAACGAAGCATGAAAGTCTGGTGACCATAGCGGAGGGGAAACACCCGTACCCATCCCGAACACGGACGTGAAGACCTCCAGCGCCGAGAATACTTGTCTCGAGAGGGACTGGGAAGGTAGGTCGTTGCCAGGCAAGAGAGAACAGAGTCAGGCGAAGATGCCTGGCTCTGTTTTGCTATATGCACAATTCCCCGCCCACATCCCCGAAAACAGAAGCTCAGCCCAGCCGAGTGCATCTAAAGGCCAGGCTGCGGCCTGACACGATAGGTACGAGAAGAGACCCAAACTGGTTTCTCGCGTCTAACTATAGTCACACTGGATCTTAGCGCAAGTCAGGGTAAACGGTTACAGTGTTCTTGGTAAGTTCGTGATGGGGAGATGAGGCCATGTCCATCGAATCGTACAAACCAGGTTTAGAGAACGTGATCGCATGTGAAACGTCCATATCGTATCTGGATGTCGAGCATGAGGAAATCGTTATACGAGGATACGACTTGATCGATCTCGCTAGGCAATTGTCTTATGTCGACGTGATTGGTTTGCTACTGTATGGACGACTGCCTTCGCCTGACGAACGGGTGACGATTGAACAGATGTTGTCCGAGCAGGCTCATCTGCCTGAAGGTATTTATGCCATTTTAAGCAGTTTGCCCGCTTCGACACACCCGATGGACGCCTTGCGCACCGGTGTATCCGCACTCTCAGGGTTTGATCCAGAACTCGCAGATGCTTCTGTGGAGGCCAATCGGCGACGGGCGTTCCGTCTACTTGCGCTCGTACCGCAAATCGTAGCGAACAGCTATCACATCGCGCGCGGGGAAGGCGTTGTGCAGCCGCGCTCAGATTTATCGTTTGTCGCAAATAGCTTATATATGATCACGAAGCGCGAGCCGAGCGCCGCGGAGGAACGCTATTATAATCAAGTGCTGATGGTTTACTGTGAACACGAACTGCCAAACTCTACGTTCGCCGCGCGCGTCATTGCCTCGACGCAATCGGACATGTATGGGGCGTTGACTGGTGCCGTGGCGTCACTGAAGGGACCCCTACACGGAGGCGCGAACGAGGCCGTAATGAACATGCTCCTTGAGGCGCAGACGGTGGAAGGGTTTGAACGGCTCGTTCGGACGAAGCTTGCGAACAGGGAAAAGATTATGGGATTTGGGCACCGAGTGTACATGCGCAAGAGCGATCCGCGTGCACTTTTAATGAAAGAGGCACTTAGGGAAATGTCTGAGGCCTCGGGCGATGATCGTTTGTATCGCATGTGTCTTGCAGGTGAAGAAATTGTGCGCGAGGAGAAAGGGCTGTTTCCCAATCTCGACTACTATGCCGCACCTGTCATGCATCTGCTTGGCATTCCAGTTGAACTGTTTACACCTGTGTTTTTTGCGGCGCGCGTCGTCGGACTGGCTGCGCATGTGACGGAGCAGTTGGAGCACAATCGTTTATTTAGGCCTCGCGTTTTGTACACTGGCCCACGCGGGTATAGAGTTTCACAAATAATCGCGGACAACTAACGATACGAGACTCGATGACTGGATTGCTGGCTATAGGTTTTCATCACACGGAGGGTGTTAGTAAGTATGGCTACAGAGGATGCAGTACATGACAATCATCGTGGCACCATAGACGACGTTCTCGTCAACATTACGGACTATGTCCTGGGATTAGGGCAAGCAAGTGAAGAGGCCGTGGAAACGGCACGCTACGTTCTTATGGACACGCTCGGTGTGGGTATGCTGGCTTTGCGGTTCCCGGAATGTGCGAAACACATTGGTCCGTATGTGCCAAACTTTAGCGTATCGTTAGGAGCCCGCGTACCGGGCACGAAATACGAGCTGGATCCGGTGCAGGCGGCATTTAATATTGGCGTGATGATTCGCTGGCTAGATTACAACGATACATGGCTGGCGGCAGAGTGGGGACATCCCTCTGACAATTTAGGTGCCATTTTGGCTGTGGCCGATTACATGAGCCGGCAAAATCGATTGCACGGTAAACCACCAGTGACCATCAGGCAGTTGCTCGAGCGCATGGTACAAGCACATGAGATCCAAGGTGTGTTGGCTCTGGATAACAGTTTGAATCGTCGCGGGATCGATCACGTCCTATTTGTCAAAGTTGCTTCTACAGCGGTCGCCACAGCGATGCTTGGTGGCAACAAGGAGCAGGTGTTGAATGCTGTCTCAAACGCCTGGATTGACAATGGACCTCTTCGGACGTATCGCCATGCGCCCAATACCGGATCGCGCAAGTCATGGGCCGCAGGTGATGCGACTAGCCGTGCAGTGTGGCTCGCCTTCATGGCTCTCCGTGACGAAATGGGTTATCCAAACGCGCTTACGGCACCAAAGTGGGGATTTCAGGACGTTGTCATGGGTGGCAAGGAGATCGTGCTGGCGCGGCCGCTCGCTTCGTATGTCATGGAGAATGTATTGTTTAAAATCTCGTTTCCAGCTGAATTTCACGCGCAAACAGCCGTCGAATGTGCAATTCAGTTGCATGAACAGGTTGCGGGTCGCATTGACGAGATCGAGCGAATCGTCATCACGACGCACGAGTCGGCGATTCGCATCATTGATAAGAAGGGACCATTGTACAATCCGGCAGATCGCGATCACTGTCTGCAGTATATGACGGCAATCGGTCTTTTGTATGGGTATCTTACGGCAGATCACTACGAGGACGAGACGGCAAAAGATCCGCGCATCGATTGGCTACGCGAACGTATGGAAGTCATCGAGGATGTTCAATACAGTCGTGATTACCTCGATCCTGACAAACGTTCTATCGCAAACGCCGTACAGGTGTTTTTCCACGACGGATCACATACCGAGAAGGTCGTCTGCGAGTATCCGATTGGCCATCGTCGGCGTCGTGCGGAGGGACTGCCGAAGATTGTGGAGAAATTCCGAGCAAATTTGGCGACCCGGTTTCCACAAAAACGCGTTGATCGCATTCTCGGTCAATGTCTCGATACGCAATCCCTTTACGAAATGGGCGTCGATGAGTTTGTTCAACTGTTTGTTATTTGACGTTCGTGTTTTGAGGAGGAATAGCTTGTGGCCTGGTTGGTTGAACAACAGCCCAGTCAGGAAGAACTGGCACAACAGTTTTTAAAGCGCATTTCAGAAGCTGACATACTTAAAATTCCAGGTGCACACGATGGGCTGGCTGCGCGCATTGCCAAGCAGGTCGGCTTTGAAGCCTTGTATCTGTCAGGAGCGGCGTATACAGCAAGCCGGGGCCTACCCGATCTCGGCATCGTGTATTCCAATGAGGTGGCGGAACGTGCAGCGGATCTTGTCCGTGCTTCTGGGTTGCCGGTGTTGGTCGACATTGACACAGGGTATGGCGGCGTTCTCAACGTGGCAAGAACCGCAAAGGAAATGGTGGAGGCGCGCGTGGCTGCCGTGCAGATAGAAGACCAAGTGATGCCGAAAAAATGCGGCCATCTGAATGGTAAGCAGGTCGTTGAGCCATCCGAGATGATTGAGAAAATCCACATGCTGAAGACTGCCGCTCCGACGCTGGTCGTCGTTGCTCGTTCGGACGCGAAGAGTGTTGAGGGTATCGACGCGATGATTGAACGGGCAAATCGGTACGTTGAAGCAGGGGCCGACGCCATTTTCCCTGAGGCTTTGGCGAGTGAAGAGGAGTTTCAGTACGTTGCGGAGCGTGTACAGGCACCGCTTCTGGCCAACATGACAGAATTCGGGCGGACACCTTACTACTCAGCTGAGCAGTTTCAGGCTTGGGGATATCGCATGGTGATTTACCCTGTAACAAGTTTGCGTGTCGCAGCGCATGCCGTGGAGCTCGTATATCGGGAACTCGCCGAGCATGGTACGCAAAAGGCGTTTGAGTCAGCGATGTTGACGCGGCAGGCGCTGTATGAAGCCATACGTTATTATGATTATGAAGCCCTTGACACGCATATCGCACAGACGGTGCTCGAAGGCCACATGAAGAAGAAGTGACACCTACGTGAGAGCATCTTCATTGGCATTGATACCTCCACGCGCATGTGCGAGAAAGTGATCAATCAAGATTTGCTTAGGACCATGGGCGTTCGCGATGAGTGAGATGTTCCACGTGCATGCGGATTCGAGCGGCAGGTAGGTGACGCCGTCCGCACGCAGATGTGTGAACGATACGGGTATCAATGCGACGCCCATGTTTGCTGCGACAAACGCGACAATGGTTAAAATCTCGGGCGCTTCGACCGCCACCCGTGGCACAAATCCAGCTTCCTTGCAACACAGTGTTACAATTTCGTAGTAACCGGATCCGCTGCGGTACGGCGTGAGAATGAACGGATGCGGCGCGAGATCGCCAAGGGATACCGCCGTCTTGTGAGCGAGCGGGTGTGAACCGGGGAGTGCCGCCACCAAGGGCTCCTCGGCGATACCTTTGCAAATCAGGTTGGGATTGGCCACCGCTCCGCGGACGAGGCCGACGTCGATTTTGCCATCATAGAGTGCCTGCATTTGTTCCGTACTTTTCATTTGTCGCAACTCGATGTGTACGTCGGGAAAGTGCAGGCGAAACGTTTGCAGGATGGCCGCCACCCGATAGGTCAGGGAGCCAACAAAGCCAATCGATAAGCTTCCTTTTCGTCCTACGTGAAACTGCTCGGCCTCGCGTCGGGCCTGTTCCATGGCAGTGAGGATTTCCCGGGCTTTCTCCAAATAGACTTGTCCGGCGGCCGTCAGTTCGACGTGATGTCGATCTCGCGCGAACAACGGAAACCCTAGCATGTCTTCCAACTCTCGGATTTGTCGGCTCAGTGGCGATTGTGAAATGTGTAAGCGCTCGGCCGCGCGGCTGAAGTTCAACTCTTCAGCGACAGCGACAAAATAGCGGAGATGTCTGAACTCAATCATGCCAATCACCTTCCATCATCCTGACGGCGCTATTGTATCACGAGCGCTCTTGCCATGCGTTTGCGGGAGGTAAAGGAGGCGTTCTACTTGTTAAACGTTGCTGCACCAACGGCGGCAGATGTCGAAGCGGCCCGCGAGCGATTGCGCGATCGCGTCTTGTATACGCCGCTCGACTATTCCGAGACATTCTCGCAGTTGTCCGCCAACGATGTTTACCTAAAGCTCGAGAACCTACAAAAGACGGGATCCTTTAAGCTGCGAGGAGCTTACAACAAGATTTCCACGTTGACCGCAGACGAACAGGCACGTGGCGTGATCGCAGCTTCCGCCGGCAATCACGCGCAGGGTGTCGCGTATGCCGCGCGCGGCAAGGGTGTCCCCTGCACGATCGTCATGCCGGAAGGCGCGAGTCTTGCCAAGGTGATGGCGACGCAGCGCTATGGCGCGCGCGTCGTTTTGCACGGAAACGATTACGATGAGGCATACGCCCACGCTAAGCAACTGGCGGACAGTGAAGGTCTCACATATATTCACGCGTTTGACGATCCGTACATCATTGCGGGGCAGGGGACGATAGGGCTGGAGGTCCTGGAACAACTGCCGGATGTCGGAGCGATTGTCATCCCGATGGGCGGCGGTGGCCTTGCTACCGGGATTGCGTTGGCGGTCAAATCGCAGCGTCCAGACATCAAGATTATTGGCGTCCAGGCACAAGCTGTACCATCGTTCGTCCATGCTCTCGGGCGAGGCCAAATCGACGCTGTCCAGGGTCAGCCGACGATTGCCGATGGCATCGCCGTCAAGCGTCCCGGCGCATTGACGTTTGTTCTCGCCAGGCGTTATGTTGACGACGTCGTCACGGTGGACGAGGATGAGATTGCGCGGGCGATGATTTATTTACTTGAGCGTTGCAAGCTTGTCGCCGAGGGTGCCGCTGCTGCAGGCATTGCGGCAACGATTTTCCGAAAGATCCCGAACAACCTAGGGAAAGTTGTCTGTGTTCTCTCAGGCGGCAACGTCGATGTCGTTGTGTTGTCGCGCATCATCGAGCACGGCTTGACAGAAGCCGGCCGTTACCTGCGCCTTGCGGTCACTATTCAGGACAGAGTGGGGGCCTTGCGGGATGTGCTGGATATCGTGGCTCGGCATCGCGCCAATGTATTGACCGTGCACCATCAACGTGTCGGATCGCACATTCATCTCGGGCAGACAGAAGTGGAAATCGATTTGGAAACGCGCGATCACGCCCATATTCAAATACTGTGTGACGCGTTGAAGCAGGCTGGCTACACGCCAACCCTTCGCGACTAGCAGCCTTCATACCAAGAAACCCCGTTTTTGTGCGCGATATGTAGTCAGGGGTGGATCAAAGCATAGAAAAACTGGCCTTTACTTCGTGAATGGCGCGATGACCACAGTCTGATGTCGCGCACATCGCAAAGCAAAGGCCGTTTTATGCAAAACACATTTCGGTTAAACCCAGTTGTCTCCGTTGTTATCATTGAACGAGTCGTTTTGGAACGGGTCATCATTCGTTGGGAAGTCCACCTGGTTGTCCCAACTGTTTGGGCCCATGTCGCCATACGGCCCTTGGTCATACGGGCCATTGTTCCAATCGGCGCCCCCGTACTGATCCATGCCAATTTCTCGCTGCAATTGATCGATCTCATCTTGCTGAATAATGTTCTGCTGCATCAGCTCGTTGATCATCTGCTGATCTTCCATCTGGCGAAACATGTCGTATTGCATCATGTCGATCCGCCCTTGTTCCAATAGGTAACTGAGCAGCGCACCAGCCGCCATGCCGCCGAGAAACGATCCGGTTCGCCCAAAACCGGCCGTATACCCTGGGTTGCTGTACGGCGGGGTCACATCGTAATACTGGTTGTCGCGAAATCCGTTGTTTTGAAACGGCCCTCTACGATAGCCGTTCCCAGCTTGATTTCGCCTTGCCAACAACACGACAAGCAGAATGACGATCACGACAAGCAAAATCACGATCAAGATGTTTCACCTCTCGCTTTGATGTACCCATCATACCGATATCATCCCTCGCCGGCCATACAAAACACAAAAAATGTGTTGCAACTTTGCGAGGTTGCGTTATAATAAGGTCAAGGATAGTCAAAGTCAAACAAACACCTCTTATTGGTCAAAGATAGTTAAGGTTAACTGAGGATGATTCAGCTATTGCGAATGAAATGTTGAGTACAAGGGAGGTCAATCGACATGAAATGCAACTTATGTCACGAACGTCCCGCAACGGCACACATTCGGACGCAGCGAAATCAGCAAGTGTTCGAACTGCACCTGTGCATCGAATGTATGGCGAAAGTTCAAGCAGGCTACAAACTGCCCAGTGCGTTGGGCGGCTTCGATTTTGGTTCGGCAATTCCCGGAATGAACGACTTGTTTGCACAGTTTCGTGGTGTGCCGCGCGAGGCACAGATTCGCACACAAACGTCAGGCGGCGGTTTCCTTGACCAATTCGGTCGCAATCTAACACAGCTTGCGGCCGACGGCCGGATCGATCCGCTGATCGGGCGCGACAAGGAAATCGCGCGTACCATCGAGATTCTTAATCGTCGCAACAAGAACAATCCGGTGCTCATCGGGGAGCCTGGTGTCGGTAAAACGGCCGTCGTCGAAGGCTTGGCGTTACACATTGTGCAAGGTCAAGTGCCGAGCAAGCTTCGCGACAAGCAGATTTACGCTATCGATGTGGCATCCCTGGTCGCAGACACGGGCATTCGCGGCCAGTTTGAAGAGCGCATGCAGGGGCTCATTCGCGAATTGGAGTCTCGCGACGACGTGATCGCGTTTATCGATGAAATCCATCTGCTCGTAGGGGCTGGGTCGGCACAAGGCTCTATGGATGCAGGTAACATCCTGAAGCCCGCACTTGCACGCGGCGATTTGCAAGTCATCGGTGCCACGACCTTGAAGGAGTATCGGCAAATTGAAAAGGACGCAGCCCTGGAACGCCGATTCCAGCCAGTGACGGTCAATGAGCCGAGCGTTGACGAGGCAATCGCGATTTTGCAAGGGATCCGTTCGAAGTATGAGGAATTTCACCAAGTTCAATTCACGGATGAAGCGGTACGCGCGTGTGTGACGTTGTCTCAGCGTTATATCGCTGATCGGTTTCTTCCCGATAAGGCGATTGATTTGATGGACGAGGCGGGTTCCAAGGCGAACTTGGCTCAGGCCGATGGCCGCGCGGATGACATACAGGCACGACTTGCGGCATTGGCTCGTGAAAAAGCCGAAGCGGCCCGCGTCGAGGCGTATGAACGCGCAGCGGAACTGCATCGGGAAGAGATGCAATTGCGCGAGCAGTTGGCAAGCATGGCGGCGCAGGGCAGTCAGTCCAAGCGGCCGACCGTGACGGAACGGGACATCGCCGCGATCGTCGAAGGGAAGACGGGCATTCCGGTGACGAAGGTAGAAACCGATGAACAAACCAAATTGCGTCACTTGGAAGAGGATTTGGCGCAATACGTCATCGGACAGCCACAGGCGGTCAAGCAGGTGGCCAAGGCAGTGCGACGGAGCCGAGTGGGCTTGCGCAAGGGCGACCGGCCGATTGGTTCGTTCTTGTTCGTCGGACCGACTGGTGTTGGTAAGACAGAATTGGCGAAGCGTCTGGCCGAGCGCTTGTTCGGCTCCAAGGATGCGATGATTCGGCTCGATATGAGCGAATACATGGAAAAGCATGCGGTATCCAAGTTGATTGGTTCGCCTCCGGGATATGTCGGATATGAAGAAGCTGGCCAATTGACAGAGCAAGTGCGGAGAAAGCCGTACAGTCTGATCTTGCTCGACGAGATTGAAAAAGCGCATCCTGACGTACAACACATCTTCCTGCAAATCATGGAGGATGGGCGTTTGACGGACAGCCAGGGACGTACGGTCAGCTTTAAGGATACGATTCTCATTATGACGAGCAACGCGGGTGTCATGGAGCGCAAATCGACGGTTGGCTTTGCACTTGGGGAAGACAAGCACGATGTCTCGACGGAGTCGAATGCGGATCAGCTGACCGCGTATTTCAAGCCTGAGTTCCTGAATCGTTTTGACGCAATCGTGCAGTTCTCTCCGCTTGCCGAAGCCGATATCGCGCGGATTGTGGAGCTATTCCTCGGTGAGCGCAAGCAATGGCTGGCGGAGCAAGGCGTCGAATTGTCCTGGACGCCGGAGGCCGTAAAGGTGCTGGCTGCGCGTGGGTATCACCCAACACTGGGGGCGCGTCCATTGCGCCGAGCCATTCAGGAGTTGGTTGAAGACCCCATTGCCGACTTGTTGATCGATCACGAACATATTCAAGCTGTGCGGATCGACGGTAACGATGGCGCATTGGTTGTCGAACCAGCCATGGCCGCGCAGACGGCGTAAGCCGACAGCGTCATCATGCGAGTGAGAAAGCGATGGCTTCCCAAAGGGGGCCATCGCTTTTTATGGTTTTTCAGTGCAACTTCAGAGCTTGTATCTGAAATGGTTTCGTCAATCTTTTACGGCGCACTTTCTTCGGGTTTGCAATCTCTCTATCATGGAATTCAAAAGCGCCGTACAGGGAGGTATTGCGAACACTGTGCTGAATACCATCGTTGCCGTCATTTCGTTGGCAAATTTCGTATTGTTAATTTGGATCGTGTTTGGACGGGGAGGTGGATTGTCAAACAAATCAAACAATAGACAAGAATCAGGGGTTCAATTCGAACGCCTGGAGCGTGGTCTGCGCGACGAAATCATGGCGAGTCGCGAAGAGGCGAATCGATCGGCGCGCGAGGCCAGAATGGAGTTGGCGGCTCAGGTACAGGGGCTTTCGCAGTCGCTGGCACGCACGCTTGCTGAAGGCGCAAACAGCACTGTGCAAGCGATCACGCTGCAACAACAGGCATTGATCGATGCCATCGGTGAGATGTCGCGACAGCAAAAGGGCATGCTCGATTCGTTTAACAAGCAACTCGCCGATTTGGCTCAGCTTAATGCGAGTCAATTGGAGCAAGTGCGCGAAGCTGTGGAGCGCCGCCTGCGCTATTTACAGGAGGAAAATAGCAATAAGCTTGAGCAAATGCGAATGACTGTCGACGAGAAGTTGCACCAGACACTCGAACGACGCCTCGGGGAATCGTTTCAACTGGTCAGTGAACGCTTGGAACAGGTTCATCAAGGATTAGGCGAAATGCAGTCGCTTGCGGCGGGGGTTGGCGATTTAAAGCGCGTGCTGACGAACGTAAAATTCCGTGGGACGATGGGGGAATTGCAGCTTGAGACCCTGCTCGAGCAAGTGCTAAGTCCCGAGCAATATGCACGCAATGTCGCCATCCGGCAAGATTCACAAGAACGGGTCGATTTTGCCGTCCGTTTGCCCGGGAAGGATGACGGTGACGCACCCGTATGGTTGCCGATCGACGCCAAGTTCCCCCTCGAAGATTACCAGCGTCTGCAGGAGGCTCAAGAAGCGGGCGACCTCGACCTGTTTACAGAGGCGGCAAAGGCACTCGAAAATCGCATCAAACTCGAAGCCAAATCGATCCGCGACAAGTACATACAGCCGCCGCTCACGACCGATTTTGCGCTTATGTTTCTACCGGTAGAGGGGTTATTTGCCGAGGTCTTGCGCCGCTCCGGCCTCTGGGAGACGTTACAGCGCGAGTATCGCGTCATCATCACGGGACCAACCACGATTACGGCTCTCCTCAACAGCCTGCAGCTTGGCTTTCGCACTTTGGCTATACAGAAGCGATCCAGTGAGGTGTGGAATCTGTTGGGGGCGGTTAAATCTGAGTTTGGGAAGTTCGGGGATGTGCTTGAACGGACGCAGAAAAAGTTGCAGGAGGCGAGCAACACCATCGACAAGGCCGCGGTTCGCTCGCGTGCTATCGAGCGGCAACTGCGTTCCGTCGAAGCGAGTCCTTTACCTTCGGAACCCAAATGGCTGGAAGGCGAAGGGTGACGGCACAAGGCGGCCGTCACCTTCGTGATCGCTTTGGTCAGTGTTTTTTATTCGTTTTGATACGCCGCCACTTCCGATCGTCGTTGGTTGTTTCGGGAAACCGTTCTCCCTTGTGCAAATACACTCGCCGTGGGTGATGTAGATCCTCGCTGTCCGGGTGTGCTCCAACTTCAATGTACACGCCGTTGTTTGGTGCTTCATAGCCAGGGGTAAACTCGGAACGTTCGCCCATGTATCATCACCTCACAGCTAGTGTCCACCGCTTTGGCGGTTCACATGACTGGTGATTCGAGGCATGTTACGTAAGCAACGGTACCAGACTGGGCGCGAGTGCCAGCGTAATGAAGGCTGCAATTACCATCGACAGACTTGAGCAAGTACCTTCCATTTGCCCCATTTCAAACGCACGCGCCGTGCCGATGCCATGGCATCCCATGCCGAAGATGGCACCTTTGGCGATTGCGGATCGAATGCGGACATAGCGGATGACGAGGGGTCCGATGACGACGCCGGAAATACCAGTAATAATGACGAATACGGCCGTAAGCGTTGGAATGCCGCCAATGGTTTGCGAGATGTCCATGGCAATCGGAGTCGTCACTGACCTAGGCGCAACACTGGTCTCAATCATGCCGCCTAGGCGCATGAGCCGCGCGAGGAGGATGGACGACACAATGGCGGCCGCAGCGCCGGAGACGAGGCTGACAAGGAACTCAAGCCAATGCGCTTTTAATATGTGCACGTTTCGATACAATGGGATGGCAAGAGCCACCGTCGCCGGACTCAGCATGTCGGTCAGCCATTTGCCGCTTGCAAAGTAGGTATGGTATGAAACGTGCGCCAAGGATAGGAATGCAATCAGTACGGCTAAGCACGTCAGTACAGGATTCAAAAATACATAGTGAAAGCGCTGATACAATTTTTTGCAAATCCCGTAGCAAATCAAGGTCGATACGAGACCAAGCCACATTACCATGATGCCACCTCTTTTGCATCTTCATGTGCTGTGCGGCGAGTGCGGCGCCGCTGCCTTGCCTTCCAGATGTTATCGGCCATGGTGCCCGTGACGAGCATGACAATAGCTGTGCTACAAACAATCGTGACTAAAATTTGTAATCCCTCATGTAACATCAAGTGTCCGTATGTCATAATGCCGACGGACGAAGGGACGAAAAATAAAAGCATCTCGCGAATTAAAAGGTCGCCGCCACGAGCAATCCAGTCGAGTCTCAGTACCCGAAATTGCAGCAGCAAAAACAAGATGATGAGGCCAAAAATACTGCCGGGAATGGGCGTGTGCAGCAATTTCGAGATCAAACCACCAATATCGGCCAACCCGTACAAAACTGCGATCTGCAGAATGAGAACCGCAATTGCCACGGTTTTTTTGCGTATCCATGTCAAGCGTTGCATCGTTGCGCACTTCCTTTCCGTATTAAGCTTACGCCGGCCGGAATAGAAGGTCTAATATATAAATCGTAAGTGAATGAGTCGAAAAACGAATCATGAAATGGGGTGATGATGACGGAACTTCGTCAACTCGAATACTTCGTCGCCGTCGCTGAGGAGTTGCATTTTGGCCGCGCCGCGAAACGTCTTGGTCTGACACAGCCTCCCTTAAGTCAGCAAATCCGACAATTGGAAGGTGAGCTTGGGGTGCGTCTGTTGGATCGAACCAACCGCAAGGTGCGCTTGACCGACGCGGGAATGGCCTACTTACAGGAGGTGCGCCAGGTTTTGGCACGGTTGCAGGCGGCCACCGAGACGGCAAGACGAGCCGCGTCTGGCGCCGTTGGTAAACTTGTCGTTGGCTTTGTCGGGTCGGCTACGTATGATTGGTTGCCACCCGTCATTCGCCGTTATCAGGAACTCTGCCCAGGCGTCGAGCTCATCTTGCGTGAAATGCCGACACCGGCGCAAATGGAAGCTCTCCTCACGGGTGCGATCGACGTCGGTGTGCTGCGCACCCCGGCTGCTCATCCGGATTTGCATGTGTGTTCAATTCGGCGGGACGAGTGTGTGGTTGTGTTGCCGGTCGGCAGTGACTTAGCGGCCAAAAGCGGCGTCCACATGGAGGATTTACAGGGCGAGCCGTTGGTGCTTGTCGCGCGATCGATCTGGCCCGGGCTGTATGACAGTGTCGTCACGCTCTGTCGGGCGGCCGGCTTCGGTCCGACCATTCGTCTCGAAGTCACGGAGGTGCAAACTGCCGTTGGGCTGGTTGCGGCCGGCATGGGCGTGAGCATCTTGCCAAAGGCGACGCAAAACGTGCATGCGCGCGAAGTGCGATACGTACCCATCGAAGGGCCGGCACCAGTGGTGGAATTGGGCATTGCTTGGCGGCGAGACGACGATTCCAGCGTTGTCCAGCGGTTTTTGCAGATTGCTCAGGATTGACAAATGAAGAAACAAAGTGTTATGTTATATTCTGACTTCACGCGAAAGGAGTGTGCATTCCCATGATTCGTATGCTGACGATTGCACTGGTTCCCATGGTCATCCGCTCGGGAATGCGACCTCCGTCTCGTTGCGCGAAAGCATGAGCAAACGAGTACATATCGCGGGTCGCGTTCCGACGCGGCTCGCGTTTTTCATTTGCATGGTTTGCAAATGAAATTACGGCATGCCGCGTCAGGTATGCCTTTTTTGTGTAGGAGGACGAAACGTGTTCCAAGTATTGTGGAAATTGCGATGGTTTTTCTGGCAACAGCGAAAGCGCTATGCCATTGCCGTTGGCCTGCTCTTGTTCCTCAACTTCGTTGAGGTCGCTCCACCGGATATCGTGGGGCGCGCCATCGATTTGATGAATCAGCGGGGGATGACGGCGGGCACGTTGTGGGATCTCGTCGGCGCCCTGGCGCTTGTCATTGTCATCAGCTATACGTGCGGCTTCACCTGGCAGTATCAGTTGTACGGGGGTGCGCGCGTGCTCGAGTTGTCGCTGCGCAAGCGGCTCATGCGACACTTTCTCCAAATGACGCCGCGATTCTTTGAACAGAATCGCACCGGAGACTTAATGGCGAGATCGACCAACGACCTAAATGCGGTTTCACAGACCGCCGGGTTCGGCATTTTGACGTTGATCGACTCGACCACCTATTCCGCGACCATTCTTGTGACGATGGGCTCCTTGGACGGATGGAGGTTGACGTTGCTTTCACTCGTCCCCATGCCGTTTATCGCCTTGGCGATGACCAAGTATGGGAAGATGTTGCACGAGCGATTCACACTTGCGCAGGACGCGTTTGGCGATATGAACGATCGCGTCTTGGAGACCATAGCCGGCATTCGTGTCGTGCGGGCCTACGCGCAGGAAAAGCACGAGGAGGAGCGCTTCGCGGCGACGATGGCCGATGTCTATCGCAAGAACATCGCCGTGGCGCGCATTGACGCGTTGTTCGATCCGACCATCAGCATGCTTGTTGGCATTACCTATTTGATTGGCCTTGGCTACGGGACTTACCTCGTCTTTCAAAGCCAGCTGACGATTGGCCAACTGACGTCGTTTAACGTCTATCTGGGAATGTTGATTTGGCCGATGCTTGCCTTCGGACAGTTGATTAACATCATGCAACGCGGCAACGCATCTCTGGATCGAGTCAACGAGACACTTGCGTACAAGCCGGATGTCGTCGATCCGCCGACAACCGTGGCCGTTGACCGCCCTGAGGAGATCCGCTTTGAACACCTGACCTTCCGCTATCCAACTTCGGATCGAGACAACCTGAGCGACATCGAACTCGTTATTCGCCGCGGTGAAACCCTAGGCATTGTGGGGCGCACAGGGAGTGGCAAATCGACATTGCTACGCCAGTTGCTTCGCGAGTATCCACCATCGCAAACAGGTGCCTTGACCATCGGCGGCGTGCGGATCGAACAGATTGCCATGGATATCGTGCACGGTTGGTTGGGATATGTCCCGCAGAATCCCATGCTGTTCTCGCGCAGCGTCCGCGATAACGTGCGCTTTGGTCGGCACGATGCGACGGACGCCGAAGTCCTGGAAGCCTTGCGCCTCGCCGATTTTGTGAAAGATCTTGAAAGGCTGCCAAACGGCCTCGACACGTTGGTTGGAGAACGTGGGATTTCGCTCTCCGGCGGACAGAAACAGCGCATTGCTCTGGCGCGGGCCCTGCTCGTCGATCCTGAGATTCTCATTCTTGACGACGCCATGTCTGCTGTCGATGCCCGCACGGAGGCACATATCATCGAATCGATCCGCTCGGTTCGCCAAGGCAGGACTACTCTTATCGCAAGCCACCGCATGTCGGCAGTCGCACATGCCGATTGGATTGTCGTGATGGATGATGGGCGGATCGCAGAAGAAGGCACGTTTGCCGATTTGATGGCGCAGGGAGGCTGGTACGCGCAACAGTACGAGCGCCAGCAAGCGTACGGGGAAGAGGCACTGGATGACAGCGATGCCATTGCTTTGGCGGAGGAACGGGGGTGATTGATCTGAACGCCGAAAAGCAGGTAAACAAGCGACTTGTGGAATATGCAGCACATGCGAAGGGAGCCATCGCGTTAGCCATTGTCATGCTTGTACTCGCCGTGGCGGCGCAGTTGGCAGGGCCGTTTGTCGCAAAGGCCATTATCAATCGACACATCATGGGCATTCAGCAGGTCTGGTACGAGGTGACACCGCGAGCCGGCGGCGCGGTCGAGTGGGAAGGCAAGTGGTATGTGCGGGCCGACCGAATGCCGGCGCAGAGCAAGCGATTAAACCCACACACGCTGGTGGCCGTGGGCACGCGTACGTATTTTCTCGACGGCGTGGTATCGCATGTCGCGCGAGGCAATGAGGCAGGCCAGATTCGCGAACAAGAGGGCGGTCGCTCGCAGCTGATCACGGCCAGGCCGTTGACACGGCAGCAGCTGTTTTCGTTTTATCGTCCCGAAATCCCGGGCGTCATTCGGTTGGCTTTGGTCTACTTCGGACTGCTCGCTGGCGCCGCAATCTTTTTGTACGGTCAGCAGTACTTGTTACAAGTATCGGCAAACCGGATTTTACAGCGGATGCGCAAGGACGTATTTCACCAAATTCATCGTTTGCCGATCCGCTATTTTGACAACTTACCAGCCGGCAAGGTCGTCTCGCGCATTACGAACGACACAGAAGCCATTCGCGACTTTTACGTAAATGTGCTCGCCAACGTATTGTCAAGTATCGCGACGATGGTCGGTATCTACGTCGCTCTGTTCATTCTGAACGTCTGGCTCGGCCTGATGGCGAGTATTTTAATCCCGATTTTGATCGTCTGGATTTGGTTATACCGACGGGCGACGGTCTCCGTCAATGTACGCATTCGAGCCCTTTTATCCGAGATCAACGCGATGTTGAATGAAACGATCCAGGGCGTCCCTATCATTCGCGCCTTTCATCGCGAACAACGGACACAAGCCGAGTTCGACGAGCTTAACCAAGCGTATTACGATGGGCAAACGCGGTTGCTTCGCGTAAATTCAGCGACGGGATTTAATCTGGCCGGCGTCTTTCGCAATTCGTTTTTCATCGCTGTTATCGCCATCTTCGGCTGGCGCTCGATGCATCTGGAGTCTCTTGTCTCGTTTGGCGTCCTATATGCTTTTGTTGATTATCTGAACCGGCTTTTTCAACCCGTCACACAGGTTGTAAACCAATTGGCCAATCTGGAACAGGCGCGCGCTTCCGCCGTTCGCGTATTTGAATTGCTCGACGAGCCCGGGGTCGATCCGGTGTTTGGCTCCATCCCGCGCTTTTGCGGCGAGGTGGAGTTTGACCATGTGACCTTTTCGTATGACGGTGAACATAACGTGTTGAAGAACGTATCGTTTCGCGCTCAGCCAGGTCAGACGGTGGCGCTCGTCGGACACACGGGGTCTGGGAAGAGTTCCATCATCAATCTGCTGTTCAGGTTTTACGATCCGCAGGGCGGTCAGATTCGCATCGATGGCGTCGATATTCGCACCATTGCACCGCAGCAATTGCGCCAGCACTTGGGGATTGTGCTGCAAGACCCGTATCTGTTTACGGGAACAGTTGCATGGAATGTCAGCCTTGGCGATGAACGCGTCTCGCGGGCAAGGGTGGAGCAGGCGTTGCGCGATGTCGGTGCCGATAGGCTGCTCGCACACTTGCCCAACGGCTGGGATGAACCGGTGCTAGAAGGCGGCAGCACCTTGTCGGCAGGCGAGCGCCAATTGATTTCGTTCGCCCGCGCTTTGGCGTTTGATCCGGCCATCCTCGTGCTCGACGAGGCCACGGCGAGCATCGACAGCGAAACCGAGCGCCTCATCCAAGACGCGCTCTCCGTACTCAAGCGAGGACGAACGACATTCATCATCGCGCACCGACTGTCAACCATCCGCGACGCGGATTTGATCCTCGTGCTGGATGCCGGCGAGATCGTCGAACGCGGAACGCACGATGAACTCATACGCCTTGGTGGGAAGTACCGCCAGATGTATGAGTTGCAAACAAATATGGCGCCGGCTAGCGGCGCCTAATGCAATTGCGGTTATAGCTTGACGATCGCGCGCCCGCGCATGTCGCCACGTAGAATCCGTTCCAGCGTCTGCGGCAACTGATCCAGCGATATCTCCTGAACGATCTGTTCGAGCACCTTTTGTGGCTTCAGTTCCCGTGCGATGCGTTGCCACAGCGGGGCGCGGATCGACATCGGGCAGAGCACGGAATCGATGCCGATGAAGGTGATGGCGCGCCGCAGAAACGGAAATACGGTGGCGGCAAATTCAGGGCCGCCGGTAAAGCCGCTCACCGTGACGCAGCCGCCGTATTTTAAGGTATTGAGGATATACGGCAGGGCTTTTCCCGCAACCGGGTCGACGGCGCCGGCGAAACGTTCCGGTAGGTTCGCAAATGAGTCGCCATCGCGCAGCACGAGTTCGTCCGGCGACACGATTTCCTTTGCGCCCAACTCTCGCAGAAACACGTGCTCGCTCTCTTTGCGCGTGGAAGCGATCACGCGATAACCCAGTTGGCTGAACATGGCCACGGCAGTGCTACCCACACCGCCGGTCGCTCCCGTGACGAGCACCGGTCCGTTATCCGGACGTAATCCGTTTTCCTCCATTCGTTGCAAGGAAAGGGCAGCGGTAAAGCCAGCCGTACCTAGGATCATGGCTTCGCGCAACGTGAGTCCCTCCGGCAACGGCACGACCCACGCAGCTGGCACGCGTGCGATCTCGCTGTATCCACCAAAGTGCCCCGTACCGAGGTCGTAGCTGGTCACAATCACCGGATCGCCAGAACGGAACCGGGTGTCCTGCGATTCGATGACCTCTCCTGCCAGATCAATGCCTGGCACCATAGGGTATTGGGTGACCAGACGGCTGTTGGGCAACGAGCAGATACCATCTTTATAATTTACACTCGAATACCGGACGCGAATCGTGACTTCACCCAAGGGCAAATCATCGAGTGTCAACGTGCGGATGCCGGATGTAAAGCCAGCATCCGTTTGGTTGACGAGAAATGCGCGAAACGATTCCACCATCAATCCCCCGTTTCAATGGACGTGCACGCCGATTTTATCCAACAGGAAGGCATAAATTTCTGCTTGCTCGCGCATGTGCTCGAGTCGACCGGAAGATCCGAAGTGACCCGCACCCATGTGCGTCTTCATGACAAGGACGGTATCGTCAGACTTCATGGTCCGCAGCCGGGCTACCCATTTAGCAGGTTCCCAATAGGCCACGCGAGGGTCGTTGATCCCGGTGGTGACGATGATATGCGGATACGCTTTTGCCTCGACGTTGTCGTATGGGCTATAAGACTTCATATACGCGTAATACTCCGGGTCTTCCGGGTTGCCCCACTCGTCCCACTCGAGCGTCGTTAACGGAATCGTCGGATCGAGCATGGTCGTGACCACATCGACAAACGGCACACCGGCTGACAACGCCGCAAATCGATCACCGCCAAGATTAGCCACGGCACCCATCAACAAGCCACCTGCACTGCGCCCATCGGCGGCGAGTTGAGTGCGCGTTGTATATCCGCGACGAATGAGGTCGTCGGCAGCGGCGATGAAGTCGGTAAATGTATTACGTTTATTGAGCATTTTTCCGTTTTCGTACCATTGGCGCCCCATTTCCGATCCGCCGCGGACGTGCGCGATTGCGTAGACCACGCCAAGATCGAGAATTGGCAGGAGTTGTGGCATAAATGCCGGATCGAGATTGTGCCCGTATGAACCATAGCCGTATAGCAACAGTGGTGCAGGGCCGTTTTGCAGAACGTCCTGTTTGTAG
The DNA here is from genome assembly GCF_027923525.1 of Alicyclobacillus hesperidum subsp. aegles. Taxonomy (NCBI): domain Bacteria; kingdom Bacillati; phylum Bacillota; class Bacilli; order Caryophanales; family Alicyclobacillaceae; genus Alicyclobacillus; species Alicyclobacillus hesperidum. The sequence continues at coordinate 98,611 of NZ_BSBJ01000011.1, read as the reverse complement.
ACGACCGACACGGGCACTTGCACGCCGTCTTCGGCTGTTGCCCAGATCCGCTCCTGGCGATACATCTGTGGATCGAACGGGCCGCTGACGGGAGCCGTTTGAAGGGCGGACAGTGAGCCTGTTTTTGGCTGAAGGGCATATGTGGTGCGCGGCGTTAAGAACGATTCGTACGCCAAAAGCACTTCGCTCGTGTCGTAACGGCGATTTTCGCTCACATGTACCGCGTACAGCGGGTCAGGCCAGGCAAGGCGCTGCAGGTTGCCATCGCAGTACGTCCAAATCTGGGTTAGGCCGTCTTGCCGCCCTTCGATGACCAGCGCGTCGCGAAATGGGTGCACCGCAAGCAAATATCGAGTGTCGTCGTACGCAAACAATTCGCGCATCTGTGCCGGATTGAGCGGCGCGATTGGGTGTTCAAACAGGCTGAAATTGAATCGGTTGCGATTGGTCAAGACGAGCAGGTGATCACGCCAGTGCTCCAAGCTGTATTCCACGTCGGTCTCGCGCGGGGCGAAAACGGTCCATGAAGCAAGCGGTTGATCCGCAGCGAGATATCGGACCTCGGTCGTTGTTTTTGTCGATGAGGTCAAGAAGAGATAACGTCCACTTTGCGATTTCGCCAAACTCAGAATGTACGTGACATCCGATTCTTCGTAGAGCAAGCTATCGTTTGCCGGATCGTCCCCGAGTTGGTGGCGCCACAGACGATAGGGTCGTTGGCTTTCGTCAACCGTCGTATAAAATAAGTAGGAACCTGTTGCGTCCCACTCGACACTGTCCCCAATAAACACGTTTTCGATGCGATCCGATAGCAATCCTCCGGTCGTGAGATCCTTGACAAAGAGTGTATAGCGGTCGGTGCCGTCCCGATTTTCGAGATAAGCGAGCTTGGTTTCATCGGGGCTGATGCGTTTCTCTGTTACGCTCAAATATCCGTCGCCAGCGAGTTCGTTCAAATCGAGGATAATCTCTTCCTCGGCCGTGGCCAGTTGTGTCCTATCCGCGGCTCGTTTGCGGGCGTAGACCGGGTATTGCAAGGATTTTTCCATGCGGGTGTAGTAAAAGTAATGGTCACCTTGGACGGGCACTTTTTGCTCGCTTTCCGGGATACGAGCGACCATCTCCGCATACAGGTGATTCGTGATGTGGGAAAGCGCGTCCACGTGTTCACGATAGTATTCGTTTTCAGCTTCCAAATACGCCATGACGTCGGGATCGGACTTATCGCGCAACCAGTAGTAATCGTCCGGCCGCGTATCGCCATGAATGGTATGGGGATGGGGAATCCGCTTTGCTTTCGGGGCTTCCATGATGAGTGCCTCCTTGGGTTTTCAACAAAATATGTATCATTCTTTTGTATCATAGCATGCGGTATGGCCATTTTCCTTCAACGGGAGAAGTAAACGAACAGTCCTACATACGAAATGGGGTGAATCGCGTTGCGAAATCTATTTCCATATTTGCGTCCCTACAGGTTCGCCATTGTCTTTATCGTGACGTTTATCTTTATCCAGTGCCTTGGCAATCTATATCTTCCCACCTTGATGTCCGATATTGTCGACTATGGCGTGCTCAAGGGCAATCTTCACTACATCGTCACGACAGGTCTCTTGATGCTTGCGGTCTCCATCGCTTCCGTATGTTTTTCGATCGCGGCGAGCTTTTTATCCTCTCGCACCGCTTCGAGCTTTGGGAAAGTTCTGCGCCGCGAGGTTTTTGCCCATGCACAGACGTTTTCGCTACATGAATTTGACGAATTGGGCACGTCTTCGTTGATCACGCGGACGACCAACGACATCACGCAAGTGCAACAGTTGGTCAACATGATGCTGCGGATGATGATTATGGCGCCGCTCAATTGCATTGGCGGCATTTTGATGGCGGTCTACACGGATGCCAAATTGTCGTTGATCCTCGTCGTCATGGTGCCTGTTTTGGCTGCCATTATCGCGCTTGTCTTCACGCGGGCCACCAAATTGTTTCGCACGATGCAAGCCAAAATTGACACGCTTAACCGCGTTTTGCGCGAGAATTTGACCGGAATCCGCGTCATTCGATCATTTAACCGCGTTGCCTATGAACAGGACCGATTCGATGTAGCCAACTTTGATTTGACGAACACGACCACGCGCGTACAAAAAATCATGGCCGTGATGTCGCCTGCTCTTATGCTGGTCATCAATCTCTCGGTGATTGCGGTCATTTGGTTCGGTGGCATGCGCGTGGAGCACGGCACGATGCAAATCGGATCGCTCATCGCCTTTATTCAGTACATCACTCAACTACTCTTTGCCATCATGATGGTATCAATGATGTTTTTCATGATTCCGCGAGCGTCCGCTTCTGCCAACCGCATTTGGGCTGTGTTACAAACGAACCCGGATATTGTCGATCCTGTTGCTGAGGATGCCCAAGCATCGCGCACAGAGCACGGCCAAGTCGAATTTCGCGACGTCACGTTTCGCTATCCTGGTGCTGAAACGCCCGCTTTGTCTCATATTTCGTTTGTCGCCAGGCCCGGACAGGTGACGGCCATCATTGGCGGCACAGGGGCAGGCAAGTCGACTTTGGTCAACTTGATCCCGCGCTTTTACGACGTGAACGAGGGGGCCGTGCTGGTCGGCGGCGTCGACGTAAGGGCGCAAACGCAGTCGGCTTTGCGCGCAAAAATCGGGTACGTTCCGCAAAAAGCCGTGTTGTTCAGCGGCACCATTGCCGATAACATTCGTGCGGGGCGACAGGATGCAAGTGATGAGGAAGTCAGGCGAGCTGCGGAGGTAGCTCAGGCTATCGAGTTTATCGAGGAAATGCCGGATGGGTTTGCGTCGTACATCGAGCAAGGAGGTCGCAACGTATCCGGCGGCCAAAAGCAGCGTTTATCGATCGCGCGAGCACTCGCCAAGCAGGCTCCGATTTACATTTTCGACGACAGTTTTTCGGCACTCGATTTTCGCACGGATGCCCGCCTGCGTGCGGCGTTGCGCGACGAGGTGCAGGAAGCCACCGTCATCATCGTGGCGCAACGGGTAAGCACGGTACGCGATGCGCACCAGATTGTGGTTCTCGACGAAGGACGCATTGCAGGGGTGGGCACGCACGACGAACTGATCAATTCGTGCCAAGTTTATCGCGAAATTGTTGCATCGCAAATGGCAGAGGGGGAGAGCGCATGAGCGAGGCCGAACGCAGAGACATGCGGACGATGCGCCCGCCGATGCCAATGGGCAGGGGCGGTATGCGCCCTGGTATGCCAGTGCAAAAGCCGAAGGACTTTCAAGGCACGTTGCGTCGGTTATCCCGGTATTTTAAGCCACATCTGTGGCGGCTTGCCGTTGTTCTTTTGATGACGATTCTTAGCACGCTGTTTAGCATCTTGAGCCCAGATGTCATGAAAAATGCGACGGACGATCTCGTCGCTGGCATCCGCCATCGCCTGCATGGGCTCCCGGGCTCTGGGTTTCATCTATCTGGCATTATTCATGTCATCTTGGAACTGGCCGTCTTATACGTCCTAAGTGCGGTGTTTAGCTACATCCAACAGTTTGTCATGGCCGGCGTTGCCCAGAAGACGGTCTACGCCTTGCGCAAGGAAGTCAACGCAAAGATGGCACGCCTTCCCTTATCCTTTTTCGACTCGCGGCCGACTGGCGAGATTATGAGCCGATTTGTCAACGATTTCGACAACATCGGAAACACGCTGCAACAGACGCTCACCCAGTTAATTAGTTCGGTCGTGACGTTTGTCGGCGTGATTGTGATGATGTTCTCCATCAGTCCGTGGATGTCTGTCGTCGTATTTTTGACGTTGCCCCTGTCTTTCCATGTGACGCGTACCATTGCCAAGCGCTCGCAACGCTATTTTGTCGGGCAGCAACGCTCACTTGGGCAACTTAATGGTCACATCGAGGAGATGTACACAGGGCACCAAATCGTTAAGGCGTTTGGCCTTGAGGATAGGGCGATGAGTCAGTTCGTCGAGTATAATGAAAAGCTGTTTGAGTCTGGCTGGAAGGCACAATTTATTTCCGGGATGATTTTCCCTTTGATGAATTTCATCGGGAATATCGGCTACGTTCTCGTCAGCGTGATCGGCGGTTTTCTCGTCACTCGCGGCGCCATTGGTATTGGGGATATCCAGGCGTTCATCATGTACGCGCGGCAATTCTCACAGCCCATCACTCAACTCTCCAGCATCTCCAATATCATTCAATCGACAGTGGCCTCGGCCGAGCGCATTTTTGAATTGCTCGATGAAGAAGAGGAAACGCCGGAGCCGGCAGAGCCGGTGCTACTGTCTGCGCCGACGGGGGATGTGCAGTTCAAGGATGTGCGATTCGCCTATCAACCGGATAAGCCGCTCATGGAGCATCTGAACATTGACGTCAAAGCGGGACAGATGGTTGCGATTGTGGGTCCGACAGGCGCGGGTAAGACGACGCTGGTGAATCTACTCATGCGCTTTTACGATGTCGACGGTGGCTCCATTCGCATTGATGGTGTCGATATCACGCGACTGCAAAGGGGCCACTTGCGCAGCATGTTTGGCATGGTGCTCCAAGATACGTGGTTATTTCACGGCACCATTCGCGAGAATATCGCGTATGGTCGCGCTGGTGCGACGGAAGCCGAGGTGGTTGCTGCAGCAACGGCGGCGCGTGCGGATCATTTCATCCGGACGTTGCCTGATGGGTATGACACAGTGCTCAACGAAGAAGCCTCGAACATTTCGCAGGGGCAAAAACAGCTTTTAACGATTGCACGAGCCATTCTGGCTGATCCATCCATTTTAATCCTCGACGAGGCGACGAGTAGCGTCGATACGCGCACCGAGATCCTCATTCAGGAAGCGATGTCGAAGTTGATGGAGGGGCGAACGAGTTTTGTCATTGCGCACCGACTGTCGACTATTCGCAACGCCGATCTCATTTTGGTGATGAATCACGGCAGCGTGATCGAGCAAGGGACGCATGAGGATTTGTTGGCACGTCGCGGCTTTTATGCCGAACTGTACTATAGTCAATTCGCTGGAGCGCCAGCGTAAACGAGAAAATTCGTCCAGAAGGTACCGCCGCACGAGGTGGATAGCGCCGACTCATCAAGGGGGACAATGATTCGACACCTTGAAGAGGGAGGCGCATCTTAGATGAGGGCGAAGCTCGGTTGGGCAAGTGCCTGTGTCGCGGTTTCTCTGGCGGCCTTGACAGGGTGTGGCACACCGGCGAACACCGCAAACCAGGCTGCCAATACGGCCGCTGGTTGGGTTGCAGGCACGGGTAATGCAGTCGGGCGCGGGTTGGCGGACGTAGGCAACGCGGCCGGCCGCGGGGCAGCTGCGATTGGGAACTTTGCAGGCCGCGGAGCAGCTGATGTCGGCAACGCCATCGGCGGGGCACTGGATCCGCGCGTCGCGCCAAACGGACGCGCGACAACTCCGTATGCGGGCGATGTCGCCAGAGCACCGTATGGAACGATCCGACATCAGGTTCAAGTCAATGCCGCAGCGAAAACGGTGTATGTGCAACTGAACGCCGCCCTGCCGGCACAGACGAACGCTACACGGCCCAATTTGACTGCCAGCGACGGCCGCGCTGTGATGGCACCAACATCGCCGCGCGCCTTCACAGATGGTCGCGGGGTAACAGCACCAACATCGCCAAATGCCTTCACGGATGGGCGCGGTGTGACGGCACCCGGCGCTTACACGGCGGGCTCCGCTCTTGCCAACGGTGGTTGGCTACAAGTGTCTATCCCAACCGGCTGGAATGTCGTCGTAACCGGTAACCAGGCCAACCATGTGCAGCTTCGATCCGCTGGCGACCTGAATCGTGTGGGGGCCAATCCACAGCCTGGACGAACCGCCACGCAGGTGCGTTATCATTTGTCGGCGCCGGGTCAATTCCACCTTGTGACGACGGATGCAAACGGCAGAGTTGCGCAAATTCTCGATACCGTGATTGTCTCGAAAACGACTCAACATCCAGTTTTCACGGTACGATAACACAGCATTCATGAGTTAGAGCATTCGTGCGCACAGCATGCCAAAGTACGTCGGCCGCTCATATGACAGCAATTGCGGCCGGCGTGCTCTTGGCGGCACGGCCCCCGCAAGAACGAGTGCTTGCCAGATGCCATCCGGTTTAGCATTTTCGATGATTTCCTCCGAAAACTGCATAAGCCCTTCCAAATCCCCGCGCGAAATACATGCCACAACCGAATCGTCCAGCGCAGACGCATCCGGGTGCCAACCGTAAGGTCCACTAGGATCGTGGGTGTGTGACCAATCGCAACTCGCGATGATGGCAATACGCCTTCCCATCGATGTTGCGACTTTGGCAATCTGTTCACCCAGCTGAATGTGTTCCTGGTATGTGCGCGATCGCGCCGAATTGACAACGACAATGGGTATATCAGGCATATAAGATAGCGGAATGAGCGAGCCCCAATCGAGCGGGAGTGTCGAGAATACGCCTTTTTGGGTCGCGAAGTTGATAACGGCCATCGGTAACGAAGCGCTATTACTGGCAGCGCCAATGGCTCTGGCAAAAGCTTGGTCGACCACGCGGCGCATGTGGACTCGTTCTCCTACATCCGGACGCGTGTTGCCTACCATCTGGGCGACCGTTAGTTCCGATAACTCCCCTTCCATAAATGAACTTGCGGCAATCGTGAATTGATTGTCTGCGCGCAGGCCGTGCGGCGTGATGACAACGATGACATCGGCTTCCACGGCCCGCATTTGCTGTGCAAGTTTCTCCATACTGGCTCGTGTCTTGGCCATCAAATGGGGTTCATCACCGGCCAGTTCTTTGAGAATGGGCAACCCATGTGGCGTGATGCATGCAAATACGACGGACGATGATGCCATGATTGATCTCCTCCTGTCGCAACTGTACGCCAATTGCGTGCTATGGCCAAGGGAGTAGCAAATTGCTTCTATTGGCTTATGGAAGATAAGCGAATACAATTACAAACGAAGGACGCGAGGATCAGGGGAGATGAACATGGCGAAAAGCCGCGAGCAAGCATTTAACGAGATCGTGCGGCGTGTGCGCAAAGAGTGTTTCGGCAAGGGGCCGGAGCGCATTCATACCGTGTTTGTCGACAACATGGCCATCTCCATCTTGCAAGGAAACTTAACTCCGACAGAGAAATTTATCAGCCGTACGCCGGAAGGCGCGGAAATTGTCAGATCGGCTCGTACCAATATGATTCAGGCATTGTACGCGAAAAAGGTCCCGGAGGGCATGGAGGAACTGGCTGGCTCAAAGATGTTGTACCTGTTCTCTGACTTCAAGGTTGAAGAGGATATGGGCGTTTCCGTCTTTATTTTCGAAAAGCCAATTGGGCAAGGTGCTCTATCTTGTACAAATGCGACTGACGCCACAGATGAAGCGTAAGATATGATCATATCTATGGGGGCTAATCAATTTTTCCGTTGAATTCGCTTTCATAACTAAACTGTGCTATCATACGACATGTGGCGAGCGCATTCGTGTGAGTGAGCGCGCTACAAAAAATGCTCGACGCTTGTATGGTAGGCCTGTAGGCTCTGCAGGCAAACACATCGGCACAAGTTGACTGCTTTGGCGGACAATTTGTGCCTTTTTTGTGTTCTTTGGCTCTCATGGAATCCTGTCATGATTTTTCATTTTCCGGCTGAATTGAAGCATCCTATGCCTGTTCATGCGCGATCGAGCAGCGAAAAAACCTAGAAAGGTGGAATTTGGATGAGCAATTTCTTGACTCCGGCGGAAATCGCCCAAACCGCTGCCGCCATCGGCCACGACAAGGCAAAACAGTCATGGTGGAAACTGTTGATTCTTGGTTTTTTGGCAGGGGCGTTTATCGCGCTTGGATTCCTGGTGGACATTCGCGTGACTGCGAGCTTGCCAGACAGTTTGGCGTCCATCAAGAGTCTATTGGGCGGCGCCGTCTTCCCGGTCGGCCTGATGTTGGTGGTGATTGCCGGAGCAGAGCTTTTGACAGGCAACATGATGACGCTACCTCTCGCGCTGCACGCGAAGAAAATTGGTATCGGCGGCCTTGTGTACAACTGGTTTTGGGTGCTAATTGGCAATCTGATTGGCGCGTTGTTTGTCGCTGGTGTATTTGGGGTGGGTGTACATCTGCTCACCGAGGATCCGTTTAAGACGACTGTCATTGCGCTGGCGACCGCCAAGGCAAAACTGCCGTTTGGTTCGACCATCTTATCCGCCATCGGGTGTAACTGGCTGGTTTGTCTCGCCGTATGGATGGCGTATGGCGCAAAGGATATTGGAGGCAAGATTCTGGCCATCTGGTTTCCCATCATGACCTTTGTCGCGATCGGCTTTCAACACGTTGTTGCCAACATGTTTGTGCTACCGGCGGGTCTATGGGTTGGCGCACCAATTTCATGGGGCCAAATCATTGTCGAGTGGATTGGCGCGTTCATTGGCAATGCCATCGGTGGCTGGCTGTTCACCGCGACCGCATATTTTCTGGTCTACATGCGGAAAGCCGGGGACACCACGACGGGTTGACAAGCCCATCGTATTCATGCGTCGAATGCCGCGCCAAGAACGACTTTGGCGCGGTTTCTTGTCACATTCTCCGAAGCCAACTACATCATTTGCGATAAAAGCAAGGAGGTCATAGCCGTGAAGGAAGGACTCATTCACGTCGTGATTGACGGGCAGGAGCACTGGGTACCATCCGGGGCGTCCGTTTTAGACGCGATTCTCGACAGCGGCGTGGATCATCCGCACGTGTGTTACCATCCTGCACTTGGACCTATCGAAACGTGCGATACGTGCATCGCGCAGGTCGATGGTCAATTGGTGCGCGCTTGTGCTACGCAAGTTGCATCGGGCATGCAGATTCAAACAAAGTCTGTCGCTGCCCGCTACGCACGGAAAGAAGCGATGGATCGGATTTTGCAAAATCACGACCTGTATTGCACGGTGTGTGATAACAATAATAAGAACTGCACTCTGCACAACACCGTGATGAATATGGGCATTGAGCATCAAGCCTATCCTTTTACGCCAAAGCCCTATGAAGTCGACATGAGCAACCCATTTTATCGATACGATCCGAACCAATGTATTTTATGTGGGCGCTGTGTCGAGGCTTGCCAGAACTTGCAGGTCAGCGAAGTGCTCTCCATCGACTGGTCACGTGAGCAGCCGCGTGTCATTTGGGATCATGATGTGCCCATCAATGAATCGTCCTGTGTTTCGTGTGGCCACTGTGTAACCGTTTGTCCATGCAATGCCTTGATGGAAAAATCGATGCTGGGCGAGGCTGGATACCTGACCGGGATTGAAACAGGCACCTTGAGCCAAATGATTGATATCACGAAACAGGTCGAGCCTGGCTATTCATCGATTTTTGCGATCTCGGAAATCGAAGCGGAATTGCGGGAGGCGCGCATTCGTAAAACCAAGACGGTCTGTACCTACTGTGGCGTGGGCTGTTCGTTTGACGTATGGACGAAGGGCCGTGACATCCTCAAAGTGGAGCCCCGGATGGAAGCGCCTGCAAACCAAATCTCGACGTGCGTGAAAGGCAAGTTTGGATGGGACTTTGTCAATAGCGAGGAGCGCATTGTCGAACCGTTGGTTCGTCGCGGCGACGCCTTTTACAGTGTGACCTGGGACGAGGCGCTGGATGTTATTGAAACGCGAATCAAGGCGATTCAAGCCCGCGATGGGTATGACGCGGTCGGATGGATTGCGTCATCCAAGTCGACCAACGAGGAAAATTACTTGATGCAAAAGTTGGCTCGTTCCGTGATGTTTACCAACAACATCGACAACTGTTCGCGCTACTGTCAATCTCCGGCCACGGAAGCCCTGCGGCGGACGATGGGACTTGGCGGCGACACCGGATCGATCCGCGATCTCGAGTTGGCCGATCTCGTCATCATTGTCGGCGCTAATCCGGCCGAGGCGCACCCGGTGCTCTCGACGCGCCTGCGCCGTGCGCAAAAGAAGCGAGGACAGAAGCTGATTGTCGCCGATGTCCGCCGCAATATTATGGCGGAACGTGCCGATCTGTTTTTACAGCCGCGCCAGGGAACCGATCTCGTGTGGCTGTCCGCCGTGACGAAATACATGATTGACTGCGGCAAGCACGATCAACTTTTCCTGCGCGATCGCGTAAATGGCTTTGCGGAGTTCGTGCGCTCACTGGATGCGTTTACGCTTGCGTACGCAAGTGAAGTTTGCGGAGTGCGTGAGGCAGAACTAATTCGCATCGCCGAGATGATTATGGCGGCGGAGCGGGTGTCAATCTGCTGGGCGATGGGCGTCACACAACACGTCGGCGGTTCCGACACGAGTACTGCAATTTGCAACCTGCTCTTGGTGACGGGAAATGTCGCACGGCCTGGCACAGGTGCCTACCCGCTGCGGGGGCACAACAACGTACAAGGTGCGGGCGATATGGGCTGTGCACCTACATTTTTCCCGGGGTATGAGCCAGTGGCCAATGAAGCGATTCGCCGGAAATATGAACAGGCGTGGAAAACGCCCTTACCGATCACGCCGGGTCTCAACAACCACCAAATGGTAGATGCCATTCACGAAGGCAAGCTGAAGGCCCTGTACCTCGTGGGTGAAGACATGGCGGTGGTCGATTCCAACGCAAACTATGTGCAGCAGGCGTTCACAAAACTTGAGTTTTTTGTCGTACAGGACGTGTTTTTTAGTAAAACGGCTCAATTCGCGGATGTCATTTTGCCGGCGTGCCCGAGCTTAGAAAAGGAAGGCACGTTCACCAATACAGAACGCAGAATCCAACGCTTGTATCGGGTTCTGGAGCCACTCGGCCAGGCAAAGCCGGATTGGGAAATCATACAACTGGTCGCCAATCGATTCGGCGCGAATTGGCAATACACATCGCCACAGGAGATCTTCGAGGAGGCTTGTGGTCTTACGGAGTTATTCAAGGGTGCGACCTATGGCCGACTCGAAGGTTATCGTAGCTTACAGTGGCCAGTCGCGGCGGACGGTACAGATACGCCCCTCTTATATGTGGACGGTTTCGCCTTCGCGGACAAAAAAGCGCGCTTGTATCCGGTCGCCTGGACACCACCTATCACAGTTGCTGACGAATATGATCTTGAGCTGAACAATGGCCGCCTGTTGGAGCACTTCCATGAGGGAAATATGACGAGTCGCGTACCTGGCATCCACGCGAAGGTACCTGAAACATATGTCGAAATCTCACCTGCATTGGCGGCGGATCGCAAGATTGCCAATGGCGCACTTGTCCGTCTCATTTCGCCCCACGGACGCGTGAAGGTGCGCGTGGTCGTAACAGACCGTGTATCCGGGAACAAAATCTATCTTCCACTGTTGTCGCGACGCGACGAAGAGGCCGTCAACCTGTTGACGTCAAGCGATCACGACACGGCGACGTTCACTCCGGCGTACAAGGAGATGCGGGTGCGCATGGAAGTCATCGAGGCGCACGGAGAATCGCCGATAAAGACAGGGAACTTCCGCTTGGGTAAGCCGAACCCACAGCCTGGCGTCAATGTGGAGCAAAAGTGGGGCCGGGCAGACTACGCACCACTTGTGACAGACCGCCGTTCATAACGGCAGAAAGGATGGGAGCGATGGGCGAGCCTATTACATCCATTCAGCGGCCGCAGACCGCCGCCATGAATTCAAGCCAGTCCACGCACGAACGTGTCATGGCGCAACTGGCTTCCGATGAAGAAGGCGTCATCGCCGGCTTAAGACTGCTTGGCGCGCTTGAGGACAAAGGATTGCTTCCGCTACTCACCGCGATGGTGGAACGAGGTGACCAGGTTTTGGCCCGTGGGGTCGAGGCCTTGAACACGCCAAGTGGCATTTCCACTTTACAAATCGCAATCACTTTGTTGCAATGGGTAGGGAAACTCGATCCGGACAGCGTTTCCACGCTTTTGACCGCACTGACTGCGGGCGTCAAACGGGCCGCTGGCAAGGACGACGGAACTGCTGTAAGTGTTATGGAGAGCGGTGCACGCCCGCTGGGGATATACGATTTGCTAGCCAAGTTCCAGGACCCAAGTGTGAATACAGCGATTGCATACCTGTTTGAATTCTTGGCGGGTATGGGCGAAGCGCTACGCGAAGCCCGATTGTCGAAATAAGAATTTGTCGCGGGGACGGTGGATCGAACGGTGTGGACCAACATCGGTTGCGGCGAGCGGGTAGATCTCGATGAAGGGCTTCGGCTCTCGCGCCTGTTACCCGCCAGTGATGGTGGTGTGCCGCCGCTCGATCCGCTTTTGCTCGTCGACGACATTCAGATGAACGGGTATGGTTTTCCTTCGCATGTACACAGCGGTTTCGAAAAGCTCACGCTGACCCTAGAAGGACGCGTTCGACATACGGATGAAACCGGGCGCGACGAAATACTGTCTGCGGGCGATGTACACTACCTGTTTGCAGGAACCGGCTTTGTTCACGCGGAGTTACCCGTATCACAATGCCGAATTATCCAAATATGGTTTAATACACCTGCTTATACTCAGGGTGACAGAGGATTTGCAAAAACCTATCGACGACAAGCGTGTGCGACGCACAAGAAGGATTGGGGGAGCCTCATGGAGGTAGCTGGTCCTTCGGCGCCCATTCAATTGGTCTGTGCAGCTTCAGTTTCCATTTGGGAGATGAAACCTCGTGCCATTGCCGAGCCTGGCTGTCAAGGCATGGGCCTAGCTTATTTGTTGCAGGGGGAAGTGTCGACACCGCAAGGGATGGCCAGCAGTGGACAGTGCCTCACTGTTGGCAGCACACATTCACGGTCTGGGAAGATCCAGGCTGGTGATGAAGGATGTGTCTTCCTGTGGGTGACGGGTCAGCCCCTAAAGGAGCCCGTTTCCATGTTGGGCGGGCATGTCATAAAAGTCATATGAGTTCCAGTGTGCGCGAATTTCGTGGCAATACGCCGTTTATGTCGAAGGGTTCGGCCATTTCTCGGGAAATGTCGATCTAGGCAACAGGCTTTTGTGTATCCAGATGGCGGCCTGCGCACCTTCACCCATCGCAATGGAAACCTGCTCTGAGTGTGCCACGACGTCTCCTGCAGCCCATATGAAGGGAACCGAAGTCGCTTTTGTTCGCGCGTCAACCAATATGTGCCTGTTATGGTGTAACGATACACCCAGCTGGGCGGCCAATTCGCTGTGTACGGTGTTGTGTCCAAAGGCGACGAAGGCCCGTTCGACTTCCAGGATCGTTCCGTCTGTGAGTTCGACAGCACGGAGCTGCCCGCGACTCTCGCGAATCTGTTGTACATGTGCTTGTCGTCGCTCAACTCCGAGTTGTCGCAGGGATGCGGACAAGTCGTCGGGCAGGGGAGTCGAGTCGTGATCGATATAGATCAGCTTGGGTTGCCAATAGGTTAGGGCCAAGGCCATCTGCGCACCTGCCTTGCCCTGGCCGAGAACGACTGTCTTTTTACCGCGCACTTCGTATCCGTCGCAATCTGGGCAAACGTACACGGTTATCCCAAGGCATGCGGCGAGGCCTGTGATGTCTGGCAAGTTGTCCAGGACGCCTGTGGCAAGCAGTAGACGCTGTCCCAAAACGAGCTGTCCTGTGCGTGTGTGTACCTCGAACAAGTGCTCCTGATTCACGATGGTCTCGACCCAATCTTCCAGCCATGTGACGCCATATCCTTCAGCCTGCTGTCGGCCGAGTTGTCGAAGTGTTTCGCCACTCACGCCTGCAGGCCAGCCAAGCACGTTGTGATAAGCCCGGCAGAGCGTGCTTCGGCCATAGCCGCCGTCGATCACGGCGACTTGCCGACAGTAACGGCCCAGTTGTATGGCCGCTTGTGTGCCAGCAATGCCGCCGCCTACAATGATACAATCGTATGTCACTGCGAGGCACCTCCATATGCGCCCACCCTCGGACGCAATAGGTTTGCGCGCATACTGTGCCCAAGCAAAGACCTCGTTAGACCTGCTTCGTTAAATTTCAATCCATTGTTTGTGTTTCTTCAAGAGTGCGATGGGGCCACCCAGATGCATCAAATACTTCATCTTCGAGCCGTCTTTCAACACGAGTGCCGCGGTGCCTGTCGCGTGGTGATGGCCTACTTCAGCAACGCCGTAAGTCGGCCCAAGGGACGCGACCATGCCGTGATCGTGATACACGAATTCGTCCATCGTTCCGTTATGACAGAACCGTATGATGTTGTCTGCCACATGCTTGCCCATTTGTTCGGCCACTTGGCCGGTGGGAGGCAGGACCTCGCCATCCTGTGTCGTGAAGCGGGCGCTGTCACCAATGGCAAAGACGTCCGGATGCCCTTGGACCTGCAAGTAGCTGTCGACTTCGATACGATTGCGATCATCGACGGGAAGCCCGGATTGGCGTAATAGGGATGGGGCTTCGACGCCGCCTGTCCAAATGAAGGTATGCGCGTAAAGGCTCCTTCCGCTCGCCAAAAGAACTTCATCGGCGTTCGCTCCGATAACGCGCTCATTCAGAACGAGTCGCACGCCTCGTTCCTGCAATTTTTGCATGGCAACTTGCCGCAGATCATGATGTACGTTCGGCAAAATTTCGTCATGCGCGTGAACGAGGGTCAGTTGAAAATCGTCGGCAGAGAGTTGGTGTTGACGTAGCAGTTTCGGCGCGAAGTCAGCAAGTTCACCCATCAACTCGACGCCGGTTAGCCCGCCGCCAGCGACGACAATTTTGAGATCGTTCGGGTCGCCCGTGCGTCCGTAGCGCAGAAACGAGGCTTCAATGAGTTCGCGGATGGACTTCGCGGTCGCCAATGAGTCCAAGACAAAGGCGTGCTGAGTGAGTCCGGGAATGCCGAATGTGGCTGTTTGACTGCCTAACGCGATGACGAGTTTGTCGTACTCGTAGTAGCCAGCTTCTGTCCAAACCATGTTTTTGTGTAGATCCAGTTCTCGTACGACGTCTTTGACAACGACGCTCGTATCGCGGTGTAGGACATCGCGCAGATCGATCGCGTACGTTTGCGCGTCGTGGCGACCGCCCGCTACTTCGTGCAGCAGTGTTTTGAAATAGTGATAACTATGTTTGTTGATGAGGGTGAACGGAATGTGATGTTTTTCTAAGTGGATGGCCGCGGCGAGACCGCCGTAGCCCGCTCCCAAAATGACGATTTTCGGCTGCAAGGCTCTCGCTCCTCTCTGCCCTCATCATATACGAAAGATGATTCCAAGCGGAGAGAGAAGTGGCGAAGCGGGATCGAAAGACGATGACGAATCATACAAATGGGTCACACTCGTGTGAGTGTGACCTCGGTGAGTTTGCGCTGTCAATCAATAGGCGCCAGCGCCATAGGGCACGAGCAGAATGAACAACACGAAGATGATGAGAAACACGACAGCCCAGCGAGTGTAACCTCCAAATACGCCGTACATATCAGCACCTCCTCGTCGTTCGATGGTTCATCGTACGCAGGAGCCGCGAACGGCGCGTGGACGAATGTCCCGGGTGGTGGAAGAGCAAGGGGGCAGAAAAGAGGGAGGAGAGATGAAAAAAGCCCGGTTTCCCGGGCCGAGCATCTACATCGGAATCAATAGGTATCGGGATCTGGACCGAAGCGGTGATTCTGATTCAACCCGCGAATTTGTTCCATGTCTTCCGGGCTCAGTTCAAAGTCAAAGATATCCGCGTTCTGGATGATGCGATCTCGATGAACGGATTTCGGAATCGTCACGACTTCCTCTTGCAGATCCCACCGCAATACGATTTGCGCCGGCGTCTTGCCGTATTTTCGTGCAAGTTCCTGCAGTACCGGGAGGTCGAGATTGCCACGCATAATGGGGCTCCACGCTTCCAATTGAATCTGGTGTTCGCGGCAAAAAGCGTGTAGCGGTTGCTGTGTCAGCAAAGGATGGTACTCGACCTGATTGACCGTCGGCCTCACTTTGCAGTCGGCGAGAATGTCTTCAAGGTGACGAATCTGGAAGTTGCTGACGCCAATCGCCCGTGCCCGACCTTGCTCGTAAATCGTCTCAAGAGCGCGCCAAGTATCCTTGTACTTTCCGGAGATAGGCCAATGAACCAAGTAAAGATCGACATACTCCATACCAAGGCGCTTCAGGCTTGCGTCGAACGCGCACAGGGTCGAGTCGTAACCTTGGTCGTCATTCCACACCTTTGTGGTGACGAAGATGGAGGCGCGATCGATCCCAGATTCGCGGATGGCCTTGCCAACGCTTTCTTCATTTGCATATAAAGCTGCGGTATCGATATGGCGGTATCCGGCTTCCAATGCGTAGTGAATCGCGGTTTCGACTTCCGTGCCGGCCTGTGCTTTATACACGCCTAGGCCAAACCAGGGCATCTCCACACCATTGTTTAACGTTACCGTGTCCGCGAGATGTTTTGCGGTCATGAAAGCATCCTCCTTTGTCTGCATCCACCAGAGACGATTATAGACCAAGAGCACGCCGCGGTCACAAATTTTGACTTGCCTTATGCGTAAAGTCCAACGGCACCAGTGAGGACCAGACATGGTGACATTCACGTCTAGGCTGGACATTTCGCGCAATTCCGTTCATAGTTGAACTGAGTTCCGAATTGTTAGACGACATATGGGGGATGAGCGCATGGCATACGTCTATCTACTGGATACCACACTGCGCGATGGCACCCAAGGAGAAGGCGTCAGCTTGACAGTGGCAGATAAGCTTAAAATTGCGCAAAAACTGGACGATCTCGGCGTCGCCTACATCGAAGGGGGATTTCCTGGTGCCAATCCGAAAGATCAGGACTTCTTCCGGACGGCCAATGATCGTTTGCATTTAAAGCACGCCAAACTGACGGCCTTCGGCTCAACCAGGCGGCCCTCGACCAAGGCTGAGGACGATGCCGGATTGCAGACTTTGCTCGGCGCCAACACACCTGCCGTCGCCATCGTCGGTAAGGCTTGGGATTTCCATGTCACGGAAGCTTTACGCATTGAACTTGGGCAGAACCTAGACATGATTCGCGACACGGTACGCTATCTAAAGCGGCACGGGCGCGAGGTCATATTCGATGCCGAGCACTTTTTTGACGGCTTTAAGCACAACCGCGCATATGCGCTGGCCACGTTGCACGCAGCAGAAGAGGCCGGTGTCGATTGGGTGGCGCTGTGTGACACCAACGGTGGCAGTTTGCCCGATGAGATTCGCGAGATCGTCGCCACTGTGGTGAGCGAAGTCCGCGTGCAGGTCGGCATTCATACGCATAACGACGGAGAACTCGCCGTAGCCAATACACTTGCTGCCGTCCAGGCCGGCGCTCGCATGGTGCATGGAACCATCAATGGCATTGGGGAACGCTGTGGCAACGCGAATCTGGCCTCCATTATTCCGAACCTCGAACTGAAGCTTGGGTACTCGTGTTTGCCCAGTCGCCAGCATCTGCGCCAATTGACGTCGACGGCGCGTTTTGTCGGCGAGGTGGCGAATCTGGTCTCGCACAGCTATCAGCCGTTTGTGGGTCACAGCGCGTTTGCCCATAAGGGGGGCATACATGTCAGCGCCATCGCTCGCAATTCTGAGACCTATGAGCACATACAACCGGAGCTTGTGGGCAATGAACGTCGCGTCCTGATTTCAGAATTATCTGGCCTGTCAAACGTGCAAAGTCAGGCGGAGGCGTTTGGCATATCGGTGGCCGGGCGATCTGACGATTTGCGGACGCTCCTCGAGAAGATTAAGGAACTTGAATACCTCGGTTATCAGTTTGAAGGTGCGGAAGCGTCTCAGGAACTATTGTTCCGGCGCACACTTGGTGAATTTCAACAACCTTTCGAGGTGTTTTCCGTTCGCGTCGACACAGACGTACAAAGTGAGGCAGATGTCACATCGCAGGCGATTGTCAAACTGGGCGTCGGGGGAGAAATTGTGCACACCGTGTGCGAAGGAAACGGGCCGGTCAACGCCTTGGACGCAGTTCTACGCAAAGCGCTTGCCGCACATAGGCCGGAGATTGCACACATGCATTTGACCGATTACAAAGTGCGCGTACTCGATGAAAAAGACGCGACAGCGGCAAAGGTGCGGGTGTTGATTGAGTCGACCGACGGACAACGCGTATGGCGGACGATTGGCGTATCGGAGAATGTCGTCGAAGCGAGCTGGGAGGCGCTGGTCGACAGCATGAACTACTATTTGGCCATCGTAGTTCCGCAGCGCGAACTGGTGAGCTCAACTTGAATTTGGCTGCTCGGGGCGTCACAATCAGGTGGACGAACCGAGAGGAGATGTTTGTATGGCGACAATGAGAGCTGTTCAAATCGCCCAACGTGGCGGGCCATTGCAACTTGTCGAGTTGCCAATTCCAGAACCCGGTCCGGAACAGGTGCGCATTCGCGTGGAAGCATGCGGCGTGTGCCACGGGGAGATGGTCGCCATCGAGGGGCATCACCCACACATGGTGTATCCGCGGATACCGGGTCACGAAGTCATCGGCGTGATCGACAAGTTGGGGGATGGCGTCGCCGGTTGGCACGTAGGCGAGCGCGTCGGTGTCGGCTGGATGGGCGGCCATGGCGAAGTGACGGGGCTGACGCAGGACGGCGGCTATGCAGAGTATATGGTGGCCTACATCGATGGTCTGGCGCGCGTGCCGGATGGCCTGGAAGCGAAGGCAGCGGCCCCCTTGATGTGCGCTGGCAATACGGTGTTCACTGCCCTTCGCAGCAGCATGGCGCGCCCGGGTGACTTGGTCGCCATTGGTGGCATCGGTGGACTGGGTCACTTGGCGGTTCAATATGCCAGAAAGGCCGGTTATCGCGTTGCGGCCGTATCGCGCGGGCGCGATAAGGAAGAACTGGCAAAATCGCTTGGCGCAGACGTCTACATCGATGCAAAGGCTGACGATCCGGGTGCAGTGTTGCGCGAACTGGGTGGCGCCCGGGTCGCATTGGCGACAGCGCCAAATGCAGCGTCCATCCGGCAATTGTTTGAGGGCCTGGCACCAGGTGGCGAACTGATCATCGTCGCCGGATCGGGAGAGCCCATCGACATCAGTGCTGCGGAAATGCTCGGTGGCAAACGCGCCATGCGCGGCTGGACGGCTGGGCCGGCAGCGGATTCCGAGGCGACTATCCAGTTCAGTCTACTCACGAATGTCGTACCCATGATTGAGACGTTTCCTCTTGAACGAGCTCAGGAAGCGCTGGATAAAATGCTGAATGCCGACGTTCGCTTTCGCGCCGTGTTGTCGATGGCGTAGGAGCTGATGTCATGCAGCAAATAAAGCCTATATCCTGGCAGCGGACACTGTGGACGATGGCCGCTGTCCAGGCTATTATGATGATGGCATTTTCCAGTATGGGACCGTTTCTCGCCCTGTTTATCGGCCAACTGGGTGTCAAGAATGAGCATGCTGTCGAGGTCTGGGCGGGGGTGGTCGCAAGCGCCAACTTCCTGATGTCGGCCATTATGTCACCGATTTGGGGCGGCGTCGCCGATAAGCGGGGCAAGAAGATGATGGTTATGCGCACGACGTTAGCCATCGCCATTGCGACTTGCCTTATGGGGTTTTCCCACAACGTCTATGAACTTCTGATTATCCGTATGTTGCAGGGGGCGTTCAGCGGCTTTTCTGCCTCAGCGAACGCCTTGGTTGCCAGTGTCATTCCCGAGGAACGGCTTGGCTATGCCTTAGGGTGGTTGTCGACGTTTGCTATGGTCGGAAGCCTGCTCGGGCCATTGCTCGGCGGCGTCCTCGTCGATACGTTTCACCACAATTACCGCATCGTCTTCTTTTTGACTGCTCTGTTTGCATCGACAGCGTTTATCTTGACCTGGCTTCTTGTGCGCGAGCCAAGTGGGAAAACGGACGCCAATGCTTCGCGCAAGCGGCTTTCGCTCATCGGACAATTTAAGCTTCTTGGCGAGATGAAGTCGATACAAGTCATGTTTTTTGTTCTGTTTGTTGCGCAATTCTCGGTGATGAGCGTACAGCCTGTGTTGCCGCTGTATATTCGCGAGTTGGCTGGCAAATCGGCGCAACTCGTCGGCATTTTAGGCACGCTATCTGGCGTTTGTTTCGCCGTCACGGGTCTGGCGGACTTGATTTTTTCTCCGTTTCTCGGCAAGCGCAGCGACCGCATCGGTTATAAGCGCGTCTTGTCGATCTCGCTGTTTGGCGCGGCGCTCTGCTATTTGCCACAGGCTTTGGCGCCAAACATCTGGGTCTTCATGCTCGGCCGCTTTGGCCTAGGCATCTTCGTCGGCGGCATTTTGCCGACGGCAAATGCGCTTGTCGGGCGCCTAACGCCGCGTGAACAGCGGGGGCGCATATACGGTTTCACATCGAGCTCGACCTTCCTCGGGAGTTTTGCTGGCCCACTTGTCGGTGGCGCGATATCTGCAGCGTTTGGCATCCGTACAATGCTTGCTGCCGTGATCGGGCTTTATCTTATCAATCTCCTCTGGGTGCGGTTGCGCGTTCAGGAGTGGTCTGACGAGCAAAGCGCAAAAGGTGCCTAACCCAATCAGCGGTATGGCATGTCAGCAAGCGATCAGGCACTTTCGTAGGCTTTCACCACGTGTGCAGAGCCTGCGGGGATGTCTGGTCGCTTTTTACATGGCAGAACAGTTGCTGTGACTGCGACCGCCGCACGATGCTCATCCGCATAGAAATTATCCACCGACACAGGCTATGGGTCATCCGCAGTCTGTTTTTTATGTCAAGTTTTTGCACCGATCCTATTGCCCAATGGAGGTAGATACGCTATGCAGGATGTGGATGCGAAGACCAGGTCTACAGGGCCGCAGCGTGATTCCGATTTAGAGGCTCGTCGCAAAATGGAGCGCAGCTTTGAGGCCATCAGCCCATTCGAGTTTCGGCATGAATTGATCAAACTTGCCCGTGGCCATCAGCGAAAGAGTGCAAAAGCAATGCTGGACGCAGGTCGAGGCAACCCGAACTGGGTCGCGGCTGCGCCGCGCGAAGCGTTCTTTGCACTCGGGCAGTTCGCGATGCAGGAATGCCGACGCGTTTGGGATGATGGCGATCTCGCTGGCATGCCTCGTCGGCCGGGGATCCGTGATCGGTTTCAGGAATTCGTCTCGGCGAACCCAGATCTGCCAGGCATCGACGTATTGGCGGAAGTGGTGAACGAGGGAGAGCACAGGTACGGCTTTGCACCCGATGAATGGTTACACGAGCTGGTCGACGGCATTGTCGGGGATAACTATCCGACGCCGGATCGCATGCTGACGCGTACAGAGCGGGTGGTCGCGCATTTTTTGGCGAAGGAAATCTGCGCGGGTGGCGTCCATCCCGACGACTTACGACTGTTTGCCGTCGAGGGTGCAACCGCGGCGATGTGTTACATTTTCGACTCCTTATTGGCTAATGGCTTAATCGAGCGGGGAGGCAGGGTCGCCATCATGGTGCCCATTTTTCCACCCTATGTCGAGATTCCAGAGTTGGATCGATACGCATTTGACGTGGTCGAGATTCGCGCGACAGGGAGGGATGCCCAAGGGCGCCACACCTGGCAGTATCCGCCCGAGGAGATCGCCAAACTGGCTGACCCGTCCGTGCAGGCATTATTTCTGGTCAATCCGAGCAATCCACCGTCGGTCGCTTTAGACCGCGACACAGTGGCGCAACTAGTGCGCACGATACGGGAACAGAATCCGAATTTGATGATCATCAGCGACGACGTATATGGCACGTTTGTCGATGGGTATCGGTCACTGATGGCGGAGCTTCCCTATAACACGATGCTTGTCTACTCACTTTCCAAGTTCTTTGGTGTCACGGGCTGGCGCCTGGGTGCCATCGCACTTCACCGCGAAAACGTGTTTGACGCCAGGCTGCGGCGATTGCCGAAATCTGAGCAGGAAAAACTCTGTAAGCGATACGGCACCGTTTCGCGCAACCCGGAGGCATTGTCGTTTATCGATCGCATGGTGGCCGACAGTCGCCAGGTTGCTCTCAACCACACGGCTGGCTTATCGACGCCACAGCAGGTTCAGATGGCCATTATGTGCGCGTTCACCATGACGGCGCGCGGTGAGCGCTATAAGCAATTGACGAAAGAGATTTGTCACCGCCGGATGGGACTTTTGTACGATGGGCTCGGACTACCGTTGCCGAACTTGCCGCATGACGCCGATTACTACACCGAGATCGATCTCGAACACTGGTCTGTCAACACGTTTGGCGAGGACTTTACCCAGTATATGCTGGACCGCTACGAGCCTATCGACATTCTCTTTCGGCTGGCCGAGCAATCCGGCATTGTGCTCATGAATGGGGGGGGATTTCACGGCCCGAAGTGGTCTATTCGCATCTCGCTCGCCAACCTGGACGACGAGGCATATGCCGAGATCGGCCATCACCTAAAGGCCGCATTGCAAGAGTATGTGGACGCTTGGCGAAATGAGACGCAAGATACCGCGTCCAAACATGATGCGGAATAGAACTTGTGTTTTATCGATCTAACACTTGAAGTTAGTCTATACTAACTGTAGAATACGTTGTAGAAAGTTGACTACATAGGTCAAGTATCTGGTGTCAACCGAGTATTCTACAGTTAGGAGGACTTCCTTGTGATCGGGCGACGTTTTGGCGTCAAGCAAATCATAATAGGCTTGTTGGCAATGGTGGTCATCGCTGTGTTGGTGTGGCAAGGGTTATCTGCGGGTGGTAATCCGGATCCTACGAGTCCGAATATTGGGCGCGGTGCAGCGATTGTCGATACAGGTATCCTCGTCTTTCGCGAAGGTCTCGAGACGATTCTCGTCTTGTCTGCGATCACGGCGAGCCTCGTTCGCACTGGAAAGGGGTATTGGAAGCCTATTTCCGGCGGCGCTGGGCTCGCCTTTGCGGCAACGCTTGTCACATGGTTCGTTGTCGTTGGCATCATCTCTTTGGTTGGGCAGACGGCACCGGAGCTTTCTATTCAAGCGGGCACAGGTCTGCTTGCCATCGTCGTTTTGCTTATCGTCATGAACTGGTTCTTTCACCGGATTTATTGGACCGGTTGGATCAGCATGCATAACCGCAAGAAGAAAGAGATCATTGATCACCTTGAAACATCTGCGGACACCGGAGCCGCGCAGACCGCGAAGAGCCTTGCCTACCGTGGTTTGGTGATTTTGGGCTTTACGTCCGTCTACCGCGAGGGCTTCGAGGTTGTCCTGTTTTTGCAAAACACGCGGATGCAGGTTGGGTCGGGCGTCGTCGTCATTGGGGCGGCCATTGGCTTGGTGCTGACCATGATGGTTGCCGTGTTGACATTCTTCGCTCACCGCAAACTTCCATATAAACGAATGCTTGTTTTAACAGGCGTCATGCTAGGAGCGGTGCTTCTGGTCATGGTCGGCGAGCAAGTACAAGAAATGCAACAGGCTGGATGGATGCCTTCGACTCCGCTCAACTTGCATCTGCCAGCGTGGACAGGATTGTGGTTCTCGTTGTTCAACAATCTGCAAAGCATTGTCGCACAGCTGATTGCGGCTGTTGTCGTCCTCGGCTCATATTTTGGGGCTCAATATGTGCGCGTCTGGAAACCCCGGCGTGAGGCGGCAAAGGGCATGGCGGTGTAACACCCATTGGTGGTTAAACGCGGCGCGTCTCTGCCTTCTTCCGGCATGCTACAATGGTGTTGTAGGAGAGAACATAGCACCATAGACAGACGGATAGGAGTGGAAGAGGCATGACGTATCAAATGGTGTTTTTCGATATCGATGGCACATTGATTGACGAACATAAACGAATTCCGGCCGACACATTGGAGGCTGTCAAAAGGCTGCAAGAAACCGACGTCGCCGTCGCCATTGCGACCGGGCGAGCACCGGATCAATTCTTGCATATCGCAGAGCAGTTTGGCATTGACTCTTATGTTTGTTGCAATGGGGGATACGCACAGTTTAAAGGTAAGCCGGTATACCGTCGGCCCATTGATCCGAAGTTACTAGAAGCCTTCGCGGAGATGGCGGACAGATATCATCATCCACTTGTCTTTGCAGGCAGTGAGGCTTGTTACGCCAATCAAGAGGATCATCCATTTATTAAGGAAGCGTTCGCTTACCTTGACATTCCAACACTGCCTCTTTACGATCCGGACGGATGGCGAAATCATGAGATTTATCAAGTTTACTTGTACTGCGCGGAAGGTGATGAACAGCCGTTTGTTGAGCGTTTTGCAAGCGACTTCCGCTTTATTCGCCCACACCGCTATTACCTGGATGTATTTCCAAAAGACGTGTCGAAAGCTGGCGGGATTGAGGCGATGCTACGCGAGCTAGGGATTCCACAGGATGCGTCGATTGCGTTTGGCGACGGCGAAAACGACGTCGAAATGCTGTCGTTCGCAGGGCTGGGCATCGCCATGGGCAACGCAAAGCCAACAGTGCAACAGCATGCGGATTATGTAACCAAGCGGGTCGATGACGGCGGGATCGCAGATGCACTCGCTCGCTTTGGACTTATTGATCCGCTTGTCACGGTCTCTCGGTAAGGTGGTAAATGGGAAGCAAGGGCCAGAGGGCCGACAAGGCTACCTACTCCCCGGCAAGCTGTGGGAGATGGGCTGCCTTGTCGCGTCTTGCCATCGATTGTCGTTAGATGGTGTACGGCGTTGCCGTCAGCGATTCCGCCTTGCGCACCGCTTCTTCGAGGGACATGCCGGTAAACGCCTGTGCAGGGAAGAAACGACCACTTTTCTGGTCATCGACGAAAGCGCCGACGGCGATGCCAGGTATCACGCTTTCGACGGAATTGGGCGCATTTGGCCCGCCGAGATCCGTGCGACACCAACCGGGGTCGGCGAGGTTGATCATGACATTCGTTCCCTCGAGACGCGATGCCAAGTCCTTTGTGAACTTATCGAGGGCCGCTTTGCTTGCTGCATATGCCGACTGCTCGGGTTCGTTGCGAATGCCGCTGGTGGTGTTGATGACGCGGCCAAATCCGCGACTGATCATCTTCGGCAACAGTCTGTTACAGATCATGACCGGCGCGATGAAGTTGATGCGAAAGCTCGCTTCAAAATCCTCGACAGGCGTCTTCCAATAATCGGTGCGATATGCGATTTGCACAGCCGCATTGTTGAACACGATGTCGACAGGTGTACCGCGCGTCTCGATTTCATCGAGCATCCGTGTCACTTCGTCGAGATTTTCGAGTTCGGCCGCAACCGAGTACGCCTCAACACCCAGTGCTTGAATATCCTTTTGTAATGGTTCGGTATGGGCAAGGGATCGACTGTGAAGAATCAAGTTGCATCCTTGTTTCGCCATAAAGATGGCCGTTTGATAGCCGACACCTCTGCTGGCACCCGTGATCAATGCCCAACGACCTTGTACATTCACCATGATTGCAACGCTCCCTGGAATCGGTTTCACGGATACCATGGTCCGCACACGGATTCTATCATACTTTTCGGAAGACGTCTTAGACTTCCTTTCCTACCGGGCGTGAGCTACGCTAAGATGGCAGACCAGCGGATGATGGCGCCTGCATAGACAAAGCCGCTGCCAAATCCAGCTAAGAGCAGTGTTTGCCCTGGTTGTATGCGCCCATCGTCGACCGCAATCTGGATTGCCAAAGGAATGCTTGCACTCGACGTGTTGCCATACCACTCACCGCTGAACAGCGTCTTTTCCATGGGCCATCCCATTCGCTCGCAAACCGATTCGATAAGGCGCAGGTTGGCACTGTGCGGAACAAACCAATCGAGTTCGGAGGCTGTCAGACCCGCCTCCGCTAACAACCGCGGGACTTCCGCTTCCAATGTTTGAACTGCCAACTTAAAGACTTCACGGCCGCTTTGCACGATACACCCGTTACCCCCAACCGGCGTTCCTTGCACATCCGGACGCAGGCCGGCGCGATACAGGAGGTGTGCGGCATGGCCGACCGTGTGATTCCCGACGGCCAGTACGCCCGGTTGCGCCGCGGGTTCGACGAGACAGGCGCCTGCACCATCGCCAAACAGGATACAGGTGGACCGGTCCGTATAGTCTGTCACCTTAGACAGCGTTTCACCGCCCACCACCAATACCTTTTGTGCCATGCCACTGGCGACAAAGGCCGTCGCAACTTGTATGCCGTAGACAAAACCGGCACAGGCGGCGGATAGGTCGATGGCACCTGCGCGCTCAATGCCAAGGCGCGCTTGTAGCTGCGCGGCTACACTTGGCATGGGGTGATCGGGCGTAATGGTGGCAACCACAATCATGTCGACATCCGCCAGCGACACAGAAAAGCGTTGGATCATATTTTCAGCGGCACGATAGCAAAGGTCACTTGTAAATTCTGAAGGGTCGGCGATGTGCCGTTCGCGTATACCTGTGCGTTGAACGATCCACTCGTCTGTTGTCTCGACTGTCTCCGAGAGATCCTTGTTGCTTACAATGCGGTTTGGTACATATGCACCAAAAGCGGTAATGGCGGCGTGGTACGGTCGTTGGCAGGAAGTGGGCATGCCGTCACGTCCTCTCGAAGTTTGTCGAATATAGCTATATGTCAGATTGACGGCGTTATGAAGCCAGAGGGCACGTCAGGTTGTCGCGGTGCACATAGTGAGTGAGCAAGGTGCGCCACCGCCAAGAGTAAACAAAGCTGTGTCGCCGTTTGATACGCGATCAAGAGGCTAAATTCCTGCTGGAACTGCAAGGGAGGCTGTGCTATGGAGAAGCGCGGCAAATGGACAATTCTCAGATCTGAAGTGAAGTATAAGAATCCTTGGCTTTCCGTCGTTGAGCACGAGGTCGTACGTCCGGACGGGAAGCTTGGCATATATGGCGTGATCGACGCGGGATACAATGCCGCCACCGTTGCGATTGACGGTGAGTTTAACGTCATTTTGGTTGACGAGTTCGTCTTTCCGTTTGGCGTCGTGCAGCCGCAAATACCCAGCGGGCAGTTTCGCGATGACGAGGAGCCGCAGGCCGCTGCTTCTCGCGAACTGTTCGAGGAGACAGGCGTCACGGCGACCTCTTGGGTGAGCTTGGGGACCTTTCAACTGAGCGGGGGGATTTCAACACAGGTTAGCCACCTGTTCCTCGCACAGAACTTGTCCTTCGGCGAAAGAATGTTGGAAGGAACAGAACAGATAGAGATGCGGAAAGTTCCGTTCGCGGACGCCTTGGCCATGTGTCTCGACGGTCGCATTCAAGACTCGGTCTCCTTGGTCGGGCTCTTGCGGGCTGCAAAGTGGTTGCGGCAAAAAGGGAGTTTGAAGGGTTAGGCCCTTGCCATCTGGACCTAATCTGTACTGATGAGTGCGAAGGGGCGTGTATGATGCAACTGGGACATCAAGTGTATCCATTGAATATGGCGACAGACGTCAAAGTGCCGGCGCTATCTCTACCAGCTATGCTTATGCAATCCATCGAGCGGTATCGAGAGCGGATCGCCCTTGTCGCTGGTGAGCGCCGCGTTACCTACGGCCAACTTGGCGACGATGTACAGGCTTTTGCGGCTGCCTTGCAGGCTATCGGCGTCGGGGTTGGCGATCGCGTTGCATTGATGTTGCCCAACTGCCCGGAGTATGTGACAGCCTACTACGGGACGCTCACGGCAGGGGCCGTTGTTGCGCAAATCAATCCGATGTCTGTGGATCGCGAATTGGATACTCTGCTTCGGGACTCCGGGGTGATCGTGCTCGTGGGGATGGTAAAGGCCAAAGCTAGGCTAGAAGCGTGCCGCCGGGAGAGCGCGATCCATACATTGATCCTAGTCGATACAGAAACACCAAAGCGCGCGATCACGTCTGTAAGGCTGGGGGAAACAGAGCGGGTATACAGCTTTGACGAGTTTTTAAGAAACGGGCGTGCTCTAGGCGTGACACCTGTTTCGTTTGACCCAAGTACACACCTAGCAGCCCTGCAGTATACGGGCGGCACCACTGGCCAGCCAAAGGCGGCGATGTTGACGCATCGCAATCTGGTTGCCAACGTTGTACAAGCTGCGCATTTCTATCAAAGTGCGTTGCTGCCCGGCAAAGATGTCTTTCTTGCCGCGTTGCCCTTGTTTCACGCCTTTGGCATGACCCTGTGCATGAATGTTCCACTGTGCCTGGGAAATCGCGTCGTGCTTATGCACAGGTTTGATGCTGAACTCGTGGTTGACGTGATTGAACGTGAACAGGTCGATATCTATCCCGGCGTGCCCACAATGTTTATTGCCATTGCCAATTTGCCCAACCTGCAGCCCGCGAGGCTTGCTTCTTTGCGGCTTTGTATCAGCGGTGGCGGGCCGCTCGCGCCCGACGTCCTGATCTCGTTTGAACATCTTGCCGGCTGTCCGGTTCTAGAAGGGTACGGTTTGTCCGAAACATCTCCCATCACGCATTGCAACCCCCCGTTTGCGCAGCGCAAACCCGGCACGGTAGGGGTGCCGTTTCCTTCGACCGAGTGTCGCATTGTCGATCTCGCCGATCACGCACGCGAGTTGCCGGCAGGCCAACTTGGCGAACTGGTCGTACGAGGTCCGCAGGTCATGCAGGGATACTGGCGAATGCCCGTGGAGACTACCGACGTGCTCAAAGACGGCTGGTTTTCTACGGGGGATCTCGCCGTCGCCGACGAGGAAGGTTATATCTCGATTGTCGATCGCAAGAAGGACATGATTATCGCCAGTGGGTACAACGTATATCCACGCGAAGTCGAGGATGTTCTGTATCGACATCCGAAAGTTCGAGAAGCGATTGTCGTCGGTGTACCAGACGCATATCGCGGTGAGACGGTCAAGGCCTGTATCGTGTTGAAGCCAGGTGCGCAACTTAGTGAAAATGAGCTGAAGGAACATTGTCGACAATATCTGGCGGCGTACAAAGTGCCAACGCAAGTCGCCTTTGTCGACGAACTTCCGAAAAGTGCGGTTGGAAAGTTATTGCGTCGCGCTTTACGAACATGATGGACCGTCGTGATAAGGAGGGCGTCAAATGGCAAGTAGCCGGTGGCGGATGCTTATGGCGGCAGGCTTGTGCGCCGCCATGTTAACGGGATGTGCCAATGAGCATGCTGTTTCGCCAGAAAACGCAAAACAACATGGAATACAGTCACATAACGGAGCAAACGCGGCGACTTCGACGCCGGCTGGGAGCCCAAGTATCACGTCGAAACCGCTGCCCGCAGGTGTCACGAATGTGCAACAGCTTGCCTATCAGCTTCGTGGCGAACTTTTGAAGCAGATATCCAATCCAGCCCAAGGCCAGGTGTGCCTTGACAACGCGTGCACCACGGCGGTGACGTCGTTTACTGGACCATCGTCGGAGAATCCGAAGGACACGTTGACGATGGCATTTTATCAAATGAAAACCGGTTGGTACGTTCTTGTCGCACCGACGGTGGGAAACGCGTTGGCGACCGCGCAGCAGATTGCCAAGGCCCATCTCGCGTTTCCCAGCCAATCGGGCGTTCTCGTCGTCCGCGACGGCGAGATGGAGTGGTATTGGCTCACACAAGGGCGTGAGTGGACGAAACGACAGCCGTTTGTCAGCCGTTAGCTGAGCTTGTTTGCCAACGCGATAAACGCATCGACATCGGCTGCGGCGAGATCGACCGCAGATTGCCAGAAGCCTTGCTCCTCCAGGTTGACGCCCAGATGTTTCGCGGCGAGCTCTTCCACGCGCATGCGTCCCGTGTCGCGCAGTAGTGCGACATATTTCTTTGCGAAGGCAGGGCCTTCGCGCAGAGCTTGCGCATATATGCCGCTGCTGAACAGAAATCCGAACGTGTATGGGAAGTTATAAAACGGCGTTCCTGTAATGTAGAAGTGAAGCTTCGACGCCCAAAAGTGCGGATGATAACTCGCCAGAGCGTCCTGGTAGGCTTCGCGCTGTGCTGCGACCATCAATTCATTTAGGCGATCCGCCTTGACAAACCCTTTGCGGCGCTCTTCATAAAACCTTGTTTCAAACAGGAAGCGCGCATGAATGTTCATCAACATCGCGACCGCGCGGCCGATTTTTTCGTCGAGCAGTGCCAGCTTTTCTGTGTCGCTCTCGGCTTCCCGGATAGCCGCGTCCGAGACGATGGCCTCTGCGAACGTCGATGCTGTTTCCGCGACATTCATTGCATAATTGCTGAGCAACTGCGGCAGACCGCGCATCACGTGCTGGTGATAGGCATGTCCAAGTTCGTGCGCCAGCGTCGCGACATTGCCGGGCGTGCCGGAGAACGTCACGAAAATGCGCGTTTGCTGGCTGACAGGAAAGCTGGTGCAAAATCCACCAGGCCGCTTTCCGGGTCTATCTTCCGACTCGATCCACCGATTCTCGAAACAGGAATCCGCAAACCTCGCCATATCTTCACTAAAGCGCGCAAAATGACGGACGATGAACGCGCGGGCTTCGTCGTAGGACACTTTGTGCGAGGCGGCATCATAAAGTGGTGCGTCGACGTCTTCCCAGCGCAACTTTTTCACCCCAAGAAGGTTGGCCTTCGCCTCTAAGAAACGTACCATCGCTCGCTTATTTTGTTCGATCACGCTCCACATGGCATGTAGAGTGTGTTCCGACATGCGGTTTATTTCCAAGGGCTCTCGCAGAACCGACGTCCATCCTCGTGCTTCATAGACGGCAAGCCTGTATCCAGCAAGATGGTTGAGCGCGTCTGCACACAAATCGGCTTCGCCAGCCCATGCTTTTTCCCAGATGGCAAACAGTTTTTCCCGATCGCTCGCCTGCGCTGAAGCGATCCGGTTAGCCAACTGTCCCATTGAGACTTGTTCGTGTTGTCCATCGATTTCGATATCAGCATGCATCCGGCCGACAATGGTGTCGTACAGCTCGCCCCAAGCGCTATAACCGTCCACTGATAACTTTGCAATGAGTTTCTCTTCTGGCGCGGGTAATTGTTCCTTGGCGCGCCGAACCCGTTCCTGTAAGGCAAACGCCAAATCGCTGATTTGAGGTTGCGCGAGAAGTTCGGAGAAAGCCGAGTCGTTGAGAGAAGTTAGAAGTTCGTTAAAGCTGGTCAAGGCGCTTGTGAACGTGGCGCGCATGTTCTGCAGGCGTCCAAGCAACCATTTGGCGTCTGCGTCACGAACATCTTGTGCCGTGAGGCAGGAGATGAAAGCTCCACTTTCGCGCGTGCGCGCGGCGATTTCCTGCATATCGAGCACCAGTTGCGCAAGTGTCCTAGCCTCGGCGTTTCCACGTTGGACGAGGTCGTCACATGCGCTCGTAAAATGGCGTATCCGTGTGTCGAGATCGTCGAGAAACGCGTGAAATGATTGGGATTTGCTGCCGCCTGCAAAAATGACGTCCAAATCCCATGTCTGCTGCGAACGATGAGTCAAGCGTATCGCCTCCTTAAGACCATTATAGTAAACGTTTAACTCTATCATCTTTACATTGCATGTATTTCTTTGCCTATGCGTTCTTTACAACGTTCGCCAGTTCGGCTAATCTGCAGGTGGCACACTGCTGAAAGATGTTTGGAGGCTTTGCCATGGAGCGCTGCGGCTGGGTACATCATGATCCGCTTTATGTTCGCTACCACGACGAAGAGTGGGGCGTCCCGGTATACAATGACCGCAAACTGTTCGAATTTCTGGTTTTGGAGAGCGCACAGGCGGGGCTCAGTTGGTATACAATCTTAAAAAAGCGGGAAGCGTACCGTCGAGCGTTTGCGGGGTTTGATCCAGTGCAGGTGGCGGCGTTTGGTGAGGAAGAAATTGCTGCGTTGTTGTCCGAGGGCTCCGAGATTGTGCGCAATCGCGCGAAAGTGGAGGCGGCCATCAACAACGCCGCAAAATTTGCCGAAATCCAGGCCCGTTGTGGTTCCTTCGCAAACTATCTGTGGTCCTTTGTCGATGGCAGGCCAATTGTCAACGCGTTTCGCGACGTCGCGGAAGTACCCGCGAAAACGCCGCTTTCGGAGCGGATCAGCCGCGAATGGAAGCAAGCAGGATTTCAATTTGTGGGGCCAACAATCGTTTACTCGTACATGCAGGCTGTGGGCGTGACAATGGATCACGTGGTCTCGTGTTTTCGCTATGCAGCGCTAGCCGGCTCGTCTGCTGTTCGCTAATCGGTTCAACGTCGGGGTGTGTTTTGACGTCTCGTTTTCTCTGCCACTCGTTTTCCGCGGCGCTTCCGTTTTGTCGTCGCTGGCTCGCCCAAGATGGCCTGCAACAAGGCTTGCACATGACGGAGTTCGGCAATGAGCTCCGAATCCGGGACAGAGAGGATTCGTTGTTCCAGGCGCGGGTGAATCAGCGGCAAGGCCTGATTGACGATGACGCGGTCGAATCCATGAGCATTGGCGCGGACCCGTTCCTCCATCAGCTCGATGGCAGCGAGCGTTCGTTCAGCCGTGGTTTCTCCCTGTAGTTGTGGCGATTCATCGCTTTCGTTCATGACTCACCCTCCTGTCGTCCGAGGATACTAACACCTTACGTTGCCTCACGTCGGTGAGAGGCGGCCCTTATCCATGATGGTGGGATGGCGGCTTGAGTATGATTGACCCAGAGATATGAAGAGTGCTACTATAAAAAAGTAACCTGTAACCATAGGGGGTATTGACATGGCAACCACAAAACTTACGGACGCCAACTTCAATGAGGCGATTCAGAGCGATAAACCCGTTCTCGTCGATTTCTGGGCTACTTGGTGCGGCCCGTGCAAAATGATGGCCCCAGTTCTCGAGGAGTTTTCGGAAGCGCATAGCGACAAAGTGACGGTCGCCAAAATTGACGTCGACGAAAATCCTGTAACAACCGGGCAATTTGGCATCATGAGCATTCCAACACTCATTCTCTTTGTCAACGGGCAACCTGTGAAGCAGTTGGTTGGATATCAGCCAAAGGAGCAACTCGAGGCTCAATTGTCCGACGTGTTGGCGTAAGCGAAAGGGCGGGATCTGGATGTCGGCATCGATGGAACATGCGGACGGCCAGAATATCGAGCGCGCAACCTTTGCCGGGGGTTGCTTTTGGTGCATGGTCAAGCCGTTTGACACGTGGCCTGGGGTGGTACGCGTCATCTCTGGTTATACAGGTGGAGATGTCCCACATCCGACATATGAGCAAGTTTGCACCGGCACGACTGGACATACAGAGGCTGTTCAAATATGGTATGATCCGGCCGTCATGTCGTATGAACAATTGCTCGACATCTTTTGGCGGCAAATCGATCCGACAGATCCCGGTGGGCAGTTTTACGATCGCGGTTCGTCGTACAGAACCGCGATTTTTTATCACACAGAGGCACAGCGGCAAGCTGCTGAGGCATCGAAGGTAAGGTTGGCAAACAGTGGGCGTTTTCGTCAGCCCATCGTCACCGAAATCCTTCCTGCCGGGCCATTTTATGAAGCAGAGGAGTACCATCAGAATTTTTATCAAAAGCAACCTGAACATTACCGCAGATATCGTCAGGCGTCAGGGCGGGATCGGTTTATTGCCGAACACTGGAGCCCGGCAGAAGATAGATGAAGCAGGCGGACGTCCGTCCGCCATTTTTGTCGTCTATCCCTTGCGCCGTCTGGCCATATTAAACGTGAGTATGCAGACGGTTGGCGAAGGGGATTTTTGAAGATGGCCACGTTTACAGAGATGGGATTGAGCGCCCCTGTTGAAAAAGCGCTCGAAATGATGGGCTTTGAATCTGCGACCGACATTCAGTCGCAAGCGATTCCAGTTGCGCTTTCTGGGCAAGACGTCATTGGACAAGCGCAGACCGGCACGGGTAAGACTGTCGCTTTTTCGATCCCGGTTGTTGAAAAGATTGACGTGCAAAGTGGCGCGTTGCAGGCTGTGATTCTGACGCCGACGCGCGAGCTTTGCATTCAAGTTGCCGAAGAAATCACGAAGGTGGGCGGTGTAAAAGGCGTGCGCGTGCTCGCGGTGTATGGCGGGCAGGACATCAACCGCCAAATTCGGGGCTTGCGCAATCGTCCCCATGTGGTAGTCGCAACCCCAGGGCGCCTTATGGATCACATGAATCGCGGCACCCTGAGCCTGCAAAACATCGTGATTGCTGTATTGGACGAAGCGGACGAAATGTTGGATATGGGCTTTGTCGAAGACATTGAAACGATTCTTGGCGCTTGTCCGCAAGATCGTCAGACTTTGTTGTTTTCGGCGACGATGAAACGCGGTGTCGTTCAGTTGGCACGCAAGTTTATGCGCGATTTCGTCACGGTGACCGTAAAAGCGAGTGAAGTGACGGTACCGACCATTGAGCAGGAGTACTACGAGGTCCCGGAGATGCAGAAGCTTGACGTTCTGACGCGGTTGCTTGACATCCATAATCCGGAGCTTGCGATTGTCTTTGGCCGGACGAAGCGGCGCGTGGACGAATTGACTAACGCCCTGCAGATGCGGGGATATGATGCCGATGGGCTGCATGGTGATCTCAGTCAGAAGCAGCGCGACATGGTTATGAACAAATTCCGCGAAGGAAAACTGGAAGTGCTTGTCGCAACAGACGTGGCTGCGCGCGGCTTAGATGTAAGCGGCGTGACGCACGTTTACAACTTCGACATCCCGCAGGACATTGATAGCTACGTACACCGCATTGGCCGCACAGGACGCGCTGGCAAAAGCGGAATCGCGTCGACGTTTGTCACACCGCGGGAAGTCGACCATTTGCATCAAATTGAACGGATCACGCGTCATAAGATCCGCAGGCGTCCATTGCCAACCTTTAGTGAAGCGAAAGAAAGTAAACAGCGTCTGGCAATGGAGGAATTGCTCAAGGCAAGTCAAGCGGCTGATCTCAGCTCGTATCGCGGCTTTGCCGAAGAACTGCTCAGTCAACAGGATTCGATGGCCTTGGTCGCAGGCGCCTTAAAGCTGTTGACCAAGACGCGCAAAGAAATCCCGATTCGCTTGACCGCAGAGCAACCTATTCGTATCCGCAAGCCGCATGGAGGGCGGGATCGCAAAGGTCACGGAGATCATTACCGACGCCCTCGCCAGGGGTATGTACGTTCTGATGGGCGGCGCTAAATGCGGTGACCAAGTTGTAGATCAGCGCACGGTTAACCAAACCCGTTGATTCTCCCAGGTCGTGCGGACATCGACGTGAAACGCGTTCCGTAACACGTCGTCGGTCAGTACGGCCTGTTTTGCGCCGGATGCGGCTACGCGCCCTTCATCCATCACGAGGGCGTGCGAGATAAACGGTAGGATTTCTTCGACGTGATGCGTGACGTAGATGATCGTGGGTCCGTCGCCATTCTTCTGCGTGCGTTCGAGCGACGAAAGCAAAAGTTCGCGTGCACGTATATCGAGCCCCGTACACGGCTCGTCGAGAACGAGTAGCTTGGGTTTTGCCATAAACGCGCGTGCGATGAACAGACGTTGACGCTCGCCTTGTGATAGCGTGTTGAACGGTGCGTCCGCCAAGTGCAAAAGTGAAACCTGTTCAAGTGCATGTAAGGCATCCTGGCGATCTTCGTCCGTGGGCGGCTGCCATAAGCCGATGGAACCGTACTTGCCGCTGATGACGACCTCGTAGGCCTTATCAAGGCTGGCGTCGGCCTCAAAACGACTGGCGATAGCACTGCTCACCCAGCCGATGTGCTTTCGCACCTCGCGGACATCCACGCTACCGTACCGCATTCCAAGTACGGTCACGCTGCCCTGTGTCGGCCACTGGTAACCGCTGATGATCTGTAACAGCGACGTTTTGCCTGATCCGTTTAGGCCAAGGAGTGCCCAATGTTCGTTCGCGCGAATGCGCCAGTTGACGTGTTCCAAGATGGTTCGGTTGCCACGTACCCAAGTGATGTCTGATAAATGCAAAATCTCCAAACAAGCCACCTCCTCGCTTTGCTATCATGCTACCACAGAGGGACGTAAGTTTAGGAGAGCGTCGGCTTTTATGTATGGCGATCTGTCAATTTCTTAAGGATGTGCGTGAGGCCTTCGCGAAATCGCGCATCATCCTCTGCCGATCTCGCTTTTGGACCGCGCAACTTAGAGCGCATAGACCGTGGCATGCGCCGCATACGAGCGCTTATGGCGCGGTTCGCGAGCAATGTATCAATGTTCTCAGCGTCAAAGATGAGTCCGTTTGGCGATAATGCGGCGGCTCCTCTCGTCAGTACGAGCGCGGCCAGGCCGTAATCTTGCGTGACGACCACGGTTGGCACGTTCGGATTGATGTGGTTCACGATAGCCATATCGGCAGCTTGCGGATCGGCATCGACGGTGATGTGGTTTGGTTCGTCACGGAGATGGTTGATGGAACTCACCGTGGTCACCACCGCGCCGTATGACTCGGCAAGCTCGCGCGCGATCGCGATTGCGGAGCGCGGGGTGGCATCGGCATCAATCCAAATCGCCACGTTTATTTTGAGGTTCATCGTCGTGGCCCTCCTCAGGAAATGAAAAATCGCCACATCGCGTGGCGATTTTTCATGAACGAGAACTCTGTTTATGCCTTGCTGGCTTGGATTTCGAGCTCAATTTTCACTTGGTCGCTCACGAGGACCCCACCCGTCTCCAGTGCCGCGTTCCATGTAAGACCGAAATCCTTGCGGTTGATGCTGGTTGTCGCACTGAAACCGGCGACCTCTGCACCCCATGGGTTTTTACCCGTTCCTTCGTAAGTCACATGGAAGGTGACTGGCTTTGTGACCCCACGAATGGTCAAATCGCCCGTCATATCGTAAGCATTGGTGCCCGTTTTGGTCGTGCCCGTTGCGTGGAAGGTGATTTGCGGGTGGTTCTCCACATCAAAGAAATCAGCGCTGCGCAGGTGATTGTCGCGGTTTTCGTCACCGGTATCGATGCTTGCCGTCTCGACCGTGAAGTCAATCTCTGCGTTCGTCAGGTCTTCCGGATCAGCGACAACGGTTGCTGAGAACTGTTTAAAGCTACCGCGTACGGTGGTAAACATCATGTGCTTGACGCTAAAGCCGACGTGGCTGTGGCTCGTATCGACGTTCCATGTGGACTTGGCCATCAGAAGTTGCCTCCCTGTTCATGAGTTCGTTGCGATAGAGCGGACAATCATCCGCGCTTCGTTCATTCCTTATTATTCATCAGTAAAGTTCGTTTGGTAAGTACGCACCTGTAAGTTCCATGGTATACTTGAAGTAACCATAATCGAGTGGGTAGGGATATTCGAGTGGAAAATCATCTGACGCAATCCGAGTGCCTTGTGGCATCAACCCTCCAGGTCATCAGCGGCAAGTGGAAGATGGTGATTCTCTACCACTTGTTTTCGCAACCCAATATTCGTTTTTCTGAACTCAAGCGCAGAATTCCCGGTGTCTCGCAACGCGTTCTCACGAAACAACTGCGCGAGTTAGAGCAAGAAGGAATCGTCGTTCGCACCGTCTATCCAGAGGTTCCGCCACGCGTCGAATATGCCATTTCACCATACGGTCGTTCGTTGCGTCCCATTCTGGACATGATGCATAGTTGGGGCGAGGAGCATTTGAAGCGAACTGGGCGACTGTGAATCAGATAAGCCTGCTCGGGCAGGCGTGCCTTTGCACTTGTATTATAATCCATAAGTTTAACTTTTATACATTTTATAGATTATAATGGCTTTCTCAGGTGAATAAAATCACAGTTTGCCGGTCGATATACTTATAGATTTCTTGTCTGCTCGTGAAAAACGTGGGATGATAGAAGAAGGAGTGAAGCTGTCGGCTGGACATCGGTCGATTGGCCTGACTCGATGCACCCACTAGGCAGGACTAAAGGAGGCACATAAGTGGCAGGTTCAAGCGGAGCCAGCGTTCAACTGGTGAATTTGATGGTCGCTCCAGAAGCGGTTGCGGACAAGCGGGCCAGCCTGAATTCAAAGAAGCAAGTTGTCCTCGATGAAGTGGCTGTTTCTGATGTGTATCAATTGGGGATTGGCGCATTCAGTCCGCTCACGGGTTTTATGTCCGAGCGGGACTATTTGAGTGTCGTCGAATCGATGCGACTCGAAAGCGGATCGATCTGGTCGATTCCTGTTGCACTTCCGGTTTCGGAGGAACAGGCGAAAGACATTCACTTGGACGACGAAATTGCCCTCGTGCGCCCGGACGGGGTCATCTGTGCGGCGATGCGCGTCGAGCATATGTATCGCCCGAACCTCGAGCACGAGGCGGAAATGGTGTATCGCACGAAGGAGGACGCCCATCCGGGGGTTCGTCGCGTCTATGAGCGAGGATCTGTCTATCTCGGCGGCTCTGTACAGGTGTTTGCTGACGAACGGATCGATGAGTTTTCGAACCACTTCTATACGCCGCAACAAGTTCGCGCCGCCTTCGCGGAGCGTGGATGGAAGACAATTGTCGGATTTCAAACGAGAAATCCCGTTCACCGTGCGCATGAATACATTCAAAAGGTCGCATTGGAGACGGTCGACGGGCTGTATCTCAATCCGTTAGTCGGCCCGACGAAAGCGGACGATGTCCCGGCCGATGTGCGCTTGCGCGCTTACAAGGCCATCCTTGAGCACTACTATCCGCAAAACCGCGTCTTCTTTGGCGTTTACAAAGCCGCGATGCGTTACGCCGGCCCTCGCGAAGCGGTCATGCACGCGCTGGTCCGTCGCAACTTTGGTTGCACGCACTTCATCGTCGGGCGCGATCACGCCGGTGTTGGCAATTACTACGGCACGTACGACGCTCAGCGGATCTTTGATCAGTTCGATTTTGCGGAGTTGGGAATCACGCCGTTGTTCTTTGAGCATTCGTTCTACTGCAAGCGCTGTGGGGGAATGGCCACACCCAAAACCTGTCCACATGGCGACGAGGATCACGTCATCCTGTCCGGCACCAAGGTACGGCAGATGCTGCGCGAGGGCATCGCTCCGCCGCCGGAGTTCAGCCGCCCTGAGGTTGTAAAGGTACTCATGGAATACTACTCAAAACAGGCCTGACGGCCCAAGGTTTGACCGGTCTTCACGACCGGTTCCTTCCCGGACGGAGGAAGTACATGTCTGACAAACCGTTTGTCAAGCTTGACGATCACCTTTGTTTTACGATTTACGCGTGTTCGCGCGAGACGATGAAGTTGTATCGGCCGCTGTTAGAGCCGCATGGACTCACATTCCCGCAGTACCTCGTGTTGGTCGCCTTGTTCGAACTAGGGGAATGCACCGTCAAGTCGCTTGGCGAACGACTGTATTTAGACTCCGGGACCTTGACGCCACTGCTCAAACGCATGCAAGAGTCGGGGCTGGTGCATCGGCGTCGGGCTGAGGACGACGAGCGGAAGGTTTACGTTTCTCTTACTGAAAGCGGGAAGTCCCTGCGTCAACGGGTTGCGGACGTACCCGAATGTGTTCTTTCTCGCGTACAAAATCTCGCGATTTCCGACGTCGAGCGACTTCTCACCGATATTCGAGCGCTGCTGGGGAAGATTCACGCGGCGACGCAGGTCGACGGTTGACACCGTTTTGGACGCTGCGCATCATGCAGGGATGAGCGGCCAAATGCGAGCCGTAATGGGTTGTGCGGTAAACAGCAAGGGCTCTGGCGCCAGCGGTGCGAACCCGAATGGCGTAAATAGGCTGTTATGTTCAAGGCGCCATCGCGCTTTGCGGAGTTGCCATGGACTGTGGGCGAGATCGCCTCGCCATAGTCTTTCATGCCAATATGTAAATAAGTGAAATCGGTTGACCAGCCATGCTTCGAGCGATCCGCCACTTGGCGTGAATGGCTCAGCAGTCGGAATGGGTTGGTACGTACACGCAAGGCCACCTCGATGCAGGTGGCCATTTGCGTGGAACCTACAAATGGTCTGTTGATGTGTTGAGGAAAAATAGAACCTGGCATATTGATACGGTACGTGAAAGCCAATTCGCCCGAGCGATGGCACGAAAACATGTCCGGCATCCAATCGAAAAAAATAGACGCCCGGTGTACCACGGTACGTCACATACGTGCGCAGGTTACATTCGGGGAAGTCGGCCAAGCCGGGTAAAGCCGGCAACCCACGTAGATGCATGCGAGTGACATAAAAGGGGATGGCGCTGACCCAAGCCGTTCCGTCATACGTGTCGACCTCTAGACCCACCGGCAAAAGTGGTTGAATATGCCTTGCTGCGACAGGCCAATGCGCAAACAACAGGTGTTGCCATGTTTGCTCCATCACCCAGCTGACACGGTACAAGCCCCGAAAACTCATCATGGTCATCCTGCCCCCAAACTGTAAGACGTTGTCGTCGTACAGATTAGGGTGTGCCACGGACGGGAAAAGGATAAGTCGTTGTGCTCCAGGATTCTCCTCCATCAGTCGTGACCATCCAACGGATGGTGCCACTCTTCAAAATTTCAACCGCATATGCCTGCGAGGCTGAGATTGGTTGAACGTCGATGAGCGATGAAACGCGAATCGACGATGCAACTGATTTCCATGTGTCCCCTCCATTGTCGGTTGTGAACACTTTGTTTTGTTTCGGGTCGATGGCCCAACCCGTTTGCGGCGTGACGAAATGAAGGGCGACGCCAGGGGCCCACCGCTCCACTGCGACAGGGCTCCAGGAAACTCCGCCATCCGAACTCCGATAGATGATGTAGACGTGCTTGTTGGCGACGCTTGCCTCGAGGGCCCAGATGCCGACGTTTCCGAAAAACTGCGGCAACTCCGTCCAATGGATGTTCGTCAATGCGGCTGTGCCACTCGGGAGCGATAGCTGCGGCAGCTTGCTCGACCACGAACTCCCTGCGTTGGTCGTATACGCAATGGACGTTGGCGATGACCAGCGATAACCCACGGCGGCGCTCGAAAACGAGATCGCTTGGGGTGTACCTGGGAACCAAGGGTTTACGGTTGCCAGTGGGTCTGTCCCGCTCAGAGTGGTCACCCAGTTCTGACCGCCGTTCACGGTTTCCCAAAGGGAAAACACACTGCCGTCTTCGGCATACGCATATCCGACGTGGGCGTTGACCATGTCGATCTGTCGGACAACTTCCCCCGCGGCAGGCAGGTTCGCCGCAACCCACGTATTGCCTCCGTCGTTGGTGCTGTACAAGGTGGTGACCCCGTTTTGCAGTGTCGCGATGACCCCTGTGTTTGGACTTTCAAATCCGCATGCCGTCACGATGGCGTCCGAGGAGACGACAGTAGGCGGTGTTACATTGCGCCATGTGAGATCATCGTCCTCGCGATACCACGTGTTCCCGGACACTGCCCATTGGCCGTTCGTCCAAGGCAACAAGGCCGTCGCAGCGAATGCCTCGGAACTCGTCGCGGTGCGGACGGATGCAGCGATGGACGGGGACACATGAAGGCCTGGCAGCGCGGATCTCTGTGTACGGGGTGCCTTTTCCCCGGGTGTGACTGGTTTTGCAAGCTCGCCAGGTAGACTCGACCCCTTTGTGGAGAAGTTGGCATGCATATCTGTGCCGACAGCCACGACGGCCCCAAGGAGGATCACAACAATACCCAGTCGTTGCACAGGATCCCTGCGCGAGATGAACCAGCGACGAACTCGCGTCGGTTTCATCGGTCGTTCTCCTTTCCCGCCGGTGGCCCCTGCGTTTCAAACATATGAATCTCATTCCACACCCTATCACAGAGGTCGAATCACAGTATGTCATGAACACATGTTAGCGCTCACACGATAGAATTCCTGCTTGTCGCCCATTCGGTATCTCGATCATTTTTTGCTACCATAAAAATGACGCTTTGCTTGGCGAGGTGAACGATAAATGCATAGAGGCCGTTTTGCACCGAGTCCTACAGGACTTATGCATGTGGGCAATGCCTTTGTCGCCTTGCTTGCCTGGCTACAGATGCGATCCGCAAACGGAGGCTTTATTTTGCGCATCGAGGATTTGGACCGCGGCCGCTCGCGCACCCACTTTGTCGAACAGATTGTAAGTGATTTGCGTTGGCTTGGCCTAGACTGGGACGAGGGCCCCGACGTGGGTGGCCCTCATGCCCCGTACGTGCAAAGTCAGCGGATCGCCCGCTACGAACAGGCCATGGCCAAATTGACCGACCGCGGCCTGACCTACCCGTGTTTTTGCAGTCGAGCGGACATTGCGGCCATTGCATCCGCGCCTCATGGTTGGTTTGGCGATGAGCCACGTTACGATGGACGCTGCCGGCTGCTAACGGCAAGTGAGCGCCAGCATCGCGCCGAGCAAAAGTCGCCATCGTTGCGGCTGCACGTACCAGCCGAGGTTACGGTTTCGTTTGTCGATCTCGTTCGTGGACGCCAAGTAGGGCGGCCGAGTGACGGTGGAGATTTCGTCGTGTGGCGGGCGGACGGCGTCGTCTCGTATCAGTTGGCGGTCGTCGTCGATGACGCCG
The DNA here is from genome assembly GCF_027923525.1 of Alicyclobacillus hesperidum subsp. aegles. NCBI lineage: Bacteria > Bacillati > Bacillota > Bacilli > Caryophanales > Alicyclobacillaceae > Alicyclobacillus > Alicyclobacillus hesperidum. The sequence continues at coordinate 56,450 of NZ_BSBJ01000011.1, read as the reverse complement.
AGATGGAGGTGACGGACGTGTTGCGCGGGCGCGACTTACTTGCGTCGACATTGCGCCAAGGCTTCCTTTACGAGGCCTTCGAGCTACAACCACCCGCCTATGCACATGTACCGCTCATCGTCGACGAAGGCGGGCGCAGGCTATCCAAGCGAGATGGCGATTTGACGCTTTTTGCCCTGCGCTCTCTAGGCGTCGCGCCAGAACGCGTCGTCGGCCTGTTGGCGCATCTGGCCGGATTGCTTGAGCGCCCCGAGCCGATCCATCCATACGCACTCATACCTCGTTTTCAGATGGCAAGGCTGCCTGCGTCAGACATCGTGTGGACCGCTGAGCATCAATCCTATTTGCAACCCCATTGAGGTGATCACTTGACGAAATCGTATCGGCAGCTGCGCATGGGTTTGCACGGCTACGGCTTTATTGGCCGTACGCATGTGCTTGCCAGTCAACTCAATCTCGCAAGTTCCAGGCCTTGCCCACACATCGTATGGGATACAGCTGTAGTGCACGATCTCGCTTCACCCGCTGCTGCGCTGGCAAGGCAAACGTTTCGTACGGTGACGGACGACGTGCAAGCGTTTGTGCGTGAAGATTTGGATGCTGTGTCCATAGCATCGCCCAACGACGCTCATATGGCCGCATTGGCCAGTGCGCTACAGAATCGCCTCGCCGTGTACTGTGAAAAACCTTTAAGCGGCTTTCTCGACGAGTCTCGGCGCATGGCAGAGATGGTTGAGGCGGCAGGGGTTGTTCATCAAGTTGCGCTTATGTACCGTTTTCATCCGGCGGTGATCGATGCCTACCATTGGCTACGCAGTGGCCGCCTCGGGCGAGTTCTCACGTTTCGCGCCGAACTGCTCCATGGTGGTTATCTAGACCCGAATCGCCCGATGGCCTGGCGTCTGCGCCAAGCGCAAGCGGGTGGGGGCGCTCTTACCGATCTCGGTGTCCACTTAATCGATCTTTTGTTGCACCTGCTTGGCCCGGTGCGAACGCTTGCGGCGGAGTTGCGCACATTTGTGTCAAGTCGTCCGGGTTCGCGAGGAAGCGAGGCGGTGACCGTTGATGACTGGGCCTTGGCAAGGCTCGACATGCAATCGGGCGCAGTCGGTACACTTGAGGTCTCACGCGTTCACGTGGGACGGGAGCGCGACGGCATCGAGATCGTCTGCGAGGGCGGTGTGCTGTACATACCGCTGGATCGCGAGGCGAGGGCCGAGATTTGGTCGCCAACTGGTGAACGTTTGTCAGGGCCCACGCTGGACTCGCATCCGGTGCTTGCACCGATGCCGGCCAAATTCGCGCAGACGGCGCACTTAAACGCGCACGCCATCAGTATTGCGGTCTTTGCACTACGCGTGGCAGGTGAGGAAATTGCTTATCCTGTGCCGACATTCCGCGATGCCTTGGCTGCGGAGCGGCTCGTCGATGCGATGCGGACGTCGGCGGAAGCGGGGGGCAAGTCGCTTAGCGTAAGCACCTGACGTGACCTTGTGGCGCATCAGCTCGTTTTCTCGTGGGTATCCTGAGATGGAAATCCGTGTCGTGGACGGGAGCAACAATTGGACGGAGGGATCGACGATGGCAGGAGAGACACACTTGTGGATCGACGGTGATTGGGAGGCAGGAGAGCGCTTGGTGCCTCTTAAAAATCCGTATAGCCAAGACGTCATCGCGCAGATTGGCTACGCTTCCCCCGCGCAGGCGGAGCGGGCCATTGCCGTTGCGGCGCGGGCGGCCAGGTCGTTTCGCCAGGTTCCAGCGTGGCAACGCGCTGCCATCCTGCGCAAAGTGGCTGACTTGATTTCGGATCGGAAAGACGAATTGGTCGATACGATCGCGCGCGAGGCTGCAAAACCTGTGAAAGCGGCCAGACAAGAGATTGATCGGACCGTTGAGACATATCGCTTTGCGGCAGAAGCCGCACGGACCATCCATGGCGAGACCGTGCCCATGGACGCAGCGCCGCGCGGGGAACACCATTTAGGATTCACGATGTGGCAGCCACTGGGCGTCGTCGCGGCGATCACGCCGTTTAACTTCCCGATGAATCTTGTGGCGCACAAGGTCGGTCCAGCGATTGCCGCGGGCAATGCCATTGTACTCAAGCCAGCGGAACAAACGCCTTTGTCGGCACTCGTGCTCGGCCACATTTTTGCCGATGCCGGATTGCCTAAGGGCGTGCTCAATATCATTCCGGGCGATGGTAAAGAACTCAGTGAAGTGCTTACGACGCACCCGGATGTTGCGTATGTCACATTCACCGGTAGTCCATCGGTCGGACGGCAGATTCGTGCACAAGCGGGCTTGCGCAGGGTGACGCTGGAACTCGGATCGAATTCGCCGCTTATCGTCGATGAGGGGTTCTCGGAGCAGGAGTTAGGCAAAATAGCGAGCGAGATCGTCAGCGGGGCGTTTGCGTACAGTGGACAGGTATGCATTTCGATTCAGAGGGTTTATATCCACGATGCGCTGTTTGATGACTTGGTTGAGCGGATTGTCGCGGGGGCGAAGGCCCTTCGGTTTGGCGATCCAATCGATGAGGCAACCGACGTCTCGGCCTTGATCAATGAGCAGGCTGGCAAACGACTCGCAGGTTGGCTCGATGAAGCGAAAGCGGCTGGGGCGAAGGTACTTTGCGGTGGCGACATCGACGGCAATCGCATGCAGCCGACGGTCGTGACGGGGGTGCCTGCCGATGCAAAACTCGTCACAGAGGAGGCGTTTGGGCCCGTCGTCGTCGTCGAACGAATTTCGAGTTGGGAAGTCGGTTTGGAACTTGCGAACCGGTCGAAGTTCGGGCTTAACGCAGGGGTCTTCACGAAGCGGATCGATCGCGCGTTGACGGCGGTGGAAACGTTGCAGGCAGGTGCGGTCTTGGTCAATCAGGTGCCGACCTATCGCCTGGATCATATGCCCTACGGTGGTGTCAAGGAGAGCGGTGTCGGCCGTGAAGGGGTTGTCTATGCGATGTACGACATGATGGAGCGCAAACTGGCGGCATTTCGCACGAAACCACTGTAAGAGATACAAACGGCGAGACCAGGGACATAGCCCTGGTCTTTTGCGTTTCACTCAGCTTGTTTTGGACGAGCGCGCAAGTAGTATATGGGCAAACCCATGCTGCGGAACTTGGCCTCGTATTCGGTCTGCACATATTTGCTGGACAAGCTTGTTCCGTCGGGTTCACCCTCTGCAAATGCGCGCGCACATTCGGCGATGTCCCAACCATTTTCCGCAAGCGAAGCCAGCGACCAGTTAAATAGATCGAGGTTGTCCGTCTTTTGTTCGAGCCAACCGTCTGCACACAGCCATTTTGCGTACAGGGCAAGCTTCTTCGCGTGGGTCAGGCGGCGATCGTAATAGCGTCGGCGCGGCCACGGGTCGGAAAAGTTCAGGTAGATGCGGGCGACGCGAGGTTCGTGCCAAAGCTCTCCGATATGCCCAATGTCCCCGACGATAAACGTCGTGTTAGACAATCCCTGCCGAGCCGCGCCTGCAGCCGCTTTGGCAACGACTGCCAGCATTTTGTCGACGCCTACAAAGGTTGTGTCCGGGTGGAGCTTGGCCATGGTTTGCAAAAAGCCACCCTTTCCACAGCCAATTTCCAGGCAAAACGGTTTTCGTTGCGCGGCATACCACACTTGTAAATCGTCTTTGCGGGCGTCAAGCAGCTTTTCGCCGCCTTGTTCAAGCCATTTTCCCAATCGATGTGATCCTCGGTAGCGCATATCTTCCCCTCATTTCCTGCGTCATCGTATCTGGTTGGCAGTTTTGTTGCAAGTATGGGTACAATGTGGGCAACAAATGGTTGGGGGCTTTGTCATGGCCAAAGAAGCGTTACTCATTGTCGACATGTCAAACGATTTTGTGCACGATGAGGGAAGCCTCACCGCCGGTCGAGCGGCGCAGGCGATTGTTCCATACATCGTGGATCTGGCGGATCGCATGGTGAGAGATGGACAGATCGTAGCCGTCTGCATGGATGAGCATCAGGAAGGAGATCCACATTTTCGCGATTGGCCGCCACATAACGTCAAAGGAACGTGGGGGCAGCAACTGTACGGTGACCTCGCCACTTGGTATGACCGGGAGCGCGATCGCGACACCGTGATGTATGTCCCCAAGGCCAGCTACAACGCCTTTTCTGGCACCGACCTCGCCGTTCGCCTGCGCGCTTTCGGCGTCCAACGGGTGCACATTGTCGGCGTCTGCACAGACATCTGCGACTTTCTGACAGCTGGCGGTGCGTATGACGCTGGTTTTGCGACCGTTGTGCACCGCGCTGGCTGCGCGACCTTTACGGACCAAGGCGAGCTATTTTTAGAACATATGCAGCGTTGCTTTCACACCGAGATCGTGTAAATGCGCGCCATTTCATCACATGGTCTGCCAGTGCATGCCGCCATCCTGCGAGCGCAAGAGCGTTGCATTGAGCTTGGAGTCGAGCGCAAGCACATACCATGTCGCCGGATCCGGGATATCGAGCGTAATATGTATCGCACTGGCAAGGCTGCCCTGTAGTGAATGACCAACCGTGTACCAGCTTTGCCCGTCGTCCAAGCTGCGGAGAATCGTTTCTTCGCCGTTGCGCAATTCAAGCAACACAAGGCCATCGGGTGCGATGGCGGACATTGCTTGCACTTGGCCTACGTTTAATTCGTCGATGGTCCAGTTTTTTCCGTACGTCGACGTGCAGACGTACAGTTGATTGCCGTTCGCTGTCGGCACCATGAACGCCACCATCAGGGATTGATTCGAATTCGCTTTGACGAACTCGACAACCGGGGGCGCGACAGCCTGAGATGGCAGCGTCAATGCGCTTGTGTGCCAGTGCAGACCGCCGTCTATCGTTTCGACGACATTGACCGTTTTGGTCAAATCGTCGACTCCTACGTACAAGCCCGTCTTGCCGTTGGGGGCAAAATCCAGACGTGCGGCATAGCCGTTGTGGACAAGTTCATCCTGCGAATTGTTCACCATGTGCCAAGCTTGTCCGCCGTCGGTTGTCGCAAACAGGTATTTCGCAGCGGCGCCGCCGCTGGCGTCATCTTCGAACAATAGCCAACCTGCTTTTGCACCTTGCCACTCGCCAAATGCGATCTGAGACACGCCGGCAGGAAGTGAGAACGTCGACGGACTCCAAGTCGAGCCGCCGTCGCGCGTAGTCAGGATGTGCGCTTCACCCGTATCGATCCACACCAAGGACCACATGCGTTTGGACGAGGCGATTGGATATACATAGTCGACGCCGCCCGGGCCGTTTGCCACAACATCGTCGGTAGGCAAGGGAGGCAGGGATTGGCGAACCCACGTGTGTGCACCGTCTTCCGTTGCATACAACACAAAGTGGCTCCCTTGATACCCCCACGCCACACCCGCGCGATCGTCAAACATCTGAATGTGTGCATCTATGACGTGTACGGCGTTCGCGAATGTCGTGGGGGTCGCTGTTGCTTTGGCTGCAATTCGCTGTAGTGCGCTCCCCGCCGCCTGGGCACCGCGAGCATGCACGACACTGGCGGCTGCTGGCGGCTCGGTTGGCGTTGCTCCACACCCCGCAAGCAACCCTGCGATGCCGACAATGGATGCAAGCAAAACAACGCGCGCGTGCATGTCAATCGCCTCCCTATTTCTTAAAGTATACCAAACGAATTCCAAAACGTGCTTCCAAACGCGCATACGCAATCCTATAATGAGAATAGATTGTGGTGCGAGAATCTACAAACCGGAATGAATGCGGACGGAAGTGGGAATTCCAGATGACCATATTAGGTCCCCTTGCAATTTCAATCGCCTCTGTCACGATGTTGTCATGGTCCGCGCCGATGCATGTGGGCGAGCAGTTGGCAAAGCCTGTCGCCGATATTCACGCGGCAGCTTCCCGCCAAGTGGCGAACCGTGTTGTCGGCAACCTCGTGGCACTTGGCGATTCCATAACGTTTGGCTACAACCTTGGCAATAACCGCGCGCCTTCGAAGCTTGCGTTTCCATACCTCATTGGGAGCAAAGTACACGACAACGTTATCGATCTCGGCGTTCCAGGGTGGACCAGCGCGAATCTGCTGCATGCGCTGCAATCAGATCCAAGTATGCGGGCGGATGTCCAAAAGGCCAGCATTGTAACCATCGATATTGGCAGTAACGATTTACTGCAACCAGCCCTCTCGTTATTTTCTGCACGTGCAGCGAATTGGCACGACGTTTCGCTGACAGCGGCGCAGTCCACACAGTTGGCTGCTCGTCTTAGTAGCGCTGTGCAGGACATTGCGACAAACGTGGCGGCCATTTTGCGCGACGTCCATACGCTTAATGCGAAGGCGACTGTCGTCGTATACGACTTGTACAATCCTATTCCAACGTCGGATCGCTCGTTGTACATGGCGGCCGAGGCCGCTATCGGCGCTGCGAATGTACAGATTGCTAAAGGCGCCGTCGAGTACGGAGATGCGATTGCGGACGCCTATGATGCGTTTGCCGGGCATAGCAACTATATTTTGAAGAACGACGTGCACCCGAGCGTAGCAGGGCAAGCCGTCCTGGCTAAGCAAGGGGAGGTTGCCCTTTCGATGTCGGCCGCATTTCAGGCCATTGCTTCGCCCAACGGATGGAGTTCCCTAACACAGTGGCTCGGTCAACAACTGGCGAACGGCATATCGTGATGGCAAGGTATAGAATGGGCGCTCTAACACCATTCTGGTGCGAAGGTGGTCGTCGCGGAGAGGAGTCTTATGAACAGCGAATTACAGCAGGTATCTGAGACAGTGGTGCAACCGCCCAGAACGGCGTGGGGGCGCTTGAAGATGGCTTCCATTCTGGGCGTGTTGACGGCCATCGCGCCGCTGTCCATCGACATGTATTTACCCGCGCTACCGACGATGGCGCGCGATTTGCACGCGGCGACGGCGACGGCGCAACTCAGTTTGACGGCCTGTTTGGTCGGGCTCGCGATTGGACAGCTTTTCGCTGGCCCCGTGAGCGATGCCAGTGGCCGCAAGCGCCCACTTTTAGCAGGACTTGTGTTGTATTTGTTGGCCTCGTTCTTATGTGGATGGATGCCGTCGGTCTGGGGGCTTGTTGCACTCAGGTTTGTGCAGGGCCTGTGTGGTTCCGCAGGCATCGTGATCGCTCGCGCGATTGTGCGAGACATGTACAGCGGGGTTGAACTGACGCGCTTCTTTTCACTCCTGATGTTGGTGAATGGCGTGGCTCCCGTGCTGGCGCCGGTCATCGGTGGTCAGTTCCTGCGCTTCACGTCGTGGCGGGGGGTGTTTTTCATCCTCTGTGGCATCGGTGTCGCCTTGACGGTACTGGTGGCACTCTCCTTGCCGGAGACGTTGCCTGAACACCACCGTACGCGAGGTGGCATAGAAGGCACAATTTCCGCGTTTGTGCGCTTGTTTCGCGATCCCGTCTTTATGGCGTACGCTTTTTCGCAAGGACTCGTGTCCGCTGGTATGTTTGGATATATCTCCGGATCGCCTTTTGTATTGCAGGACATCTATGGACTTTCGCCGCAGTGGTTCAGCGTCTGTTTTGCCATCAATGGCATTGGCATTGTACTCGCCTCCCAAGTGAGCGGGTGGCTTGCCAATCGCGTGGAAGGGGCGCGTTTGTTCCGGTCGGGAGCGTGGATCGCCGCGCTGGGAGGCGTCGCTTTGCTGTTGAGTGTGTTGCTCGGTGCGGGACTCCCGGGGATCTTGCCGTCGCTCTTTTTCCTTGTGTCCAGTGTCGGCATTGTCAGTACCTTGGGTGCGTCGCTTGCGATGCAAAACCATGGACGTGCCGCGGGGAGTGCCGCTGGCTTGATCGGCGTGTCGCAATTGTTGCTTGGCGCAATCGCGACACCGCTTGTCGGTTTGGGGGGCGCACACACAGGGCTGCCGATGGGGATTGTCATTGCCAGCGCAGACGTTGGGTCACTCGTCTGGTATGCCGCTTGGTCGTTGCGCATGAACATGAATGGCAGGGAGGTAGCGTAAATGAATGAGGCCGATGCATTTCCTCGTGCGGCGATCGATCCGTTCGAGGAGGAGGCAGGGCGGCTTCAGCACGTGTTGCGGACAATGGAGCACGCTTTGGCTGGCGGGCCGAAGCCGCCTGTGCGCGACGAGGATGAGGAAGACCAGGATGAAGCGTTGACCGCAGACGAAGTCGCGGATGTCGCGGTCGCCGAATTGGCTCGCGAGCGGCGGCGAGAAATCGAACGGGCGATGCGGGAACCATATTTCGGGCGGATCGACTTCTCCCCCGCGGGAGTGGGTCGCCAGCGCTTGTACATCGGCAAGCGCGGCATTGACGATCCGGCTTCCGGCGATCGCATCGTCCTTGATTGGCGCGCACCTGCAGCCAGCCTATTTTATTCATTCGCAGGACAAGGGGACGAAGCGAGCTACGTCTCGCCCGAGGGCGAGGTGCGGGGAAAGGTATCGCTTAAGCGCAACATCGTCGTTCGCGATGGCGAATTGCAGCGCGTGGTAGACAGCTATGTTGAAGGCCAGGACCAGGCTGCGGCGACGGACGAGTTTCTCCTTTATCGGCTCCAGGATGCGAAAGACAGCCGTCTGCGCGACATCGTCGCGACCATACAAGCCGAACAAAATGACATTATTCGCGCGGATAGGAGCTTGCCGATTGTTATCCAAGGCGTCGCTGGTAGTGGCAAAACAACCGTCGCCCTCCACCGACTCGCATACCTCTTGTACCAGCATCCCGAACGCCTGCGCGCCGAACGTATGGTGATTTTTGCACCATCGGCGATGTTCGTCGACTATATTTCTGAGGTACTCCCCGAACTGGGTGTAGGAGGCGTTCAACAGACGACCTTTTCCGCGTTTGCTTTGCGCGTGCTGGATCATGCTGTGCTTCTGGTCGACCCCGGTGAACGCCTGCGCCAGCGGTTCGCACTTCGCCAACCGCCGGAATATGCGGCCGCCATGCGCGAGGTGGAGTGCAAAGGCAGGCTTGAAACGTGGCATAGCCTGCAGGCATTTCTCAGCGAAAGTGAACAGTCGATGCTGCCAATGGGAGCAGCCGTCGCACCGTTCGGCCGTTCCCTCGAACATGCGACCATCGCTCGCTGGTTTTTTGAGGAATATGCCAACTATCCAGTCTTTGTACGTAGGCAGCGGGTATTGGCACGCGTGCGTCGGCACTTCGAGATGGAAGCCAAAGCGGCTGGCCAGACAGATAAATCGTCAAAGCGAAAGTTGGCGGCAGCCATTCGCCAGTATGAAGAGCGGTGGCCGAACATGGAGCCACTCACGTTCTATCGCAGGTTTCTTGAATGGCATCCTGAGTTGACGACGTCTTCGCTGCGCCAGCCAGAGAAACGCGGTGCACGCCCACAGGTACAACCGGAAGATCTGCCGCTTCTGCTCGCGATTCATCAATGGCTGTACGGCATTGATCCGCGCGATCGGTTCGATCACGTTGTGATCGACGAAGCGCAAGACTTCTCACCTGTACATTTACAGGTTTTGCGAGCCTATTGTCCGAGCAACTCGTTCACCATTCTTGGCGATCTCTCACAGAGCATCCACAGTGAAGCGGGAATCCGCGAATGGCGTGCGTTCATAGACCAATTTCCGAGCGGTTGTCGCTACGTGGAACTGTCGGTGTCATACCGTTCGACTTTCGAGATCATCGAGTTTGCCAATCGAGTGTTGCGGCCTTTTGGGCCAGCGGTCGAAGCAAAGCCCGTGTTCCGCAGCGGTGATAAGGTGCTGGTGGAAGAGGTGGCCTGGCGCGATCGCTTTGAGGCTGTGCTTCATCGCATCATGGCAATGCGTGAGTTGTCTTCAACAGTCGCCGTGTTGACACGTACGGAAGAAGATGCTCATGTTTATCACAATGCCTGTTTGGAAGCAGGGCTTGACGCCCATTTGTTGACGGCCGATCGCGGCGATTACGAAGGCGGCATCAGCATTGTCCCAATTTACCTTGCAAAAGGTTTGGAATTTGACAGTGTCATTGTCGTCGATGCAGACGCAAACCATTACAATTGGAGCGAGCGCGATGCAAAGCTCTTATATGTAGGTTGTACAAGGGCCCTGCACCGACTTTGCATTCTCTACGCAGAGCCCATTACGCAGTTGCTTGAGTGGACGAAAGCCTAAGGGTGTTCGTCCACTTTCGTTTTTTAGCTGGACATCATTTGTTTAGTTTCGAAAACAAAAATCAAAAAAGACAATATTGGTATACAATACGTCTCCCTGTCTTGCATGTTATTCTTTATAATGATTTTGAGAAACCGTTTTCATTCCTCGTGGGGCGCGGGGGGAGGGCTACCGTGAGCTTAAGTGTGCAGACAAATATAATGGGCCAACCAGTGTTTCACGCGTTTGTCGAACAAGGGCCAGCTTGGCCAATGACTTCATGGGACGTCTTGCAACAAAAGCCGATTGAAGTCAACTTTATGGAAGTGGGCAAACTTCTGGAACGAGTTCACGAGCGAAAGGAACTCTTGTTGTGCACCATACGAAGTTCTCAGGTCGTACCCATTTATCCATTTTTGACACAGATGCAGGCGGGAGGCTTTGAATGCATCCATGTGCTAACATGTGATGCCAATACCTATATCATTACGTTTGCCGCGTTTTCGCCTGAGCGTGCGATGGGCTCGTTCGAAGCCGGCATTGCGCGCCTCGCTTCAGAAAGATCGCTCGTTGGTGTCAGTCGGACATTCATCGACACCGATGTGCGTCGTTGGTGGACCGCAGTACTCGAGTCGACGTCCGCCTGCCACTTGAACATCTATCAGGACCATGTATTTTCGCGATTGGACCGCGAACTCGTTGCCATTTCCGACGAGGATCGCATGCGTTTTTTGAGCCGCATTATCACAGCTTTGGACGATCGCGGTTACGAAGGCGCCTCCGCAGTGATCGACCAGGTCTTTAATCAGATTGTGGAGCATAACTACCGCATTGAGGACGTGGCCGAATTGTCCGCACAGGTACTTTTGGCGGCGGTTGGACTGAAGGCTGGCAGCGGGCGCGACAGGCTGGTGCAGTTGCCACTTTCCACACGGCAGTGGCTTCAATACGTCGGCAAACAGTGTCCTAAGTGGTGGGACTGGCGAGACCGTCTGAAACAGTCTCTGATGGTCATCATGGGGCGCGAAGAGGCGCTCACGTCGGCACACAGTGCGCAAATCGGGCAGGTCATTCAGATGATTGAGTCGAACTACGATTCGGATCTCGACGTCGCGTCATTGGCGGCTCGCGTATTCTTGAGCCCAAGCTATTTAAGTAAGCGATTTAAGAGCGAGACTGGCATGACGATTCGCGAATTCATTGTTCAGACTCGTTTGAATAAGGCAAAAGATATGCTATTGCATGATTTCCATCTCAAGGCTTATGAAGTCGGCGCCCATGTCGGGTATCCAGACCCAACGTATTTCAATAAGTTGTTTAAACGCCAAGTGGGATTGACGCCGAAGGCGTTTCGCGATCGCGCCGTGCGTCAGTCGCTTGGTATTCACGAGTCGGACTGATTGATGTTCTATGACTGCACAGTCTGCCAAGATCGAAAGCGCTATCTGGCAGACTGTGCCTATTTTACGGTGCATTCTATGGCTTAGCGGCGTTTCACTTGAGCCTATTCCTATCAAAAATTGCCGAGTCGCTGCCACAACTCAATGCATGCGCGCGTGTTGTGGTAAGGGCACTTCCACGGTTCAACCTTCCACTTCGACAAGTCTGGTTGCCCGTCCCGATGTACCAACCAAAACCATTCGCCGTATTGTCTATCGACCATTTTGTTCTCGATGAAATCCCAGACGCGCCACGCGTGATGCAGATAGTGAATATCGCCTGTGATGCGATAAGCGTTGACGAGGCCAACTGCCGCTTCGGCTTGTGGCCACCAGTGTCTGTCGTCGTCGATCACGCTTCCCGCCCGGCCTTCATTGCATACTCCGCCATCCTGATCTATGCCTTCGGCCAGCGTGGCTTCCACCATGCGCAGCGCGATGTTGTGAATTGCTTCTTGCAAGACCGGATCGCCCAAAGCATCGGCAGCTTCACAAAGAAGCCACGAGCCTTCGATATCGTGCCCATACGAGATGACGTTGTCGAGAGGTGTCCATTTGGCATCGAAAAACAGCTGAAAGTGCCCACTCTCGCGATCGACGATGCGCTCTGCAACGATTTGTAGCAAGTCATGCAACCTACCACGCAATTCGGGATTCGGCCATACCTGATAGAGTCGCGTATAGGCTTCCAACAAATGCAGATGCGTGTTCATGGATTTGGGTGCCGCTAAATCGGATAAACCCAGTTGGTCGCTCATAGGAACCCAGTCGTCGGAAAACGATTCATAATAGCCGCCAAACTCTGGATCGCGCGCGTATCGTTCAATGCATTGGTACGTCAATTGTGCAAGGCGAAGTGCTTCTGTGTTACCTGTGGCGGCGAAGTATTCTGCACATGCGTATATGGCGAACGACTGTGCGTAGACGTGTTTACGGAGCTGGATGGGGCGGTGCGTGACATCCACCATCCAGAATACACCGAGGTGGATCTCGTCCCAAAAGGCGGTTTTCAATAGGTTCCATGTTGCGTCGGCAATGCGTCGGTTTTCGGTGTTCATGTCAAACCGAGTGTTGATGGAATGAGCAAATGTCCACAGGATGCGCGAAGCAAGAATAACACCCAGATTTGCCTCTGGTTCCGGTGTGCAGTCGTTACTGACGCAGCCGTAGAACGTACCATCTTCGCGGATCGCGTTTGCCCGCCACCAGGCGAGAATGGACTTGCCTTGATCTACCGCGCGTTGTCGCAAATTGTTTGTCATCTGCACCATGTCACCGCCTGTGATTTAGCATAACAAAATGAATAGTATGCTAACGAAACTTGCGAATCAATCTGATGTATCAAACACAGTACGGAAGGACAAGAACCTACCCCTGGACGGAAATCGATAAGTGCATTAGGCTAACAAATGTTGATAGGGAACGGAAGGGGCGACCTGGATGACGAAGAAGGTGACGATGCAGCAAATTGCAGAGCGAGCCGGAGTGTCAAAATATGCTGTGTCGAAGGCTTTATCTGGGCAATCGGGGGTAAGCGAGGAAACGCGCGAACGCATTGTGAAAATTGCCACCCAACTGGGATATTTTTTGCAAGACAACGGCGTCACCAAGAGCAAGGTAGGGGATGCAAAGGAGAAGCGAAGGGCGCAAACGGTTGTCGTGCTCTTGCCCAATGTGCGTATGCAAACCCGGGCGTCTTCGTTTTGGGGGCGAATTGTCGATGGCGTTACGGCGGCGCTGGCAGACAAAGGATTTGGGAGCATTCTCGTGACCGAGCATTCGCCTGAACATTTTTTGCAGGTGTTAAATCCGTCTGCAGTTCTTGGCGTGATCGGAGTGGGATACGTTGCGACGTCGCTCTTGTTTGAAATTCGCAATTTGGGACTACCCTTTATCCTCATTGATCACGAGGATGAGTCAGTACCTTCGGACACGGTGTTTGCCAACAACTTCGATGCAACGAAGCAACTGACACGGTTCCTGCTGGGACAAGGACACCGCCATCTACATTTCATTGGCGATCCGTCTTTTTCAGAGAGCTTTCGCCAGCGTTGGCTTGGTTTTCGCACGGCGTTGGAGGAGCAAGGCATCGCCTTGTCGCAGCCGGATGAATGGGCGGGCAGCCTGGGAGTAACAAGGGACGAGCATATTGCGTGCTTGACGCGAATGGCAAACCAGCTGCTGCGAGAAGGAGATATGCCAACGGCGTTTGTTTGTGCTAACGATGCCCTGGCTATCAGTGTCATGGCTACCCTTCAACAGCTGCGGCTCGCTGTTCCTTCGCAAGTGTCCGTAACGGGTTTTGACGACATTGATGACGCATCGGAGACTAGGCCCGCGTTGACAACCGTCTACGTTGATAAGAAACAAATGGGGGCGCGGGCGGTCGATCTCTTGTTGCGGCGGATCGAACACCCGGACGCACCACGTGAGAAATTGCATGTATGCGGTGAAATTGTGCTTCGCGATTCGACGGCTGCGCCTGTCAGGCGTCTGGAACAGGCGGATTGCGAGGCTTAACGGCCGCGTGGAATGCGCCAGCTCATGAGCAAGACGACGACGCCGAGGCAGGCGAGAACGATGCCAAGAATGTGCAATTGCCCCGTCGTGAGGCGGCTACCGAACAACAGCCCGAGCACGACAGTCGAGATGATTGTCCCCATGTACCGGGCCATTTGAAAGAGCCCCGAAGCAGTGCTGATAACTTCTCGTGGACTGGCGCGAAACAAGGCCGTCTGCAGCCCGACATTGTTAAAACCGTTCGAGAGCCCCAACACGGACAGAACCACGGCAAGCCACCAAACAGGTGATTGGCCATGTAGGGTCAGATAGAGAACGCTACCTACGGTCATGAACATGGCCGCGAGCATTAAGGGTGGGCGCGATCCGCTTTTGGCCACCCAGCGCCCGGTGATGGGCGACGTGATCAGACTGAATCCTGCGACGCACAACATGAGCAACCCTGTTTCCTGGGTATCGAACTGTCGCACTTCCTGGAGATACGTTGGCATGCCGAAAAACACTGAGTAAAAGATGATGTTAACCGTCGCGAACTGGACGAGTACCCATGTTAGGGCGGTGTTCTGTCGGAAAAAACGCAGGCTCAGAAACGGCAGTTCTGCCTTGGTTTCGCGCCAGCCAAACAGGGTAAAGGCGACGACGCCAAGGACAAGCCCCCACCACGAGGGCCTGGATGTGAGCGACAGTAAAAAGACGATGGCACCAATGATACCGAGAATAAACAGAAAGATACCCATCAAATCAAGTTCATGCAGAACGGCTCGCATCCGCCGCCCAAGCGGTGCCGTTTGCTCATTGTCCCGGCCACTAGGTAACACCCAGATTGCCAATAAAAAGCTCGCAATGATAAAAGGAAAATTGACCCAAAAGATTCCCTGCCAATCGGCGTAGTGCATGATAATGCCTCCGATGGAGGGGCCGAATGCGGCGGCACCCGATGAAAACACAGCCAACAATGCAAGCGCCTGCGACTGTCGCTCTGTGATCACGTTGCGCACGATACCCATGCCCGCTGGATATACGGCACCGCTGCCCAGGGACTGAATGAGGCGCAAAATGATGAGCCACGAGAAGCTAGGCGCGAAGGGGGCCAGCGAACATGAGAGTGCAACGAGCAGTAAGCCGATAAGGAATAAGGGTTTACGGCCGAGGAGATCGGCGAGTTTGCCCATGATTGGCTGGGCGACGGCGCTCGCGAGATAGTAAGACGAAATGAGCCAGGATGCGGTGGTAAAATGGACGTGAAACACGTGCTGAAACTTCGTCATGGCAACCGAAATCATCGACGAATTGAGCGGATTGAGCAAGACGCCAAGTGCAATGGTCATGAGAAATAAGGCGCGTCTATGACCATTCGGTTGCGTGGCGACAGGGTTATTTGGCACACTAGACATTCCGGTTCCTCCTCACACTGGCATTATGATACGCCTTGCGAAGGAACGTTTCCAAGCGATAGGAGGGCGGCGCATGCGCGTTGTGATCGTACAAAACGAAGATGAATTACAGACTTGCTTGGATATTCGGCGAAAGGTGTTCGTCGAAGAGCAACAGGTGCCTGTGGAAGAAGAAATCGACGAACAAGATGTCGTCGGAGTGGGGCATCACGTCTATATCGAAAACGACGAGGGAACTCCCGTCGCCACGGCTCGCTATAAGCCGTATGGCGATGAACGTGATGGAACAGCAAAAATTCAGCGAGTTGCAGTGCTTAAGGCCTATCGCAAAGGTGGCTTTGGTCGGGCTGTTATGGCGGCCATCGAGGAACTTGCGCTGGCAGATGGATACCACCGCGCCGTCCTCGATGCCCAGTGCCATGCAGAAGCGTTTTACCACAAACTTGGCTATTGCACCGTAAGTGAGGAACCGTTTTACGATGCGGGGATCTTGCATGTGCGCATGGAAAAGCTGCTTAAAGGAGCGCCAATCGCTCGATGATTGACGCATGCTGTGGAAACTGCGTGACGAGTTCATGCCGTTTACATAGCTCAAAGTCCCGGTAATCAAAGCCTGGTGTGACCATACAACTGACAAGCGAGTAACCGAACACGTGTTGATTGGGCTTTTGCGGGGCGGGCGACGAACCAAAGATGGTCCCCTTTGGCACGAGTAACTGTGGTCGTTCACCAACATCCATGCGCACGCCGAGCGCGTGTGCCGTGTATTTCCCGGAAGCATCAATGGTGTGAACGACGAGCGGATCGCCCACGTGAAAATACCAAAGTTCGTCCGACTTGAGCCGGTGGAAGTGGGAGACGTCTTCCGCACGCAATAAAAAATAGATAGATGTGGCGCTGCGTCGCGGGGAGCCGTAGTGACCCAGTGTCGATTCGTCTTCCATCCACACAGGCGAATGGTAGGTTTCGCGATAAAAACCCCCTTCCGGGTGTGGTTCGAGTTGCAACGCTTCAATCCAGTCGGATGCGTCCATGTGCGGGCCTCCTTGTTGAACTTGTTTGCATTTGCATTGGTACAGCCGAATTTGGCACGATAGAGTAGGCACTCCTGTTGATTATGGCATATCCCCAAGGTGGAATGTCACAAGGCGTGCAACTCGTATGCACAATCGCCATCGGTCGAAATGCTTTGTCGGTGCTCAGCTGTTTGAAAGAACTTTTGGATGTCCTTTCAGTCCAGCAGTGAGCGGGACAGCTATTTCCTTTGGACAAGCGAAGACCGATGCGCAAGCGTTTGAATCTCCGACGTGACGGTCGGCAGGAAAGCAGGGAAACAAATTGCAGCCAATCGATGTTCAATCGGTTCAAGCAGCACTAGAGAGATTTGTCGGAGACGACGTGTATTTGCATCTTGAGACGACCAACGGTGCGTATGCGGCACATCGATTCGGCCAGCCGATGGCTGTCTGTGCCTATATTCGCAATGGCTTGGTGAAGTTTGAGCGAGCACAGATCGCCGGGACTCGTCCGTATCGCGTTGGCCTAAAAATGGCGTCAGGTTGGATCTATGCCGAAGGGCTGACGGATTATGAAGTAGACGGCGAAGGGCGGTTGTTGCTCGCAGGGCACGATAGTGAAGGACGGCTCGCTGTCGCTTTGCAATTGTCGAGAACGCCTTGGCCAATGGGCGTTTTGGACGAGGAGAAGGAGGTGGAGTGAACGTGGGTAACGTGGAAAAAACGCGTCATCTGCTGCTCGTGTTTCCGCACCCTGACGATGAGTCGTTTGGCAAGGCGGGCACGGTGATCCTATTTACGAAGGCCGGAACTCCAGCAACCTTGATCTGCGGCACACTTGGTGAGATGGGGCGCAACATGGGGAATCCCACGTTTGCAAATCGCGAGACGTTGCCAAGCATCCGCCGCCGTGAGCTGGAGGACGCGTGTCGTGCACTTGGTGTCGACGATTTACGCTTGCTTGGTTTGCGGGATAAGACGGTTGAGTTCGAGGATCCGGAACGCGTGGCGGATCGCATCGAGGCCGTTATCCGTGAAGTGAAGCCGTCAATTTTAATGACCTATTATCCAAAATATGGAGTCCATCCGGATCACGATGCCATGTCACACGCCGCGGTCATCGCTGTCAAGCGCTTGCCGAAAGAGGAGCGGCCGGTGATCTGGGGTTCGGCGGTCGTGAACGACGCGGAATCCATTCTTGGCGAACCTGATTTCGTTCTTGATGTTTCATCCGTTCTCGATGAGAAAATGGCCGCCATGCGTGCCCATAAGTCCCAGTACCAAGGTATGTTTTCCCGCATGGAAGAAGCGTTGGCACAAGGCGGAGCTGTACGCGATGAGGTTTTACAGCAACTGACCCGGGAACGCTTTTGGATTTATCGGATCGAAGATTAATTGATTTTGTGAGGGACGACTGTGATACGTGTTTTATTCATTTGTTTAGGGAATATTTGCCGTTCGCCGATGGCGGAAGCGGTATTCCGAAACATGGTCGACGAAGCTGGTCTCGCAGATGAAATCGACATTGATTCGGCCGGGATCGGCAACTGGCATGCGGGCGATCCGCCGCATATAGGTACCCGGCGTGTTTTGGAGAAGAACGGGATCGACTGGAAAGGGCTTGTCAGCCGCCAAGTGACACCTGACGATTTGCAACGGGCAGATTATGTTGTTGCGATGGACGATGCCAATATGGAGGCTTTAGAGCGGCTAGGGGCACCACGGTCGGAGCGGGTCTTTCGCTTGTTAGATCTCGTACCGGATGAACCCCTCGATGAAGTTCCGGATCCGTACTATGACGGGCGTTTCGATGAGGTGTATCGTCTTGTACAGCTTGGGTGCAGGGAGCTTTTGCAGAAGATACAAAAGGAACTTGCAGAGCGCAAAGCAAGTAAATAGATATTTGTGACGGACAGGTTGTGGTAATCCCACATACCTTGCGAGTGTGGATGATACAACCACACAAGGAGGTATGTGGGATGCATGTTTTAAAACACATCCACTTTGCGGATGCCCATCGTCCTGGGCAAGCCTTGGCCAACGGGGGACAGGGTTATTTTCCGGCGGACATTCGACGGTTGTACAATATTCCCACCAACCTTACCGGGGCCGGACAGACGATTGGCATTCTTGAGTTTTCGAGCGGCTACAGCCTTCAAGATGCGACCTTGTTCTGGCAGATGCACGGCGTCACACCGCCAAATGTTGTCTTTGTCTCCGTCGATGGCACGCGCAATGACGGTGGCACCAGCGTGGACGACGAGGAAGCCTCACTGGATTTACAGTGGGCTGCCGCCATCGCACCGGGGGCTCGGTTTGTCATCTATGAGGCAAATGCCGGTGAGACGTACCCGGAGTTTGAAGCGGCAATGTTGCGTACGTTGAACTACATTTTGAACGATCATCTGCATCAGCCGAGCGTCCTCTCCATTTCCTACGGAGACGGCGAAGATTCGTTTGATGCCGAGGCACTGCAGTCCATAGCTGACCTCATTCAGAAACTGGATGAGCGTGGCGTAACAGTCTGTATTGCCTCTGGCGATCAGGGGGCCTACGGCTTGCACAATCCCTATGGCCCTTATGCGCGCCATGCCGATGCGCCAGCCACCAGTCCTCATGCGGTGGCTGTCGGTGGTACGCATTTGTATGCACATGGTGGCGAGTGTGCCTGGACGTATCTGGGGCCTCAAAATGGCGGCGCGAGCGGAGGCGGCTTTTCAGATATCTTTGCCAAACCGCCGTGGCAGACGGCTGTGCCCGGTCATGCGCGTGGTGTGCCCGATCTCGCTCTTAATGCCGATCCAGCCAGTGGGTATCAAATTGTGTTTCAGGGTCAGTCGGCCATTGTCGGTGGCACATCCGTGGCCTGCCCTGTGTTTGCGGCGATTATCGCACTTGCCAACGAGCGTCGGGCCTCATTGGGACGTAAGCCCCTTTCATCGCTGCCGCAGTATCTATACACGTATGCAAGTAAACTGGGTTTTCGCGATATCGTCGTCGGAAACAACACGTATAACGGCGTCATTGGCTACGATGCCGTACCAGGTTGGGATGCGGTGACAGGATTCGGATCAGTCGATGCTACACAATTCATCGACACATTGGTTAACGACGTACCGTAACGCCAGCGTGGTGGCGTCCAGTGGTGGCATCCATCCGAAGAACCAATACGCGATACGCTTCATATAGATGGGCGAACGTCACTCTGTGGAGGCGGGGAAGCGGATGGATCAAGCCAAGATGAAGTGGTTACCCCATCGCGTTCATACCGTATTTCTCGAAGACGTGACCCCAGACGATCCTGTTGTTGGTCGCAAGTATACCTGCATTCGCTCCTTACGTACTGGACGCATACATGTGAGCATCGGCAAGCAATACCATGACGCAGAGCTGTCCCGCCGTTATGGCCGGTGGGTTCGCGAGTCGATTGTGGCCGAATGGGTCTCGCCAGCTGAGTTGCAGGTTCATGTGCACATCAGCGGCGCAGGTGTGCATGGGCGAACCGGGATGCGCAATCGCAGGTTCCTGCGTGATTTGCCCTTCGCATTGGCGGCTATGCGTCATGCCGACGGATACCTTGTCAAAGTTCATCCAGAACTTGATGATGCTCAAATCGTCATACGTTTTCACAGCGATGTAAGTAAATATGACCGAACTGAGACCTGGGGACACTGGCGAGATTACGCGATCACGCCCAATTGGCGACATCGATTGAGTCGTTAACGTTGAGAAACAAAGCATACAAGCCCTGCCCGACGGAGGTGGGGCTTTTTTATGATCTTCGATATAAAAGTTAACACAAGAAAAAAATAATCGCCCTATGTGTTAATAAATATAACGTTCATTATTGACCGCCTTGGGGTTTGTCGGTATGCTTGTTGACAATGATACCGTTTCTTCCAGATATCGGGGGTGAAATGGGGGTCGCACGGGATGGAACCTCCGTTTGAAACGGTTATTTTCACGCAGGCCGATGAGGCGAAAAATCTACTGATGATGCGTCAGTTGAAGGAAGAGGTGGAGAATCAACAAATTCGCATTGTTGACATCCGTCGCTACCGGGATCAATTGATTGTCACCATTCGCCGGCTCTCGTCCTGAGACGGGCGGGAGCCGAATGTGGCCACGCCGTGAGTCGCTACGTCGGCTGTCCACGCCACTCCTTCTGGAGGCGGATCGACTTCGATCCGTCTCGTTTTTTTTACCCTCACGCGCAATGTACCGTATGATTTTCACACAACCCAAAATGGGTATTGACATATAGTTTGCCTAAAAGTAACCTTAGCTTAAAATGGATAATATGGATTGTAGAATATCGACTTCCATGATGAAGGTGGACAGATCAAGTATTAACGGCTATCCGCCTCGCCTGATTAGACAGCAAAGTTGGAACGAGAAATGGGCCTCATTTGTGAGCTGGGACGGTGAGAACAGCGTGAAAAAATGCCTAACGGCGCTGTTGGGCCTCCTAGTGATAGCCCTAACCGGTTGTGCGCAAGGAGGCCTGCGTCAACCAACGGCGTCACAGCAGACGTGGGTGACTATACCGACGAATCATGGCGCAACCACTTCCACCAAACTACTGTATAATCCTTACACGCAGAAATTTGTGCTGTATAACCTCACCAGTTGAGTCCGTATAATTGGTGTAAATTCAAGCGGCCGACTGGGTGACATTATGTAAAAAGTTCCACCTCGTCCCTCTTTGGTAGAATGAGTTTGCTGAGAACCTATCTACTGGGAGGAATGCGAGAATGGCACAGTACAACATTACCGTGGATGACGAAGTTTTGAAAGGGTTATTTACTGGTGATAAGAGGATATCGCAGTTGCTGGATCAGGTTCTGAATCAAGTTCTGAAGGCGCAGGCTTCTGAGCAGCTTCAGGCGGAGCCGTATGAACGTTCGGAGGAACGCCAGGGCTACCGGAATGGAACCCGTCCCCACCCACTGACAACCCGTGTAGGGACCCTCACCTTACGTGTCCCGCGTCTGCGTAATGGGAGCTTTTCCACGGAGTTGTTTGCGCGTTACCAACGTAGTGAGCAGGCTCTGTTGTTAGCGCTTGTGGAAATGGTGATTAACGGGGTATCCACAAGGAAAATCACGGCGATTACGGAGGAACTCTGTGGTGCGGAGTTCTCAAAATCTACAGTTTCAGATCTGTGTAAACGACTTGACCCTATTGTACAGGCGTGGAATGAGCGCAACCTAAGAGAAAAGCGATACCCATTCGTGCTGGTCGATGCAATCGTTCTGAGGATTCGGGAGGAAGGTCGGGTTCGCTCACGAGCAGCCATGATTGCGACCGGCGTCAACGAAGATGGGTATCGTGAAATCCTTGGCATTATGCTTGGGGATAGCGAGTCTGAGGCTAGCTGGTCTGAATTCTTCTCTTGGCTCAAGAGCCGAGATCTGAGAGGGGTGGATATTGTCGTCTCAGACAGCCACGGTGGGCTTGTAAGGGCTCTGCAAACGCAATTCCAGGGTGCAACGTGGCAGCGATGCCAGACTCACTTCATGCGTAATTTCTTGGACGCCACACCGAAGAATTTGCATGACGAACTTTACGGCAAAGTACGCTCTATACTGGATGCACCTGATGTCGAAACCGCACGGCTGCTGATGAACCAAGTTGTATCGGACTACAGCGAAAAGGCTCCTAAAGCTATCCAGGTACTCGAAAATGGGTTTGACGACATTACGGCAGTCCTCTCTTTACCAGAGCGCTACAGGAAGCGTCTGCGAACAACCAATGGAATGGAACGTCTTAATGAGGAAATACGCAGGCGAGATCGGGTCATTCGAATCTACCCAAACCGAGATTCCGTCATCCGTCTGATTGGAGCTTTACTCATGGAGATTGACGAGAAGTGGCAGTCGGGGCACAAATACCTCGACATGAAGGACTACTTCATGTGGCGTGAAGAACAGCAGAAACGGGCAAATCAGGGCTCAAAGATCAGCAAGATAAGTTGACATAATTCCATATCTACCAGGAGGCGAATTTACACCACATTTAGGACTTGATCACCTCACCACGAAATCTATCGTCAGCCAAACAACCGAACCTAACTATTTCATATACGGATTCAACACTAGGCAATTTCCATTTTAAACCCAATATCGTCTATGGCAGTATGAACCTACCCTCCAAATTGGACTTGGAGATTCCATCAATCTCAATTCGTTCCGCGGGCATTAGTAGCAGCAAAATGACGCGTCTTTCCGTGGTATACCAGCGTTCCGTCGACGAAAATAACCCCTTGAACCTCTTTGATACGAGTGACAATCAGAGCAACATTTTGTATGTTGGGCCGGAGCTGTTTCGTAAACTCATTCGGATTTCGTATCACATCAGTTGGTCTGACTTTGTGACGAAGTATGATCATGGGCAATCGTTTGGAATCCAAGCACTTAAGGGTGTCTGTGTATACGTCGACCGCGTATCAGATGTCGAAAAGGTTGCATCCTTGCTTCAGCAATTGGGCTATAACGAGAATTATACATTTAAGTCCTTTCACAATATAACTGCATCTATTCATGACGCCGTCGTCTTTGCCATTGCTCTGCCAATTGTGTTTCTTTTGGCCACTATCGGGCACGTCCTTCTATCCTTCAATGCCTACCTCAAGGTGCAACAGAAGGATATGGGCATCTTACGACATTTCGGATACGATGAGTCGGATGTTTTTCGGATTTATGCCTATAGCATCAGTCGAATATTTGTGATGGTTGGTGTTGGGGTTTCCATTTATACTTTGATACTAGGAGCGCTATGCATTCCAATTTCCCACTTGTACTATACCTTTGAACTCGTCGCATTTCTTTGTATATTGACTCTTGTTACATATAGGGTCATTATTAGCTGGCTTCTTAGAGGATATGTAGGGAAAGGTGTCTTGGAACTTTTGAAATTTAGCAAGGAGTTTGAGTAGATTGAAAAGCGCTGTGTAGCCACTGACTCGTCATGGATTACATTGGAAAGACGAGTGAAGTGTATTTTGATGCCTGCACAAAATCTGGGTTGAATATCCTTAGAAACAGAAATCGCAAGAAACGTCCAAAGAAAAAGGAAGCCCTGCCAGGGTGGCGGGGCATTGCCTGTAAACGCGCGAAGCGACCGACACATCGCGCAATGAGTATGCGTATCCAACAGCGCGCTTATCTTGTGCTTGAATAACAATTTACCGTTGTGGCCGGGTTCCCGGCGGGGGCTGCAACAAACCTCGGCGCTTTGCACCGTTGTGCGCCATACGCACCAATTCCTGCACGCGCTCGTCGCGGGCGACGTCAAATGCGAGCGTCCCCAATTTGATGAACGTGCCAAGCTTCATCCGCGACACCTCCTGGCAAACCAGCCTTCACTCAAGCATATGGCTCGCCCCGACAGCATGTTCGATCCAAAGGCATGTTTGCGGCCTATTTTGCTCGCCCGCTTATAACGCAAGCGTGAAGCGCTCGCCATGTGGGGTTGAGTTGACGCCCACCTTGTAACATAGTTTGTTGACGATTGTGTTCGCGGTATAATAGCGGCGGAAGGGGAGAGCGACGATGGAGCAGATCACGTCGAATGATCGTTACCGTGAAGTGACGCAAAATGGGCGAGTGATGGTAGAGTTCTACGCCAACTGGTGCCCGGATTGTCGCCGGATCGAACCCTATTTTGATGAGTGGGAAGCTAAGTACAAGGACTCGTTCTCCATGGTTCGCGTCAATCGCGATGAGCTGCCTGATTTGGGAGAAGAACTCCAAATCCTTGGGATCCCGACGTTTATCGCGTATGACAACGGTCAAGAAGTTAAGCGTCTCTTTAGTCGGGATGCAAAATCGAAGGAACAGGTCGAAGCGTTCCTTGACCAGGCGTACCAAGGGTGACGTAACCCACGGGGCCGCGGGCGTTTGTGAGCGCTGCGGCCCATTTTGTTCCCCACAGAGGAGGACGAGTACTGCATGACGTCGCTGCATCACTTCTTTCATCCGAAGGTCGTGGCAGTGGTCGGCGCGTCGCGAGGCGCGGATCGGCTAGGCCATGTTATTTTTCGTCACATTTTGAACAGCGATTTCCGGGGCACCGTGTATCCCGTGAATCCTTCTGCGCAGTCGGTGGCCGCCGTCAAAGCATACCCAAGCTTACGGGACGTGCCAGAGCAGGTCGATCTCGCCGTCATCGTCGTACCGGCGAGCCAGATACTCTCCGTCGCGGACGACGTAATCGCAGCAGGGATTAAGCACGTGATGATTGTGTCATCCGGTTTCTCAGATATGGATCCGCCCGGCCTCGAATTGGAGCGCGAATTGCTTGAAAAGTTGCGCAGCGCAGGCTGTCGTTTGATCGGACCCAATAGCCTTGGTCTTATTCAAATGGATGAGCAGACACAACTCAACGCCAGTTTTGCACCCCAGGTCCCGGAGTACGGAAGGGTTGCGATTGCATCTCATTCCGGGGCACTGGGTATTACGATTCTCGATTACGCGGCGTACATTGGCGTCGGTGTCGCCAGTTTTGTCAGTTTAGGCAACCGTGCAGACGTATCGGGCAATGATCTCCTTCAGTATTGGGGTGCCGATCCGTCGATCGACATGATCTTGCTTTACCTCGAATCGTTCGGAAATCCGCGCAATTTTTCGCGGATCGCACGCAGAATCACGCGGCAAAAGCCCATTTTGGCGGTGAAGAGCGCACGTACGCCAGTCGGCCACGACGTTGCGAATTCACGCACAGTCTCCGTCGCTGCCGAGGATGCGACCGTGGAGGCAATGTTTCAACAGGCAGGCGTCATTCGCGTTGATACCTTGCAGGAATTGTTTGACGTGGCAGTGCTGTTGCGTGCGGGTCCCATCCGCGCTGGGCGCCGGGTCGCAGTCGTGACCAATACTGCTGGCGGAGCCGTGATGACGGTGGATAGACTGGTGCGCGAGGGGCTCGAGTTTATCGGCCCGGTCATCAACATTGGCTTTGAGACACTAGCGGAAAGCTACCGGGTCGTATTGCCGCAGGTGTTGCGCGATCCGGCGATCGACGCCGTCATCGTCCTATTCACACCTGTCGGGCCGTCGAACGAAGAGGCCGTGCGCGTGGCCATCTCGGCGGCACTCTGCGAAGTCGCAAACGATCCGCCGACGCCTGGTGTGCGCCACCCTTATGAGAAACCTGTCGTCGCTAACTTTTTGACCACGGGCGATTATCGGGTACGGTGTCTGGAAGTCGATCCGGAGCGCGAAATTCCTATCTATCCATTCCCAGAACAGGCCGTACGAGCTTTGGCAAAGGTCATTGCCTATCACGAGTATCGGGACAAGGACCCGGGTGTTGTGCCGGAACTGGATCGAATTCAAACAGGCGATTCGCGTGCGGTCATTCTTGCCAGTGCACCGACAGAGATGGAAGAAGCGTCATCTTATAATCTCACGTGGACAGCTTTATGTGACGCTTTGTCCGCGATTGGTCTGGAGGCTGCTCCTGAGCCGGACGAGCGGGCGGAAGAGAATGCAGCGTTCAACATCACTATGGAAAGCGATCCGCTTTTTGGCCCGCTGCTCCGTTTACATTTGTCTTCTGAAGAGCGTGGCGTCGCAGTGTTGCGGCGGACGGCGACGCAGACCTTGCCCGCGGTGCGCCTGGTTCCACTCACGGATGCCGATGCGCGCGGAATTTGGAGTGAGGCTGAGGTCAACAGCGGATCGGCAAGCATGGAACCACATCGCGGCATCGTCCTTGATGCCGTCCTGCGCATGTCGCAGTGGGGCGAAGAAGTGCCCGAAATTGTGCGCGCGGATTTGTATTTTACAGTGGTAAACGACAAAGCTGTGTGCGTGGCTGGTCATGTGGAAGTCGCGCGTTTGAACGGGTAACATAGGATGACAGAAGTGGAGGGGTGGCTATATGGAACATCGAAAGCTGATCATTCTGGGTACAGGCCCAGCTGGTTATACTGCGGCCATTTATACGGCAAGGGCGAACTTGGAGCCACTCGTGTTTGAAGGCGAGGAGCCGGGTGGGCAACTGACGCTCACGACAGAAGTGGAAAACTTCCCAGGATTCGTGGATGGCGTTATGGGCCCTGAGTTGATGGAATCGATGAAGAAACAGGCGGAGAAGTTTGGTGCGGTATTTGCCCGCGGTAAGGCGACTTCCGTCGATTTGTCGAAACGGCCTTTCACCATCACGGTTGACAAGGATCGCGTCTATACGGCTGATGCGCTGATTATCGCCACGGGTGCTTCTGCAAAAATGTTGGGCATCGAAGGCGAAAGTGAGTTGATTGGCCGCGGTGTTTCGACTTGCGCGACGTGTGATGGGTTCTTTTTCCGCAATAAACGCGTGATCGTCGTGGGTGGCGGCGATTCGGCGATGGAAGAGGCCACGTTTCTGACGAAATTCGCTTCGGAAGTCACGATTGTGCACAGGCGCAACGAACTTCGGGCGTCGAAGGTCATGCAGGATCGCGCCCGGGCGAACGAAAAAATTCGTTTTGTGATGAATGCAACGTCGGAAAAGGTCCTCTCGGACGGCAGTAAAGTAACGGGCTTGCAGGTCGTCGACAACGAGACGGGCGAGCGCAAACAAATCGAAGCAGACGGCGTGTTTGTCGCGATTGGACATCGGCCGAATACCGAATTTCTCGGTGGTCAGCTGGAATTGGATTCGGTTGGCTACATTGTCACGAAGGGCAATACATCTGAAACGTCTGTGGCTGGAGTGTTTGCGTGTGGCGATGTGATGGATTCGCGTTATCGGCAGGCCATTACTGCGGCTGGTTCGGGCTGTAAAGCGGCGATGGATGCGGAAAAGTTTTTAGAGGGACATGCTGTGGAAGATTGGTCGGTCACACTGAACGCTTAAACCTACGGCATGCTTATACTTCAGCGTGGGGCTCGCTTCGCAGCGAGCCTTTTGCCGTTGCTTCTTTTTGACGCCTGCATGGCCACCTTGGCGCTCGCGCATACTTTACCCGAAGCACCCATTAACCAAAGAGGGAGTTGACGTTTGGCATGCACATGAACCAATCGTTTGGCGCAGGCCAGAGTAACGTTATGGGGCAAGGGTTCAACACACTGCGCCAATTTGGCACCCATCCGCAAGAAGTGCAAAGCCATATCCAGCAAGATTTGTATCCCGGGTATTCGTACGCGTCGTCACCGATGCATGCGGGTGCGACGAATCCGCAAATTGTCCAACAACATATTGCACAGGATCTTGGATACGCACAACCGTCCTATGGCTATGCTGGTCCACAAGTACCAACGGGCAGCACGCTCAGCCAATTTGGTAGCAACCCGCAAATGGTGCGCCAGCACATCCAGCAAGATCTGCATGGATACGGCTATGCTGCGACGAACCAGGCCCAAAATGTGGGTGTGACGCATCAAGTGATGCAAAGTGTCCCGGCACAAATTCATAGCCAGACGTTTGGTTACGGCTATGCTCAGCATCCGGCTTCGCACAGCACGCTGGGCCAATTTGGTTCGAACCCACAGATGGTTCAACAGCACATCCAACAGGATTTGCATAACCAGGTTGGTGCGATGTCCAGCCAGCAAGCAGGTGCATTCCACGGTGCAAACTATCCGTCTGCACAAGGGGCTGTCGGCACTTTTGGCCAATTCGGGACGAATCCGCAAGTCGTCCGCCAACACATTGCGCAGGATCTCGGATACTATCAATAATTGTTGCGAATGACCGCGAATCGAAGTTACAAGAGTGTGAAAACTGGCCGTTCCATCCGTCTAGATGGGGCGGCCAGTTTTTTTGCACAGTGGGGTTGTGGCACAATAACCCACAGAAGCGCTGATTGCCATGCCTCGGCACGGCTGACCCAGATGGAGGGTTATATATGGAACACGCATTGACATGGACCATTGTGGAACTCGCAAGTAAGTTGCGATCTCGTACTATATCGGCAGTGGAAACGGTCGCCGCGCATCTCGAGCAAATTGCCGCACATAACGTTGCTGGACAGGGCATTCATGCCGTGATCGAGGTGAATGCAGAGGCGTTACTTCTGGCCGAGGCGCTCGATCGCGAGGCTGCCAAGGGGTATTGGCGCGGCCCGCTCCATGGCATTCCCATTCTCGTCAAGGACAATCTGGACACGGCGGACACCATGCAAACCACAGCAGGCTCTATCGCGCTCGCGGGGCACCACGCCAAAGAGGATGCGACGGTTGTGCGCAGACTGCGTGAGCAGGGTGCCATCATCATCGGCAAGGCAAATTTGACAGAATGGGCAAATTTCCTAAGTGACCGGATGCCAAATGGATACTCCTCGCGCGGGGGGCAGACGAAAAATCCGTACGGACCAGGCGTGTTTGACGTCGGTGGATCGAGTGCGGGATCAGGCGCCGGCGTTGCGGCGGGGTTTGCGCCCGCAGCCATTGGTACGGAGACCAGCGGTTCCATTCTCAGTCCGGCAAGCAGTAACAGCCTCGTCGGCGTCAAGCCGACCGTCGGGTTGGTTAGCCGCCACGGGATCATCCCTATCGCGATGAGCCAAGACACGGCTGGACCGATGACACGTAGCGTCGCGGACGCGGCGCTGTTGCTCGCTGTCATGGCCGGGCCTGACCCGAAGGATGTCGCGACACAGGGTGTAGAGGTACCCTCGTTGGCTAAGTGGTCAAGTCTCAGCCAGGGTGGGCTCCGCGGCACGCGTATTGGCGTACCACGCGACTACGACAACGAGTTAGAGGACGAGGAGCGGATCGTCTATCGCAAGGCCTTGGCCGATCTCGAAAGCCTGGGTGCCGTCCTTGTCGAATGCACACTACCGACCTCGTTTACAGGCGGAATCGACGTGCTCATCGAGGAATTTCCGGTGGCTCTTAACGCCTACTTAGCTTCGGTCGAACCGTGGCTGGCCGTGCACTCGTTGGCCGATGTGATGGCCTTTAACGCCCGTAACGCGGACAAGGCCCTGCGATATGGTCAAGCTATCTTTGAAATGGCCGCCGCGCGCGCCGGGGACAACCTCGCTAGCGGTTCGTATATTCGAGCGCGACTGGCGGATTTGCATGAGGCACGCACAAACGGTATCGACAAGGCCTTGAACGAACATCGCCTCGACGCACTTGCGTTTGCCAATAACCTTGGTGCTGCCATTGCGGCGAAAGCAGGGTATCCGTCCATCACAGTGCCAGCAGGTTACACGAACGGCGGAAAACCCGTCGGCATCACGTTGACCTCAGGGGCATTCTCGGAATGGAAACTATTACAACTCGCGTACGATTACGAGCAGGCGACAGGCCATCGGCGACCGCCTGTGCTTGCGGAGTAAGGAGGCGTTGATTTTGGGTTTTGCAATTGCAGGAGCTGTGTTTGCGTTTCTGTCTGTCGCGATTGGGGCTTTTGGGGCGCATGTGATGGCGGATCGGATGTCCGCGGACATGTTGAACGTTTATCACACCGGAGATCAGTATCAGATGTATCATGCATTGGCTTTGCTGGCCGTGGGCATTCTTTTGCACCTTGGCATCGGCGGGCGGGCCATGCATTGGGCCGGCTGGTTGTTCGCCATCGGTATCGTCCTTTTTTCCGGCAGCCTGTATGTTTTAAGTATCAGCGGTGTCAAGGTTTTGGGGGCGATCACGCCGATTGGCGGGCTCTGCTTTCTGGCCGGATGGATCTGTATGATTGTCGGATTTGCGCGCTGATCGCCACAGGTGCCAGGCGACTCCTAGAAGGCAAATGGCGCCGCCAAGGCCAGTGCTCTGCGTGATAGGTTGACCAAGAAGACAGGCGGCGAGCAGCGTAGCCACAATGGGTTCGCCGACGACGGTCATGGCAATGGTTGTTGGCTGCACTCGGTTGAGTAGAAGGTTGAAAAGCCCGTGCCCTAGTACGGTTGAAACACATGCTAATAGCGCAAACATAAGCCAGTTGTGCAGTGTGTAGGGCGCAAAAGGAATGCTTGTCGTCACGTTGAACAAAGCCAGGACACCACCTGCAATCGCGAAGACGATGGCGTTATACAGCCAAGGCGTCAGCGTTTGCCGCACTCGCCCGCCGACGAGTACATACCCTGACACGGCCATGGTGCCAAGCAAGGATAGCCCGTCACCGGCAAGGCTGTCGCCTTGATGTCCAGCGTTCGCGAAGGCGACGAGGCCGGCCCCGATAATGGCAATTGCCATCGCCAACACGTCGGCTCCTTTGACTTTTGAGCGAAGGAACAACCATTCGCCGACCATGACAAACAGTGGCTCAAGGGCCAGAATGATCAGCGAGGATGCGACACTCGTCTCCTTGAGCGATTGGATCCAGAACAAAAAATGCAGCCCGAGGCAAATGCCGCTGATGCCAAGCCACGCCGTGTCCTTCCTCGAGATGTGCGCGAGCTGTGAGCGCTCGCGCCAGGCGAGTGGGAGGATGAGCGCCGTGGCCATGAGCAGGCGATACATGCCAATGACACTCGCCGGTGCGTTCGACCATTCGATGAAGATGGCAGAGAGGGAGATGGCGACGAGGCCGCAGGCGAGTACAGGTAAGGTCCAAACTTTCACGAATGACTCGATCCCCTTTAAGGAAGTTTGAAAATGTTGCGGATTGATGGAAACCGGCACGCATTGAAAGGTTTCCTTGACGTCAGTCCGTGCACTCTGTACATTTTGTCTATCGTTTGTTCTCGTTGGGCGAGAAGGGAGTGTTTCTATATTGAAGATTGAATCAAAGCTTGCGCAAATCGGCAATCGCAAGGATCCGGTTACAGGGGCAATTTCGCCACCCATTCACCAATCGACGACTTACGCGCATCCAGCGCTCGGTCAAAGCACTGGTTTTGACTATACACGCACGCTAAACCCAACGCGCAAAATCGTTGAGGACGCGATTGCCGAACTCGAGGGCGGTGTTCGAGGGTTTGCCTTTGCCTCTGGGATGGCGGCTGTTCATGCCGTGTTTTCACTGCTCTCACCGTCTGATCACGTCATCGTCTCAAGCGATTTGTACGGCGGCACGTATCGGGTGCTCGAGCAAATCCTCAAGCCTCTTGGTATTGAGGCGAGTTACGTGCACACGGGCGACATCGCTGCCGTCGAAGCGGCGGCAACACCGAATACGAAAGCGATATTCATTGAGACGCCGACGAATCCGACGATGCAAATCACGGATCTTGCGGCATGTAGCAACTTGGCAAAGGCCCGGGGTTGGCTGTGCATGGTAGATAACACATTCATGTCGCCATACTTTCAACGGCCGATTGAATGGGGCGCGGACATCGTGGTCCATTCGGCGACCAAGTTTCTGGGGGGACATAACGACGTTTTGGCCGGTCTTGTCGTGGCCAAGTCGGAAGACGTCGCAGAGCGGCTTTATTTCATCCAAAATTCGATTGGAGCGGTACTCTCCCCACATGATTCTTGGCTTCTTCTACGCGGCATGAAAACCTTGGCACTGCGTATGGAGCGATCCGCCATGAACGCAAACGCCATCGCGGCCTGGCTGGACGCGCGCGACGACGTCGCCAAAGTATATTTTCCGGGACTCGATCATCATCCAGGCAAGGCCATCTGTGCAAAGCAGGCAAGCGGCTTTGGCGGGATGGTTTCATTTGAAGTGGTCGATGCCCGCATGGTTCCGTATGTCTTAGAACATCTGAAGGTCATTACATTTGCCGAGAGCTTAGGCGGTGTAGAATCGCTCATGACTTACCCAGCGCGGCAGACGCATGCGGATATACCGGAAGACATCCGCAACGCGGTAGGCGTTACAGACAAACTGTTGCGGCTATCCGTGGGTATTGAGCATATCGGTGATCTGATTGATGATTTGTCTGGTGCGCTTGAGTGGGCAACAGAACAAGTATTCGCACGCGGCAGACGGGGATAATTCCGTCTGCTTTTTCATATCTCAATGGCGATGATAGAACTTTGCGCATACCTCTGTCTTGTCAAGCATGTATGAACAAGGGGCTGAGTTCACATGAGCACAAGGATGACGAGGAGCGGATCAGGGGGAGAACCGGAACCTAGGGCCGGGCAACCGATGTACAGAGATGGTGCTACGCCCCCAATCGATCTAGGCCAGACGCTGCTGGGGCCGTCGTTTCGTTATGATCTGCGTTCACCCGATATATCCAAATTGGATAGATTTATTGTCGAGAATCCCATTCGCGATTGGTCAGTGGTCAGATGGAAGGATGTCGGGCGCCCCTTTCGTGTAGAGAATTACGCGAGTGGGAAACGGGTATGGGAGGAGCAGAATGGGGACCGGATGCCGATTCAAACATCTTGGGAGATGTTTAACCGGTCTTTTCACGAGTGGTTTGTCAAAGATGTCCCTTATGAACAAAGGCGCATGATGGGTCAATTTGCCCGTGCAATCTTGGGTTTTCGCGGCGCAGAAATAGGAAGGCTTTGGCGTGAGTTGCAACAGGTTGCATTGTGGAATACGGCCCATCGCCTTACGGATACCATCTGGGACCCACGCGGCAAGCGTGCGCTATTTCGAGGACTGGACGTGAGTAAGCCGCGAATTTTGTTTTTAGGCGCTGCCGAAGGTTATGAGGCTATGCAGCTATCTGCCATGTATCCCGGCGGTGAAGCCGTGCTCGTCGACTACGATGGATTTTGTGAAACGCATCGCTTTGGTGAGTTTCCAGAGGATTATCCGTTCCTTGGAACTCATCCACAAACCGGAAGCCCGCGTGCTTGGTACAAAGGCGATATGAACCTGACCTATCTCGTGTCGGACATCCGCCAATTGTCGTTTGGCCATGAGTTTGACATCGTTATCAGCGTGGGTTTGCTTGAGCACTTCCCAGACGAGTACAAACCGGAATGCCTTGAATGGCACCGCAAATTTCTTAAACCTAATGGTTACGCTATTCTCACGACGCCGCGTCACAGCTGGAAGACTCGACTTTTTTATCACGTCATGGCAGAGGCCATGAATTATACGTATCGCGAGCTTATGTCCATCCAGCAGATGGGCCTGTACATTCATGAAAACGGATTCAATATCCTTCGTCACGGCTATATCAAAACGCATAACGGTGTTGTCGCGCGTGTGCGATAGATACGCATAACCGTTGACCCTAGACGTGCCCTCGCGGCTCAGACATAAAGGAGCGAAGCGGGCAGCCCATATTCGCCATGAGTTCGTCGAGTAGCCCTAAGGGCAACCCCACAACGTTATAATAGTCACCCGCGATCGCTTGTACCAACAGGCTGCCGTATCCTTGAATGGCGTATGATCCAGCCTTATCTAAAGGCTCTCCCGTTGCAACGTACCACCTAATCCAGTTTTCGTCGCGCGCTCGCATGGTGACGGTGGTATGTGCAAAATCGACGAGACAGCGCTCATTTGAACGCACACAGATGCCCGTGTATACGTCGTGCGTCTTGCCGACAAGGGAAAGAAGAGTCTGCAACGCTTCCTGTTCGGACGTCGGCTTGCCCACGATGCGACCGTCTACGACAACCACGGTGTCTGCCGCGATGACGATATCCTCGGAGGTCTGTCTGCGTGCCCATACGGCGTCCGCCTTGCGCCGGGCCAATTGTTTCACCGCATCCGGTGGGGCTGTTCCCGGTGCAATGGTTTCGTCGACGTGACTTGTTACCACTTCAAAAGGCACGCCAAGCATCGCGAGCAATTGACGGCGACGGGGCGATCCGGACGCAAGGATCAGCGTTTTGGCGGTGTCTGTCATCGATTGATGCCTCCGTTTCGAAAACCTTCCGTGTTTTGCGCCTGCGCGTTCGGGAAACCTGTTCATGAACGCGATCGACCCACAAAGGAGGCGTTGCGCATGCCATCTCGACGAAAGTCGATTGGACGCGGTGACGAAGCTTCAGGACCGGTGATGAGTGCACAAGCAAGCGCGGCCATGCGCCGTGGTGCGCGAGTGGACGAAGAACGCCGGTATGGCAACCCGGCTAATGGCAAGTATGCGCGCAAGCTCGGCGGTGAATATGGTGCATCGGTCCAGGATGAGCAACTTTAGTCGTTGTGACTCGTGAGAATTGACCCTTCGTGCCACGGGCTATGGGTCGGCGTTGACCTTTGTGGCGGCGCCGACCGCATCTGTTGGGCGGCAGACTTTCCCGCCAGCCGACCGGTTGAAAACGCCACTGTAATGTTGTAACCGCCTGTATGCGCGTGGACATCCATCACTTCGCCGGCAAAGAATAAACCGCGGCATAATTTCGACTGCATGGTTTTTGGGTCAATTTCTTTGACACTAACGCCACCGCCAGTGACCGTCGCCTTTTCTAACGGCAAGGTACCTGTCACGTGAATCGGGCAACGTTTAATAGTTTGTCCAAGTTCGTTCATCTGCACGCGCGTTAAGTGAGCTAACTGAAGATCCGCTGGCACGTTCACCACGTGTGCAATGTAGGCAGTCAACCGCTCTGGAAACGTCAGCTCAAGCTCCGTACGGACAGCCCGCCGCGGATGGTTGGCGCGATCGGCGAGTAAGCTGTGCAACCACTCGTCTTGTTTCATGCTGGGTACAAGGTCGATGGTCGCTCGTAAATCGATGTCGGGATCGCGCCTTTTGGCCGTTGAGACGTAGTGGCTACAACGAAGGGCTGCGGGGCCGCTTAGGCCGAAGTGAGTAAATAATAAGTCGCCGCTTTCGGTTGTCAAACGTTTACCTTTGCCTGTCCAAATGCTGATTTCGACGCCATATAGCGATAAACCCTGCAGTTTTCGCGAAATAATCCATGGCTCGTCGGAAACCAGTGGGACTTCTGTTGGGTAAGGGTCCACAATCTTGTGTCCGACGGACTTTGCCCATGCATAGGCATCGCCGGTACTTCCTGTTTGGGGCACGCTACAACCTCCGGTCGCGATTACGCCGGCAGACGCCGTGAGTGTTTGCCCGCGAGCTAGACGAATGCCTACGAATTGCCCTTCCTTGGTAAGTATGCGGGATACTGGCGTATCCAAGAGAACTTCTACCCCCAACGAATACATATGGTCCACAACCGCCTTGACAACCGTTTTTGCGTCATTCGATACAGGAAATACTCGGCCTCGATCTTCTTCTTTTAATTGAATCCCCAGTTGCTCAAAAAAGTGGATGATATCATGGTTGGAAAACTGACTCAATGCGGAATATAGGAACTTCGCGTTACCTGGGATGTTTTCCATCAACTCGGGCAATGGTTTGGCGTTGGTGACATTGCACCGGCCACCACCTGATATGGCGAGCTTGCGTCCGAGACGATTGCCTTTCTCGACCAACAGAACGCGCGCACCACATTCGCGCGCGGAAATGGCGGCCATGAGTCCAGCCGGGCCGCCGCCAATAACGATAACGTCGTACATACGGAAATCCTCCGGTCCATCATGAGTCATTCCAGTGTAGGGAATGCTGATGTCAACCGCAAGTCCAAGTGTGTCATCGTAAGGCTGATGCAGTAACTTGCTTCAACTCGTCACAAGCATCATGGCACTCAAGCCAATCAATAAGGCGGCGGCGCCACTCCACCAGGATAGACGTTCCAAGCGGGCGAGGAAGAGAGCGGAGAACAAAGCGACAAAGACAGGTTCCGACGCGGCTAGGATCGCAACGGTCGATACAGAGGCGTGATCGGCAGCAAAGAAGAACAAAAAGACACCTGCAGCTGAACACCAACCAGCGACGGCAAGCCAGAAGTTTAGGTGTTGGGCATACCACCGCAGAAGCGGCAACAAAGTGCCACGGAACAGCAGCCAAATGACGTAGGTCGACGTGGCTGCGCTGAGGTCGATGGCCGCCGCGGGCAGTGGCGAGAGGCCGGTTTGGACGCTCAATTGTCGAAAGACGTGACCAACCCCTTGGATACAGGCCGCTGTGATGCCAATGACAGCGGCGCTTTGGAACGCAAAGCGCGCTGCGCGGTGTTTGCGAAGTCGACTCTCGATCACAAGCAGTAGAATGGAACCGAGAACTCCGCAGAGTCCGATCCCGTCGTCGAACGAAGGATCTTCTCCTAACGCGAACGCCGCGACGGCCATGGTTGCCACAGGACTGACGCCCTTCAAGACCACGCCGCGTACAGCGCCAAGTTGATTAACCGCTCGATAGAGCAACATGCGTCCTAAAAAGGTACCAACGATTCCGGAGCAAGTTGCCCAAAGCACAGGCACAGGTAAATCGGCTCCAGGTTTGATCAGGCGGCCGCCAACCATGTATTCGATGATCGCGACACCCGAGAGCGAAATGGCACTCATGGCCAGAATGGGAAGCAGCCCATAGTCGGGTGGTGACGACTCAGCCTGACCCTTGCGCAAAAAACAGTAGGATAACGCATAGCAAATGGCGCTGCCCAGTGCAGCCAAAAAGCCCACGCGCACTCACCTCCGTCTGTGCGGACAAACCATGTGTATTCGAAGCTCTCCCGATGTAGAAGGCCAAGCACGTTTGGCGATTCGAAAGCTCCTTGTTACAATGTGAGAGCGGCTATCAAGTGTTTAGTGAAGCTGTAGTCCTGACTTGCGAAAGGGGTATACAAGTGGACGCATTTCGTTTCTACAATCCAACGACTTTGTACTACGGTAAGGGTCAAATAGAGAAGCACCTGGCTGAAGAAGTAACGAAAATCGGCAAGCGGGTGCTCTTGCTGTATGGCGGAGGGAGTATTAAGCGCAATGGCCTCTACGACAAAGTGGTGGGTATTCTGCAAAATGCGGGCGTAAGTTTGTTCGAGCTAGCGGGTGTCGAACCCAACCCCCGGTTGTCGACGGTACATAAGGGCATTGCCATTTGCCGTGAGAACCATATCGACTTGATTTTGGCCGTTGGCGGTGGGTCCGTTCTCGACTGTGGCAAAGCTATCGCAATGGGCGTTAAATACGATGGCGATGTGTGGGACATTTATCAGCGCAAGGGCAAAGCCACGGGGGCATTGCCGCTGGGCACCATCTTGACGCTCGCGGCGACGGGCTCAGAAATGAACTCTGGCGGCGTCATCACGAACTGGGAGACAAAAGAAAAACTCGGCGGCGGATCGCCCTATACGTTCCCTGTCTTCTCGTTCTGCGATCCGGAGAACACATACACAGTTCCGCGCGATCAGACGGTCTATGGCATCTGTGACATGTTGGCACACTGTTTTGAACATTATTTCCATCCAACGCGGCATACGCCTCTACAGCAACATCTGATTGAGGCCGTGATGCGTACCATCGTTGAACACGCGAAGACAGCCGTCGAAAATCCGAACGATTACGATGCTCGCGAAACGATGATGTATTGCAGCACGATGGCTTTGAACGGAATGATCTCCATGGGTATCACGGGGGACTGGGCTTGCCACGCGATTGAACATGAGATCAGTGCGATTTATGACATCCCGCATGGAGGCGGGCTGGCAATTGTCTTCCCGCATTGGATGGAGCACGTTAAAAATGTCAATCCGAGCCGCTTTGCGTCATTGGCAAAGAACGTATTTGGCGTCGATGGCAATGGCAAGACGGACGCGGAGCTTGCCGACATCGCGATCGCAAAGGTTCGTGAGTTCTACCAGTCGATTGGCGCACCACAGCGCTTGGCGGATTATCAAATCGGCGATGACCAGCTGGAGCGCATGGCCAGTCAAGCGGTTCGTTTTGGCGAGATCGGGCATTTCAAGAAGCTCGGCAAGGATGACGTGCACAAGATTTTGCAAGCCGCGTTATAAGCAGAAGTGTATACGTAGGCGCCTCGTGAATGAACGGGGCGCTTGTTTGCGTGTCTGGACGCCATAGGTCTTGTGTGTAGAGAAGTTGATTTTTATACTTGTGATCCGAAACGTTTTCGGTTACGATGGGGCTAATCGCGGACAGTGTCTGAAGCTCTGTATTGTCGCATATGTAACGAGACTTCTGAAAACGTTTCGGTGTCAGGAAAGGGGATTCCGCCATGACCGTCACCATTCGCGACGTGGCAAGGGCTGCCGGCGTTTCCATAACGACAGTTTCTCGCGCATTAAACGGTGGCGACGACGTGGGGGAGGAGACGCGTCAGCGCGTACTTGAAGTCGCAAAGAAATTGAACTATCGTCCGAGCCACGTCGCTCGAAGCCTTGTCTTGCAAAAAAGTCGAAATATTGGTCTCTTGGTCTCAGATTTTAATCGCGGCGGTCATCACTTCATGTATGACGTATTGGTGGGTGTGCATGACAAGCTCGCGGAATATGGGTATGACGTCACTTTGGTGAGCACCAATACAGCTCGGCAACAGCTCATTAGTTACGTCGATTTTTGCCGTGAGCGCAGTCTCGAAGGTGTCGTTGTCATGGGTATCCGTTTGGACGATCCATATGTTGAAGAAGTAGTGGAATCAACATTGCCAAGCGTTGTTATCGACTTACCTCTCTTAAGCAGACATTGTGGTTATGTGATGACAGACAACGTGAATGGAGTGCGATACGCGATTCGGCACTTGGTGAACACAGGACGTCAGCACATCGGCTTCATCAACGGATACTCCCATGCAGCAGTCAGCATCGAGAGGCTACGGGGGTTTGAAGCTGCCATGCGAGCATATGGCATGGCGTATAGTCGTGATTCTATTTTGCACGCCGATTTTACAATTGAGGGCGGTGCGAAGGCGCTTGCTGACCTACTGTCCCGCCATCCTGAAACTGATGCGGTGTTTTTTGCAAGTGACTTGATGGCTATAGGTGGCATCCAGCATTGCAAGGCCTGCGGAATTCGCATTCCTGACGACTTGGCCATTATCGGGTTTGACAATATCGAGTTGGGTCGATTTGTAACTCCATCGTTAACCACGGTTGCGCAGCCGCGATACGAGATGGGGAGTGATGCCGCTGAAATGCTGGTCCGTATGTTGCAGGAGGACGAACAGCCATCCGGTACATTGCTGCCTCCAGAGTTGATTGTTCGAGAAAGTGCATAGAAGTTGCAGATGGCTTTGAACTGGGAGTGTGGAGATAAAAGATGAATTTCCATGTCATTAAGGAAAACGACCTATTTTACCTATCGGACTTACAAGGAATGTGTAAGCATGGTTCCGAAAACGTTTCGGAAGGAGGCTTGTTTACGCGCGACACGCGAGTGTTGTCACGCTTAAATTGGTTGACAAGACCAGACTCGCTCGTGTTGCTTGAGAGCGAGTCCAAGGAAGGCTACCAATGCCATTACTTGTACACGAATCGACCTCCCGCGCAGGAAGGTGACATACCGAGAGAAAGCATCCTTGTGACCCGTTCACAATCCGTCGACGGGCATGTTCTAAAGGAAAGCGGTATCATACGGAATTATTCAGGGGACGTTGTGCAAATTGACGTCTTGTATGAAATTGATGCCGACTTCGCTGATATGTTCGAAGTTAGAGGATTCGCTAAATCATTTGACCGGGAAGTACAGGTTAGCGCGTCCGGAAACGTTTGTAGTTACCGTTACACTGCACGCGACGGTCGAAAGATGAAGACTACGGTGGAGTTCTCTACTGCGGATGGGCTACTTGCGTGGGTACCACTCGGCGATACAGCTATGCAGGGCAAATTTACACTGCATGTACCTGCCCACGGCCATGCCGCGTGGGAGCTTGTGGTCACGCCCTCCGTAGAAGATGAATGCAACATAGACGCCCCGCCGCATAGCTCCGGAAACGTTTGCGGAGATGCGGAATCTTATGCTATGAACGCAGATGTGCACCGTTCATATGAACGATGGTTTGCGCGGATGCCAAGGATCCAAGGTGACGACAGATTCGTTGCATGGTATACACAAGGGCTCAAGGACATCCGGATGCTCCTGACGGATTTTGGCTACGGACGCTTTCTAGTGGCTGGTGTGCCTTGGTATGCAGTCCCGTTCGGGCGTGACAGTTTGATTGCGGCTCGTCAGATGATGGCAGCAGCTCCGGATATAGCGCGAGGTACACTTGCCACGCTGGCTCACTTTCAAGGTAGTGAAGTTAACCCCAGACGCGATGAACAGCCTGGAAAGATCCTGCATGAATTGCGCGACGGAGAATTGAGTCGCTTGGATGTACTCCCTTTTCATCCTTATTTCGGGAGTATCGATTCGACACCGCTTTTTTTAGTGGTGCTGGCTGATTACTTCCTGTGGTCAGGGGATCGTGAATTTGTAGAGCAGATGCTTCCCTCCGTAAGGAATGCCTTCCGGTGGATCGAGCAGTATGGCGATCGCGATGGCGATGGATTCGTTGAGTATTGGTGCGAATCTGACGGGGGAATTGCCAATCAGGGCTGGAAAGACTCGGGCGACTCGATGATGCACGGAAATGGCCAACTTGCGACCGGGCCCATTGCACTCGTGGAGGTTCAAGCCTATGTTCACAAGGCTTATACCAACTGGGCACAGATTTTCGCCTTGTTTGGCGATGACGCGGAGTCGGTTCGGTGCCAAGAGCGCGCGAACAAACTGCAACAGGCTTTTGTCCAACACTTCTATGATGCGGAGCGGAATTTGCTTGCTCTTGCCTTGGACGGTGATAAGCGACCGTTACTCGTTGCGTCATCCAATATGGGACAGGTGCTGTGGAGTGATATCCTGCCTCCGGAAATAGGTGTCGCCGTTGCAAGGCGCATGTTGGATCCTGATTTGTTTAACGGTTTTGGGATAAGGACGCTGTCTGCCGAGGAAATCAGTTACAACCCACTCAGTTACCATAATGGTTCGGTCTGGCCGCACGACACGAGTCTCATTCTCTCGGGTGTACGAAGGTATGGTGGGTGGGATCTAGCCGAACCGATTGTCAATGGTCTTCTTCTCGCTCAGGATGGTTTTGCGCATGGTCGTCTGCCGGAGCTATTCTGTGGATTTTCCAGCGGAGAAGTTGAGAAGCCTGTGCCTTATCCCGTTTCGTGCTCGCCACAGGCCTGGGCCGCAGCGGTGCCAGTGTTTGTCTTGGAGCAATTGTTAGGGATGGAACCCTGTGCACCTTCTGGGCGTATGTCGCTCAATCCTCATTTGCCGACCGGGATGGATGATTTGGTCATCGAGGACATCTGTGCGGGACAAGGCAAATTCAGTGTCGCCTTGCATCGCACAGATGGGGAGTTACTCGTATCGATACTTGAAAATACGACAGGCCTTGTTATTGATGTATGCACTTCCATGAAGGGAGTGATGTCAAAGGCCTGAGTGGATGAGCATTCAAGAGACGAATGTCAACTTTTATGTCATTTCGAACACAGTAATGGATTGAATTGGTGGGGTCAAAACTAGGTTGAGGAGGAGTCGAGGTATGAAGAAAAGAGTAGCTGGCATTGCTTGCATCACACTCGTTGGCATTGGTGCAGTAAGTGGTTGCGGTGTGCAGTCGCAACCCAGCAATACTGGGAGTGCTTCTGTGGCACCTGTACATTTAACTCTGGGTATGTGGGCATCTAGTCCTGCAGAAAAGACGCTGGTACAAAACCAGGTCGCAGCTTTTGAGAAACAGAACCCAAACATCAAAGTGAGTATTCAGGTGATTACCGGAAACTACCTTCAGGCATTGCAACCGATGCTTGCGGCACACAACGCGCCCGATATTTTCTACGTGGATTCTTCCTATGCACCAACGCTTGAAGCGTCGGGAGCCATTATGCCGTTAGACAATTATGTGAAGCAAGATCATGTGGACATGTCCGACTTTCGGTCTAACTTGTTAAATGCGTTTAAGTGGAAGGGGCACATTTACGGAATTCCAAAAGATATGAACACAATGGCCCTTGAGTACAATCCTGCATTACTTGCAAAAGCAGGCATCAAGGCTCCTCCGAAAACATGGAATGAATTTGACCAAGACGCTGCCAAATTAAAGGCCAAGGGCATTGTTCCTTTGGATATGCCTATCGATGTTGCACGCTATTACCCATTCATCGCTGATATGGGTGGTAGCTACTACGATGAGACGAAGGATCAAGCGACGTTCACAAATAAAGCGAATGACGCTGGATTGACATGGTTTATGAAAGAGATGGAAGAGAAAAACTTTGTTACTCCTCAGGACCAAGGCGGGTCTTGGGCTGGAATTCCGTTTGCACAAGGAAAAGCCGCAATGGCTTTAGAGGGGGCATGGCTGGTGCCCTCTATGCAACAGACGGCCCCAAACATGAAGTACGGAATCGCAGATTTCCCATCTCTTCATGGCAAGGATGCCAATATGTTGTTCACAGTTGCCTATGAAATGGCGCGCACTACGCAGCATCCGGCTGAAGCGGCGAAACTACTGTTCTTCATGACTGGAAAGCAAGCCCTCAAGATGACGGCCGATTCTGGTTTGGCCATACCATCGCGAACGAGTGAACAAGGCGAGTTCTTGAAAAAGTATCCGTCATATAAAGGATTCGTAGATGGGCTTAAGGGTGCTATTCCATATCAGTTTGGTACACTTGGGCAGAACTTCTTGGATGCTATT
The DNA here is from genome assembly GCF_027923525.1 of Alicyclobacillus hesperidum subsp. aegles. Classification (NCBI taxonomy): domain Bacteria; kingdom Bacillati; phylum Bacillota; class Bacilli; order Caryophanales; family Alicyclobacillaceae; genus Alicyclobacillus; species Alicyclobacillus hesperidum. The sequence goes on along the minus strand of NZ_BSBJ01000011.1, from coordinate 13,676 downwards.
AACAACGCAACGCAACAAGGCATTTTGAAAAAAGAATCGGCGGCGCAGGTTCTGAGTCAAGCCCAACAGACACTTAACTCGCAAATGAACGATTGAATCAGGTTTGATTTCATGCGGGGTGCGCAATCATTTCGCGCACCCTCAGTGCTTTGGCAGATAAGCTCGTGCAAAGGAGGTAGTACATTTGGCGGTTTCGGTACAGCCTAGTCGCGCATGGCGTTCTCGCTTCCGAAGGAGCACTGTAGACCAAGCTTTGGCGGGATATTTGTTTATCTTGCCAGCACTTGTAGAACTGTTTGTATTTTTGCTTGGCCCCATAGTGTACGCCTTTGTTGTCAGTTTCAAGCATTTTTCGTATCTTGATCCGCTGGATGCTCACTTCATCGGGGTTCAAAATTACATCCACTTATTTCAAGACCCTGTGTTTCTTAGAGCGCTTTGGAACACGACTTTATACGCTTTGGTCGTGGTTCCCGTGCAGACGGCCTTAGCCATGTTGCTCGCAGTTGTGGTTAACCGCATCCGTGGCAAGACCGTCTTTCGCATCATTTACTATCTGCCATCTATCACGTCGACGGTAGGGGTTGCGGTCATTTTTGGGTTTTTGTTTCAGCCCAATGGTTTGCTCAATCGCTTGTTGTTTCTCACTTTACACGTTCAAGGACCGGATTACTTCAATAGCCCAATGTTCGCGCTTCCGGCCATTATGGTGGTAGCCATTTGGACGACAGCAGGACAGTTCATGATCATCTATCTCGCAGCATTGCAAGATATACCGACTGAGTTGTACGAAGCGGCTGCCATCGATGGTGCTGAAGGGTGGCAGATACTGCGCAGTGTGACTGTACCCATGCTAAAGCGGACGACGTTTCTAGTTGTGGTACTCGGTATGATTGGGGCATTCCAGGTATTTGACCTCGTATACGTGATCTCCGGCAATAGTTCACTACCACAACAGGATACGATGACGGTGGTTCTTGACTTGTTTGAAAAAGGATTCCGGACGATGCAAATGGGCTATGCGTCGGCAATGGGATTCGTATTGTTTGCCATCATCTTGGTACTTACACTCATTCAACAACTGTTCTTGGGACGGGAGGATTCGTAATGTTGGCGACACGTCAGCGCGGCGCAAACTGGAGACGAGCACGTATCGGACTATATGTGGTGGCCATCGCTTATGCACTTGTTTCTCTTTTGCCGTTCCTTTGGTCATTGTACACATCGCTTAAACCGACATCTGAGGTGTTTCAGTTACTTGTTCCATGGAAGACACTTACCGTCGCAAGTTATGCATCCATCCTACATGACTTTCCTTTTGCAAGATGGTTCTTGAACAGTTTGATCGTCGCAGTCATTGTGACAGTCGGCAATCTTGTAGTCAACACCTTTGCGGGGTACGCGTTTGCAAGGCTGAGGTTCCCATTTCGCGGGTTTTTGTTTTATTTGTTCCTCGGGATTATGATGATTCCTGGGCAAGTTGTACTCGTCCCTATCTATATCATCTTGGTGAACTTGGGATGGATCAACTCCTACGCAGGCTTGACGATTCCATTTTTGCTTAGTTCAACCATGGTGTTTTTGTCCCGGCAGTTCTTTCTTGGCATACCTAAGGAGTTAGAGGAAGCCGCACGCATCGACGGGGTTGGTCACTGGGGGATGTTCTTTCGAATTATGTTACCCCTGTCAAAGCCCTTATTGGCGGCACAGACCATACTTACATTTCAGGGCAACTGGAATTCATTTTTGTGGCCTTTGCTAATTGGCCAAACAACTTCTATGTATACCCTGCCGGTCGGGCTGAATTCGTTTTATGGGCAGTATAATGCGTACTGGAACAGTGTCATGGCAGGGATGTTGCTGCTCACCGTGCCCATGATGATCATTTTTGTGATCTTCCAACGCCAGTTTGTTCAAGGTGTAGCGAGCGCAGGATTAAAGGGATAACTGTTTCGAAAACTTATCAAGAAATCGTATGTCGGAGGAAAATATGAAGCGCGATTGGTGGAAAGAAGTCGTCGTATACCAGGTTTATTGGCGTAGTTTTAAAGACTCGAACGGCGATGGGTATGGGGACTTGGGTGGGGTGATTGAAAAACTTGATTACCTGTCAGAACTCGGTGTCGATGTCATCTGGTTGAATCCCATTTACGAGTCACCGGATTGTGACAATGGATACGATATATCGGATTACTATCGCATCATGCCGAAGGCGGGCACAATGGAACAATGGGAAAGGCTGCTTGATGAAGTTCATGCCTGTGGCATGAAGCTCATCATGGACTTGGTGGTCAATCATACATCAAATCTTCATCCATGGTTTCTGGAATCCCGTTCGTCGCGCGACAATCCAAAGCGAGACTGGTACATTTGGCGAGATGGCCGAAATGGTGCGCCACCGAACAACTGGCGTTCATATTTTACTCCGTCTGTCTGGGAATGGGACGAAGCGACGGGACAGTATTACTTTCACTCGTTCGCAACTGAACAACCCGATCTGAACTGGGCGAATCCGCAAGTGCGCAATGCCGTTTATGAGATGATGAAGTTTTGGTTGGACAAGGGGATCGACGGCTTTCGCATGGATGCGATCAACCTTTTGGCGAAACCAGCTCGGTTTTTTGATGCGGAGGATCCTTTTCATATTAGTTATCTCGCCAATAATCCAGGCATTCACGAATACCTACGGGAAATGCACGATCGCGTTCTACGACACTATGACGTTCTCACTGTGGGAGAAATACCGTTTGTGACGCCAGAGGAGGGGCTAAAGTACGTCGGTCAGGATCGACGTGAATTGCATACGCTGTTCCATTTTCAAGTTTGTGACGAGATGCCGACATGGGACATGTTGCGCTTTAAATCGATTCAAAAACGCTGGCACGACGTTTTTTATGGGCGAGGGTGGAACTCCCAATTTTTAAATAACCACGACCACACGCGTCAAGTTACACGTTACGGTAACGATGGCAAGTATCGAATGGAGTCGGCGAAACTGTTAGCCACAATGATACACACCTTACCGGGTATTCCCTACATCTATCAAGGTGAGGAAATCGGCATGACGGGCGTACATTTTTCGACGATCGAAAGTTACCGGGATATTGCGCTGCGCATCCGCTATCAAGAGGAAGTGGATAGAGGAAGGAAGCCGGACGAGGTTCTTGCTGAACTTGCTCCTCTTGCACGCGATAATTCGCGAACACCGATGCAGTGGGATGACTCACCAAACGCGGGTTTCACAGTTGGCGAACCATGGATTCCCGTTAACCCGAATTACCGTGAAATTAACGTGGAAAAGGATCGCGCACAATCGGATTCCATTTTTGCGTACTATAAAGCTTTAATCTCGCTGCGACGGCAATATCCAGCTCTTATATATGGGGATTATACAGATTTGTCGGAAGGCGACACACACTTGTATATGTATACACGACAATGGCAGGATGATGTATTTCTCATCGTGCTAAATCACGCAGAATCGGACACCTACTTCCAATTTCCGGAGTTGTTTCGAGATAGTGACGCACATCTTGTCCTCGCCAATTATGAAGATCAAACGGACGTCACGGACACGCGATTGCGTGCGTACGAAGCGAGAATCTATGCTATGAATGTTGTAGAGAAGCCTGTTTAAGACCAAAAGGGGACCCACCACGGGGTCCCCTTTACATTCTGCCGCTTATGCCTGTTGCTCTTCACGCACGAAGTTGCGCAATACCGTCTGCAAAATACCACCGTTGCGGTAGTATTCAACCTCAATATCGCTATCCAGGCGGACATTCGCCTTGAAGGTGAATGACGAACCGTCTTCTCGCTCCACTTTGACGTCGACCGTCGAACGTGGCTCCAACTCATTCGTAAGGCCAAGAATGCTGAATGTCTCACGGCCCGTCAGACCGAGGCTTTCTGCACTTTCGCCGGCTTGGAACTCGAGCGGCAGCACGCCCATACCGACCAAGTTGCTACGGTGAATCCGCTCGAAGCTTTCCGCGATCACGGCGCGCACGCCGAGCAAATACGTGCCTTTTGCAGCCCAGTCACGAGACGAACCCGTACCATACTCTTTTCCGGCGATCACGACGAGTGGTTGGCCGTTCTGCTGATACTGCATGGCTGCATCGTAAATCGGCATCACTTCGTTGGTCGGGAAGTAAGTCGTATAACCGCCTTCCGTACCCGGTGCAACGCGATTGCGGATGCGGATGTTGGCAAACGTACCACGCATCATCACTTCGTGGTTGCCGCGGCGGGATCCATACGAGTTGAAGTCGTACGGCTCGACGCCATGGCTCTTCAGGTATTGTCCAGCAGGGCTACTTTGCGCAATGCTGCCGGCTGGCGAAATGTGATCCGTCGTCACGGAGTCGCCAAGGTATGCGAGTACGCGCGCCCCACGGATCTCTTCGATATCCGGGACATCCGGCGTCAGACCGACGAAGAACGGCGGCTCTTGGATGTAGGTCGATTGTTCATCCCACACATAAAGGTCGCCATCCGGCGTGTCCAAAGCGTTCCAGCGTTCGTTGTTCGTGAACACACTCTCGTATTCCTTGCGGAACAGTTCTGGACTGATGACTTTGCGAATCGTCTCTTGCACTTCTTCGTTAGTCGGCCAAATGTCCTTCAGGTATACGTCGTTGCCATCTTTGTCCTTGCCAAGCGGCTCTTTGGTCAAGTCGATATCGACTGTGCCGGCGAGTGCGTACGCGACCACCAGCGGTGGCGATGCCAAGTAGTTTGCACGTACCAAAGAGTGAATGCGGCCTTCGAAGTTACGGTTGCCCGAAAGCACGGCCGAGACAAGCAAATCATTCTCTTGAATCGCCTTGCTCACTTCATCCGGCAGCGGACCGCTGTTACCGATACAGGTCGTACAGCCGTAACCGACGACGTCGAATCCGAGTTCAGCGAGCGGTTGGAGCAAGCCAGCCTTCTCAAGGTAGTCGGTGACGACGCGCGAGCCGGGGGCGAGCGACGTTTTGACATAGCGAGGTGTCGTCAAGCCTTTCTCTGCGGCCTTCTTCGCGACCAAGCCAGCGCCAATCATGACCGATGGGTTCGAGGTGTTGGTACAGCTGGTGATGGCCGCAATGACGAGCGCACCTTGATGCAGTTCTGCCGTCGCGCCGTCTTCGTATTGCACGGTCGCCGTCTTGTCGATCGCGTCGGCAACCCCAAAGCCGCCTTCGTTCACCGGCTTCGTGAGCCCTTCCTCGAACTTTTTCTTCATGTCGGACAACAGGATTTTGTCTTGCGGGCGCTTTGGACCAGCCAAAGAAGGCTGCACATCGGCCAAGTCGAGTTCCAGGGTATCGGTGAAAACCGGATCTGCCATGTCGTCAGTGCGGAACATTCCTTGTGCTTTCGCATATGTCTCAACCAGTGCGATGAGGGACTCGTCGCGGCCGGTGCTGCGCATATACTCGAGCGTTTCTTGGTCGATTGGGAAGAAGCCCATCGTCGCGCCGTATTCTGGACCCATGTTGGCAATGGTTGCACGATCCGCCAGGCTGATGTTTGACAAACCAGCCCCGTAGAACTCGACGAATTTGCCAACGACGCCCTTTTTGCGCAGCATGTTGACAACTGTGAGCGCGAGATCGGTCGCCGTTGCGCCTTCCGGCAGCTTACCGGTGAGCTTAAAGCCGATGACCTCCGGCTGCAGTAGGTACAACGGCTGACCGAGCATGCAGGCTTCCGCCTCGATGCCACCGACGCCCCAGCCAAGTACGCCAATGCCGTTGATCATGGTCGTGTGTGAGTCGGTGCCGACCAAGCTGTCAGGGAAGACGACTTGCTCGCCGTCGACTGTGCGCTCTTGCACGACGCGCGCGAGATACTCGAGGTTGACCTGGTGCACAATGCCCATGCCTGGCGGGACGGCGCGGAAGTTGTCAAACGCCTTTTGCGCCCAGCGCAGGAACTTGTAACGCTCTTCGTTGCGCTCAAACTCGCGGCTGATGTTGAACTCCAGAGCCTCGCGTGAGCCGAACGCGTCGACTTGCACGGAGTGGTCGATCACGAGATCAACCGGGATCAGCGGATTGATCCGATCCGGATTGCCGCCAAGGCGATGCATTGCCGAACGCAATGCGGCGAGATCGACAACGACAGGGACGCCTGTGAAGTCCTGCAGCAAAATGCGGGCAGGTTTAAACGGAACGTCCGTTTTCTCAGGGTTTTGCGCGTTCCAATTAGCCAATTGGCGGACATGATCTTCGGTGATCACGCGTCCGTCGTATTGGCGCAGTACCGCTTCTAGTAAAATTTTGATAGAGATAGGAAGGCGGGAAATATCCGCAACGCCATGGTCCGCAAGTGCTCCCAGGCGGTAATAGGTGTACGACTTTCCGCCGACCTGCAGGGTTTGCTTCGAATCAAAAAGATTCTTGGCTCCCATTTGACTCACTCCTTTTCAACCTTGCTTCTGTCTCTATTGTGCGGCACCAGCGTGGATCTGTCGAACCGTCATCCAGATTGCCGATAGGGATATCGAAATCATTCCGGAAAGGTCGACCCAACTGCAAGCGTTCGCATGAGACGAACCCTCTGTCACTCTACTACCAATTGGAATGTCACGCAAGACAGAGGAAACCCGAGATAACCCCTTGTCAATGCTTGTCGTCACCATTCGACAGATTGCGCGGAGGCAATGGACCAAAGTACTGGTACAGGTGTGTCTCGATTCGCCCATTGTACAATTTGCGCCGTTTGTCCGCTTGTTTGCCGTATAAGCGCTCAAATTGCGGATGTGACGTTAGCAAAAAGACGGACCAAGTATCCAACTTGCGAAATGTTTTGCCGAGATCGCGATACAGGGATGCGGCTTCCTCAACCTCCATTAAACGTTCGCCATAGGGAGGGTTGCTGACGATCACGCCGTAATCCCGATCGGCCTTGAAGCGGCGGGCATCTGCTTGCTCGATGCGGATCATGTCCTCAACCTCTGCATAACGCGTATGGCGCCTACAGAGTTCAAGCACCTCGGGATCGTTGTCCGATGCGACGATATCGAGCTCGACGTGGCGGCGTGCCGCCTCTGCTTCGGCGCGGGCTTGCGCGAAAACGTCTTCACCGATAAACGCCCAATCTTCGGCGTCAAATGAGCGTAACAGGCCCGGTGCAATGCGCTGGCCGTACAACGCCGCTTCAATGGCAATAGTGCCCGATCCGCACAGCGGATCGCGAAACGGGCGGTGTGCATCCCATCGACTGAGGAGGACCATCGCAGCGGCGAGCGTTTCGCGAAGTGGGGCGATGGCATTTAGCAACCGATAGCCGCGCCGGTGCAGACCGCTACCGCTAGTATCGAGACGAATGGAGGCAATGTCCTTTAGCAACGAAACCTCGACGCGCACGGGAGCACCCGTTTCAGGTAAGGTGGCTCGCCCGTAGGCTGATTGCAGGTTGTCGACAATGGCTCGTTTGACGATACTTTGGCACGCAGGTACGCTGTGTAACGTGCTTTTGACGGAGCGTCCGACGACCGGAATGTTGGCATCAACCGGAAGCAACTCTGACCAGTCGATGGCCAAAGTGCCTTGATACAGGTCTTCAAAGGTCTCAGCACGAAACGAAGTAAGTTCGATAAAAACGCGTTCGGCCGTACGCAACCACAGATTTGCCCGTGCCACAGCTGTTGCGTCACCACGAAAGCGGACAAGCCCGTTTTCACTTCGCGTCTCGTAGCCCAAGTCCTGGAGTTCGCGCGCTGTCAATGCCTCAAGACCGAATGCACAGGTTGCGATGAGTTCAAATTCCATCTGTCAATCGACTCCGTTCCTACGTCAAGTATCCATATGTACGAAAAAGACCTTTTTCCCGAAAAGGACCGGCAGGTCAGTGCCTGTCCAGCCAAGCGTCGGGAAAAAGGCCTCACGTGAAGGTTGTTCGAAGCGTGTAACATCTTCGTCAATCACCTTCATCGTCATTTTTCTAAGTTCATCTCATCGGTTGAGAAGTAGCACAATCATCGACGCCAGTGAGAAGCATGCGCTGATGAGGTAGACGACGGTGACCGTTTGCACTTGTGAGAGTCCTGATCTCAGAAGCCAGTGGTGCACGTGATTTTGATCCGGCTTATAGACAGGTTTACCAGCTCGTGCCCGAACGAATACGACGCGCAGGGCATCGAAGATAGGAACGCCGAGTGCAAGAATCGGCACGCCGATAGAAATGACCGTCGCCGATTTAAACGCGCCAACCGATGCAATGGCCGCGAGTAAGTATCCGAGCACGGTGGATCCGGCATCACCCATGATGATGCGCGCCGGGTAGAAGTTATGGCGTAAAAAGCCAACCGCCGCGCCGGTCACCGCGATGGCAAACCAGGCCGATGCGTGATCGCCCTTTATGAGGGCGATGAAAAACAAAGTCGTCGCCGAGATGGCCGCGATGCCCGCGGCAAGGCCATCGACGCCGTCGAGGAAGTTGAACACATTGGTCACACCCACAATCCACAGCACCGTCAAAAGTACAGACAACACCGTGGGGATAGCGACAAAGTGATGCCCTCCAAACGGCGATGTGAAGCCTTGAATGCCGCCGCCAAACAACGGAACCAACAGGGCAGCTAAAATTTGAATGACAAATCGGATGGAGACTGAGAAATCCTTGCCTCGAGTTTTGAAATAGTCGTCCAACAGACCTATTCCAAACAGCATCGCCGCGCCGATGAGCACGCCGACGTAAGGCGTTTGCAACCAGTCTTTCCAAGCGAACCCTAAAAAGAATGCGGCGAGAACGCCGGCAAAAAGGGCGGCACCGCCAAGCAGTGGCAAGGGATCGCGGTGGATCTTGCGCTCGTTGGGCAAATCGACAAATTTCAACCGAATGGCGACTTTTCGCATGTGTGGCGCCAATGCAAAGGCGATGAGAAACGCAGTGACGCCTGAAAGCCAAAGCGGCATACTGTCCTCTCCTTCGAGTGACATTCACGGCAATTATACTAAACCATCGCCCATCCGGCTATACTGCTGTCAGTGTGTGTCTGTGCTAGAAGTATGTCGGTTGCATGACAATTCGCCCTTCGCCGTTGTATTTCTGCCCGACGTCTGTAAACATAATCGTTGTGTGAACTAGGCGGACATTCGATCCGCTTCGACAAGGAAGTGAAGTGGATGCAAGCAAACGGGGTCGTATACGAGGAGCCGTCAAATGGGCTAGAAAATGCAAAAGCGACGTTGCGCGATTACATTTCCATTATGAAGTGGGGCATCACCATCGCCAATCTGATGGCGACGTTTGCTGGCATGTGGGTCGCCTCCGGTGGCCATCCAGGGCTCGCAACGCTCTTGCTAACGCTCGTCGGCACCGCGCTTGTCGTCGCTGGCGGCGCTGCGCTAAACAATTTTTACGATCGCGATATCGACCAGCATATGGCGCGCACCAAACATCGCGCTGTGGCACAAGGCAAGGTCTCTCCGGCTGCCGCTTTGGCCATCGGTTTGTCGATGAGTGTCGTCGGTCTCGCGGTCCTGCTCTTATTCGTCAATTGGCAGTCGGCTGCATGTGCCTTTGTAGGACTCTTTGTGTATTCGTATCTTTACACTGTCTGGTTCAAGCGGCATACCACACTGAACACGGTACTGGGCGGGGTGTCGGGCGCCATGCCTCCGCTGATCGGTTGGGCTGCAGGCAGTGGCGGATCCATTTCACTCGCCGGTTGGTGTTTGTTCTTCACCTTTTTCCTCTGGCAACCACCGCACTTTTTGCCGCTGGCTATGAAGAAGACCGAGGACTATCGCGCTGCAGGCATCCCGATGTTGCCGGTTGTCCGCGGTTTCCGCGAGACGAAGCGACAGATTGTACTGTACACCGCGGCTATGGTTCCCGTGTCCCTGATGATGACGCCATTAGGTGCTGAAGGTTGGATCTACTTCGTCGTCATGGCTGTTCTCGGAATTTGGTTCTTGTACCTCGGTGTTAAAGGTCTCTATATCCAACCCGAGCGCGATCTCGAATGGGCAAATCAGGTATTTCGGTTCTCGCTCATCTATTTGACGGCTTTGTGTGTTGTATGTGTACTTTCCGTGTCCATTTTCTAAAGTAGACAAGCTACAGCGAAAGGCTGCTCCGCGGGGGCAGCCTTTTTTATGAAGCAGGGCTCATCGCGGTGCTGTAAAATGCCAATAGAAGTTGCCCTAGGGTGCGATCGTCAGGCGCGGCGCGTCTCCAGGCTTGGGAACGATGGACGACAAGTCGGCTTATGGCTGACTCGGAGGCAAGCGAAAGGCATATGCCCTGGGCAAAAGGAGGTTAAGTGTCGTGAAAACGCATGCAGCCGTACTTTACGAGATGGGATTGCAAACGCCTTATAAGACCAGCCAGCCCCTTCACATCGAAACACTCGATCTCGATCCACCAGGCCCCGGCGAGGTACTGGTGCGCGTGCGCGCGGCCGGATTGTGCCATTCTGACCTGTCGGTGATAAACGGTTCTCGCCCGCGCCCATTACCCATGGCTTTAGGGCACGAGGCCGCTGGTGAGGTTATCGAGGTGGGGCCGAGGGTTGAGGACCTCGTTCCTGGCGATCACGTCGTATGTGCTTTTGTCCCCAGTTGTGGCCACTGCCTTCCTTGCCAGGAGGGGCGCCCAGCCTTATGTGAGCCAGGAGCGGCTGCGAACGCAGCGGGGACGTTACTGTCTGGGGCGCGGCGTCTACATCTTGGTGGTCAGGATGTCAACCATCATCTTGGAGTTTCCGGCTTCAGCGAATATGCCGTGATTGCGCGCAACTCGCTCGTCAAGGTCGATCCCGATGTTCCATTCGAACAAGTTGCCATTTTCGGCTGTGCGGTCATGACGGGCGTTGGCGCAGTTGTCAATACGGCGCGCGTTCCGGTGGGCTCCAGCGTGGCTGTCGTCGGACTTGGCGGCGTTGGCCTAAGCGCCTTACTGGGTGCCGTTGTCGCGGGCGCGCGGCGGATTGTAGCAATTGATGTAAATCCAAGCAAGCTGGAATTTGCCACGAAGCTTGGGGCCACCGACGTATTTGACGCGCGCTATCCGGATGTCATATCCCTTGTCAAAGCCGCGACGGATGGTGGAGTCGAATTTGCATTCGAAACAGCCGGGGCGGTTCCTGCCATGCAGACGGCGTATGCGGTGACCCGCCGCGGTGGGACGACGGTGACCACGGGACTTTCTGATCCAAGTCACCTCTTTTCTGTCCCACACGTCACACTTACTGCGGAAGAGCGCACCGTCAAGGGAGCATACGTGGGCAGTTGCATACCGGCTCGCGACATTCCACGGTTCCTGGAACTTTATAAACAGGGTAAATTGCCGGTGGATCAGCTGCTGACAGATCGCATCGGTCTCCATGAAATCAACGAAGGCTTTGATCGACTGAGCCAAGGCGATGCAATCAGGTTGGTCGTCCTGCTGTAACAGGACGTGGCAACGGGATGGTATGTCGTCCCTGCAGAACTGGCGGATGGCGGTTGAACGATGTACGGAATTTCGTTAAGATCGCTAGTGGGAGTTTAGATAACGACAGGGAGACGAGAGACATGTATCGTCGCGAAGAGACGAAACCGGTGCGCGTCGGCGACGTAGTCATCGGCGGGAATCATCAAGTCATCATTCAAAGCATGACGACGACGAAAACTGCCGACGTCAAAGCGACGGTGGAGGAAATTCATCGGTTGGAGGACGCCGGCTGTCAGGTTGTCAGAGTCACTGTCAACACGCGCGATGCTGCGGCTGCCATTAAGGAGATAAAACGGCAGATTCACATCCCGCTCGTCGCCGATATCCATTTTGATCATCGCCTTGCACTTGAGGCCATTCGCAACGGAATTGACAAAGTGCGAATCAATCCGGGCAACATTGGCAAGCGAGAAAAGGTGGAGGAAGTCGTCAAGGCGTGCAAGGAGCGGGGCATTCCGATTCGCATCGGTGTCAACGCGGGATCGCTCGAAAAGCACATCCTCGAAAAATACGGCTATCCGACCCCGCAGGGTATGCTGGAAAGCGCGGAGCACCATGTGAAAATCCTTGAGGATCTGGATTTTGACGATATTATCATCTCCATGAAAGCTTCGGATGTGCCTATGGCAATTGAGGCTTATCGGCTTGCCGCTGAGCGTTTCCATTACCCCTTGCATCTTGGCATCACGGAATCAGGTACGCTGTTTGGCGGTACGATTAAGAGCGCAGCTGGCCTTGGAACTTTGCTCAGTATGGGCATCGGGAATACGATGCGCGTTTCGCTTTCGGCAGATCCGCTCGAAGAGATTAAGGTAGCGCGCGAGTTGCTGAAGACGTTCCATATCGTTTCGGACGCCGTGACCATCGTATCGTGTCCGACTTGTGGGCGGATCGATATTGATCTCATCAGCATTGCAAATGAAATTGAGGACTACGTACAAAACATTCGTGCACCTATTAAGGTTTCGGTGCTTGGTTGTGCTGTCAATGGACCGGGCGAGGCACGCGAGGCGGATATTGGCATCGCAGGTGCCCGTGGGGAAGGACTACTTTTCCGTAAGGGAGAAGTGGTACGCAAAATTCCCGAAGCTGAACTCGTGTCGGAACTGAAGAAGGAAATTGACATCATGGCAAAGCGCTACGCTGAAACAGGTTCAATTTATTGATCGACTAAGTCACGAAGGGTTTCGTCAATCGCCCTTGAGTATGCAGGCGAGAACAGTTGACGACGATAAAGGGGCGTCTTCTGCGGGTTCATTGCATTTACGTCGAAAATAACTGTAGAACCGATGACAAGAATTGCTGCTATGGTGCATTCGGAACAGAGAGGGCGGTAGCTGCATTTCGTGAAAATGGCCGGTTCGAATCTTCTGATGCGAGAATATGCTCTAATCCAATTTACTTCGCAGTTTTGCCGGAAGATCCAAGCCAGATAAGAACTACTTGACCATTGAATATAGGTGTTTCTTAACCCGGAAAGTGGTATTTCGGTGTCGAGATCAAATGGAAACAGGCTTTTTGTCAACACGCTCCGAAGGCGAGAGAGTCGACGGCGTAAAGTGTCGTTGAGGTAACGAAGAACATGGGGCTGACGTGGTAGTGTATCTGACATAATTGTTCGGGTAACTACTTGGGGTTGACTTACCAATCGTGCTAGTGCTCGAGGCACTCTATCCTTGGCTAAAGGCGCATCGATGGAGTTTGGCCTAAAAAGTGAATGCAACTTCAGAACAGGGGGCTGTCCCAAAAGTGCCAAGTGCACTTAGGGGGAGCCCCTTATTTATGAAAATCTGTTTGAATGTTGCCCTACATGTCCACAAAAAGAATCGCCCTTCCGGTAAAATGTAGGTGCCAACAAACATCAACCGAGAAAGGGCGATTCTTTTGAACAACGTTGTCTTCATTGACTATAACATGGATCAACTGTTTCTTCCAATGGATTTAGAGGAACTGATTCCGCCAGGTCACGTCGTACGCGTCGTCAATGAGGCTGTTAACCGCATCAGTGACGATGTGTTTTTGAAGTACTATCCCGGTGGAGGCCGTAGCGGCTTTCATCCGAAGATGCTCACCAAAGTCCTGGTCTACGCATATACCCAGAAGATCTACTCCTCCCGCCAAATCGCTAAGGCGCTTCGCGAGAATATTCCCTTCATGTGGCTCGCTGCACGACAGACTCCAGACTTTCGAACCATTAATCGATTCCGCTCGCAACGAATGAAAGGTCTCATTGACGACGT
>NZ_BSBJ01000010.1:0-14138 GCF_027923525.1 Alicyclobacillus hesperidum subsp. aegles | reverse complement strand
GTGAGCAACTCAGCAGGCATCGCGCTGGACGTGTCAGACCTTCATTGCACATTCGACATCCAGTACGTGGTGAACCAACAGCCACCGTTCAGCACGATCGTCATCTACAACCTCAAGCCTGCGACGGAGAACTTCATCCTGAACTATGGCGACCGAATCACGGTCGAAGCTGGCTATGAGGGCAACCAGTACGGTCTCATCTTCGATGGAACCGTCATCGAGCCTATCCGCGACAAAGAGGACAACGTGACCTATCGGCTGACGATTAACGCACTGGCGGCCAACGCGCAGCTCAATCAGTCGTTCGCCAACTTCACGCTAAATCGCGGGCAGTCCGCGCGCAGCCTGGTACAGAATCTCGCCAGCATGGCGACCGTGCCGTCGCCCCTTGGCGAGTTGTCGACGCAATTAAGCACAGCACAACTGCCTCGTGCCAAAGCGGTGTTTGGTCTGACGCGCGACTACATACGCCAGATCGCGCAGGCGAACAACCTAGCCTTCTACTCGAAGAGCGGTGAAATCAATCTCATCCATGCGAGTGATCCACCGAAAGGCGAGATTATCGATTTAACTCCTGAATCCGGGCTCATCGGCCAACCTGCGCAGCAAGATCTCGGCGTCTCGTTCCAGTGCCTGCTGAACCCTGCTATCACCATCAACACGCTGGTTCATATCGACAACAGCCTCATCCAAGCACAGACCTACCAGATTGGCCAAGTGCCGCGTCCGCTCGATTCTGCAGGCATCTACAGGGTGGTGGGTGTCGAGCACGTTGGAGACACCCGTGGGGACGACTGGTACACCAATTGCGTAACCGTCAGCCAGGCCGGCGGCATCCCAGGCATGATCAGCGCGACAACTCAGTCGCCGTGGTACTGATGGGAGGTGATACGGTGCTGTCTATCAACGACATCCTGCCGAACAACGAGGAAGAGTTCTATCGCACATTGATGGACACCGTCGCGGCCAACATCCGTGTGGCCATGCCCGGCATCATCCAAGCGTTCGATCCCGTTGAGCAAGTCGTGTCCGTTCAACCTGCCATCCGTGAACGCATCCGCAACCCCGACTTGAGCTATTCGTGGGTGAAACTGCCGCTCCTGCTGGATGTGCCGATTGTTTTCCCGCGTGCCGGGGGATTTTCTCTCACGATGCCTGTTCAGCAAGGCGATGAATGCCTCATCGTCTTTGGCGATATGTGCATGGACGGCTGGTGGTCGTCCGGCGGCGTTCAAAACCAGCCGGATAAACGGCGCCATGACCTGAGTGACGGGTACGCTATCCTCGGTGTATGGTCGCAGCCCCGGGTGATTTCCAACTATGCCACGGATGCAGCACAACTGCGTACGGACGACGGACAGACCTATATCAGCCTCAAACCCGGCGAGATCGACCTCGTGGCGACGACAGTGAAAGTCAACGGGACGGTGATCTCCACATGATCTATCGAAAGTTGTCTCCGACAGGCGACTACACGTTTGGACAGCAAAATGAGTTTTACAGCGGCACCGACGCCGTTGCGCAGGCCATCTATACGAACCTCAAGCTCCTGCAAGGCGAGTGGTGGGAAGATACTTCGGCCGGGTTCCCCTTGTTCCAATCGGTGCTCGACCAGCCTGGATCGCCAGAGCACATACGCGGCGTAGACATGCTTGTGCAAGAGACGATTCTCAACGTCCCAAACGTACAAGCCATCTCAAACTTCTCGAGCGCTTATGACAACACAACGCGCAGGTACACAATTGAGACCTGTACAGTCGAGACGACATTTGGTGATGTCACGGTCGAGGGGGTGACGTTTGGCCCATGAGCTATTTTGCGCCTTATATCGACGCCGCTGGATTCCACATGCCAGCGTACCAAGACATTGTCGATCAGCTGGTCGCGGATGCGCAGAACATATACGGCCAGGACATCTACCTTGGCTATGACAGCCAGGACTATCAGATGATCAGCGTGTTTGCCAGCATGATCTACGATTCGTTCTTGGCCGCCCAAGCGGCCTATAACAGTCGTTCGCCTTCCACAGCGGTCGGTGCTGCCCTAGATGCCATCGTCGGCGTGAACGGCCTCGTGCGCAAATCCGCCGTGTACTCGACGTGCCAAGTCGTGGTCTCTGGTACGCCGGGCACCATGATTGCCAATGGTGTCGTGAGTGACGTGAATGGCTACAACTGGTCTTTGCCGAATCCTACGGTGATTGGCTCGGGGGGCAGGTCGACGGTGACCGCGACATGCCAGACTGCTGGCGCCATCGCTGCGAATCCTGGCGACATCAACACCATCGTTACCCCACAGCTAGGGTGGTCGTCGGTCACCAATACTGTGGCAGCCACGCCAGGATCGCCGGCTGAGACCGACTCGCAGCTACGAGCACGGCAAGCCGTATCAACGGAACAGCCGAGTCAGAACATGGTGGATAGTTTAGTCGCGGGACTCGCTGCCGTGCCCAATATCGGACGGTTCAAGGTGTACGAAAACTATACGAACCAGACAGACGCCAATGGCATACCATCCCACTCCGTGGACTGTGTGGTCGAAGGCGGCGATCCGCAAGACGTTGCCAATGTCATCTGGCTACGGAAAGGTATCGGGTGCGGGACATATGGGGGTACGTCGGTCGAAATCACTGATTCACAAGGTGTGGTGAACACCATCTATTATGATGTACCCCAGTATGTTGACATCGACGTGACGATCAACGTAAAGCAACTGCAGGGCTTTACCCAGGATACGCAGGCGGCTATCGCTAATGCGGTGTACGCGTATCTGAACAACGCGCAGATCGGCGTGGATGTGTACAACTCTGCGCTGTGGGGCGCAGCATTGTCTGCCAACCCAACGCCGAATAACCCAACATTCTCTGTGACCGGTGTCACGGCAGCCGTGCATGGACAGACACAGGGTACGTCGGATATACCCATCGCTTTTAACCAGGTCGCCCGTGGCAATCTCTCGTACATCACGGTCAACGTGAGCTGAGGTGGTGAGAGTCAACCATGGCCATTGAACCTTATCTGTCGCTCATCACCTCGGAGCATGCGGACAAGCCGAACTATATGGCTTGGTTATCAGCGATCTTGCAAAAGGTAGATGACAGCATATCCGTGTCCAACTCCATTCCGAGCGCCTTTGAACTAGACACAGCCGAAGGTGCACAACTGGACATCTTAGGCCAGCTCATCGGTCAGCCACGGGACATCGGCGTGCCGCTCACCAACAACTCGTCCATCCTTGACGACGATCACTATAGGCTTGTGTTGCAGGCTAAGATCGTCCGCAATCAGTGGGACGGCACGGTCGGTGAAATCTATGACATCTGGAACGCGGCTTTTCCAGGCACGCAACTCGCACTGGTCGACAATCAGGACATGACGATGACCGCCAATATCACGAACTTGGAAGACAATCTAGCAGCCGAGCTCGTGACGGCGGGACTGATTATCCCCAGGCCACTTGGCGTGGAGCTCAACGTGATGGCGTCGACGTCCATTACTTCGCAGGAGTATATCGGAAGTGTCGTAAGTGGATACGACATTGTACGTCTGTCAGTCCCGAGTTAAACAATCGGATACAGGAGGACTCCTATGGCAGTCTACGGCCAAATGGTGCTAACGCAGCAGGGACAATCTTTGTATGCCAAAGTCCAAACAGGCACCGAACTGCAATTCACTCGACTGCAAATCGGCAGCGGCCAACTCACTACGCAGTTGAGCAGCGCTCTTACGTCGGGCACCGCCTACACTTCCATCCCCGTGCAGGCGCTCACGTCTCCGGTAGCAAGCGGGCAGACGCTAACGATCGGGAGTGGGAACACGACGCAAACGGTCACAGCAAGTGCCGCGGCATCTGTTGGAGCCACAAGCATCTCGGTCTCGTCGTTCACGGCAAACGCGAACTACCCGTCTGGCACGACAGTAACGCTGATTTCAGACCCAACCATGCTCACTGGTCTCCTCAACCCTATCGATTGGGTGCCCATCAGTTCCATATCGGCGAGCGGGAACACCGCGAACATCCTAGGGATCTACCAAAACAAGAATCTGACGCAGCCGACCTACACGTGCGAGATAGGGCTCTTCGCACAAGATCCGCAGGCTGGTGAGATTCTTTATGCTTACGCCAACGCTGGCACTCAAGGCGATACTTTTCCGCCGTACTCAGCTGGACCGTACTCACGCCAGTTCCAGATATCAGTTGCAGTCGGAAACGCGACGCAGGTTACTGCGAACGTGCCAAGCACTGGCTATGTTCCTCTCGCCGAGGTAGGCCAACCAGGTGGAGTGGCGTCATTGGATAGCACGGGCAACGTGCCGCTTTCGCAGCTCGGGAATGTACCAAAAGTGGGGTCGGCCTCTTCGACAGCGCTCGGCATCGTCCAACTTCCTCCCTCCGCTGGTTCTCCATCTAACCCCGTCGCCGTGTATCGAGCCGTCAGCGTCAAAGACCTGACGCTCACGTCCACGTCGGCGACCACCGTGCTTTCGTACACGCCAGCCGCAACAGGGCAGTTTAAGGCGAGCGGCTATCTACGTGTCGCCAACGCCGCAACCAGTGTGACGGTGACGCTCACATACACCAGTCCATCCGGAGCACAGACAGAGACGCTTGTACCGACTTACCCTTTGCCAACAGGCGACTACACGATTCCAGCACGGACAATTGAGGCGACAACGGCGAGTGCGATTACGTTGTCCGTAACGGCAGGAACAGCGAATAATGTCACAATATCAGCGGTTATAGAAGGAGTGTGATCTAGGAATGACACAAGATTTGTTGCCGGGTTCCGCTATACCATTCAGCGCACCAGCATTGACCGCAGGCGGCATCAACGGTCTCGGCAGCCTGCGCTTTGTAGGTACGACCAACGGCGGTGCACCGACGAGTGGGACGTACAACACGGGGGATGTCGTGCTGGATCTCAGCACGCTACTCCTGTGGATCTGCACATCCGGGGGCACACCTGGCACGTGGACGAGCTTGAGCTACTTGCGAACGGATAGCGGCGCGCCGAATCCGCAGACGGTGGCGAATCCGGTTCAGTTTGCGAGTACGCTGCTTGCAGAGAACTGGCTGGGAACGAACTGGAATGCCACGTCCTATCCACAAGGCGGTTTGTCTAAGTCATCAGCAGGAATCTACTTTGGCTGGAACTATACGCAGGGCCAGGGCGAAGGCGACCTATTCATCTTCGGCCAAGGCGGTCAAGGCGGATTCAACGTCTACAATACGAACGCTTCGTCATACCCAACGTTCACCAAATTATTCGGCGTAGACGGCTCCGGTGACATGACGGTGGCGGGCAATTTGAGCGTGGGGGGGACGATTACCAATCTCCACGTTGAAAATCCATGGCAGACTGGATACCAGTTATACGCCGGGAGTTCTTATCCTGTTTCTAGCGGCGGCGGGTCAGCCACATTAGCAAATACGACAGTCACGTCTTCTGCTCTCCATCGGTTTCTCATACTTGAGGTAAGTGGATATCTTGTCGATTGTACCTGCACCTATAGCGTAAACGGGAATGGTGCAAGCAACGTGAATCTGAGTAGTAACCCACAGTACTTCTATATAGACCTAGGAACACCAACATCTTCTTTCTCTCTGAATGTATCATTTTGGAATGGCGGGCAGAGTTCCACTACCGCGAGTGCCAACCTTTATGCTGCAGCAGAATTCTACATCGTCTCCGGCGCAAATGGAAACTAAGGGGGCCTAACATATGGAATGTATCATCGCATATGATTCTTCTGGCATCATCCAAGCCATCACCGATCAGCCGGAACCACCTTCATGGTGGAATTCCTCGTGGCAAACGTTGACGCTAACCGACACTAGCACACCTACAGCGACTGAGGTGTGGGAATCTAGAGTCGTGAGCGAAACGTACTATGTTGTCAATGGCGAGGTAGAACTACGGCCTTCGCTCACTGTGTCAGTAACACCGTCCACATCCACCACAAACGAATACACCATCACAGCAACATTGAACAATCCGCCATCTACGCCGCCTACGAGCGTCACATTCGCCATCGGATCATGGACGCAGACCGCGACGCTCACGAACAACGAAGCCAGCATCACGGTGCAACTACATCCATCGCTTGCTAACTATGTGGTACCTGTGTCCGTGTCGGCGAATGGCTGTGTGGGTGCATCCGCGACGATTGGCGGCACTCAGTCGTTGCCTATCGCGATACAAGTGGTCACGCCAAGCGGTGGAGCACCAACGGTCGGTCCTGCGGCGAGTGTGGCGGTGCAGTGGTTGCAACAGTATTATGCAGTGAACGACACGACAATCGAGGCCCTGTTGACGAACACGTTCACGGCAATTAGCGTGCTGTATGATGCAGTGTTCAACATCATCGTTCCAGCGCTCCAGCAATCCACATACACGCCCATCACCTTATCCGCTGACCAGCAGAACGCCCTAAGCGCCATCAAATCGGACGTGTTGTCGAATCTAGTTACGACACTCACTAACGGCTATCCGTCCAGTGCAACGTCGCCACAGATGCAATTTGGTGCCTTCCTCCAGAATTTCGAGCGCGGCGCAGCCAACGTGCAGGCGTTCATTGAGGCGTTGCAGTTGTTTGCTTGACCGACATATGCTCATCCACGCGCTCCTTCGGGGGCGCTTTTTTTCATGCCCATTTTCCGCAAAGGAGTGGTCTGTATGACCAAGCATCTCTACCTCGCCACGTCGACGGCACGCTACTATCAGCCGCACGGCGGCCACATTCCCGTTGTCATCGACCTGCGCAAATACTTCGGCCCCGTCTACAACCAGGGTGATAAAGGCGCTTGTTCAGCGTTCGCGGCGACTTCGTGGTACGCATCATGGCGTGTGAAACATGGGTATACGTGGCAAGAGTACAGCGAAGATGCTCAGTATTACGAAGAACGTGTCCTTGAAGGCACCGTCATGCAGGATTCTGGGGCAACCATTTGGGACGCCGTGCTGGTTCTGGCCAAGAAAGGTGTCATGCCAGAAAACAAAGACCCATATACCGACGAGGACTTTTATCGCAAGCCAGACGACAAGGACTTCATCCCTGGTTCACAGTTGCCGCTTGAACTCGTTCGCCGCCTGCCTCACTCGCGTCTGGTGGACTACGCGACCGATGCGCTCGGCAACGGCCTTCCGATCCTGTTTGGCGCGACGGTGTTTCCTGAGTTGGAATCCGACGAGACGGCGCGCACAGGTATCCTCACCATGCCGTCCGAGTACGAACAGCCGATTGGCGGACACGCGATGGTCGCGGTCGGCTATGACGCGCGGCGCGAGATGATTCTTGTGCGGAACTCGTGGGGCGCAGACTGGGGCATCGGCGGGTACTTCTGGATGCCGTTTGAGTACTTTGCGAACTTCGTCAGCGAGGCGTATGTCATCGACGACTTGGCGGCATCGAAGGCGGCTTAACAGGCCGCCTGTTTGCTTGTTAGAGAGAGAAAGGGGGCGGTTCCCGTGCTCAATGTGGGAGACCTCATCTTTGTTCGCGGCCACATCTTCGATCCCGTAGCTGACGCCATCAAAGCCGGCGAATGGCTGCTCACGCACGAGGATAAGCGCAAAGTTGCACACCTGTACACCCATGTCGCTGTCTATCTCGGTGGCAATGAGATCGCAGAGGCGCAGGGGCTGCGGGTATCAGGCGATGGCACGTTGAGTCGTTACTACGGAAACTATGATATCGGCCATGTGCAAATGACGTATGACCAGCGCCAGCAGTTTCTTGCGGCCCTCCAGCGTGAGAACGGATTTCGCTATGACTGGATGGGCATCTTCTGGCTGGCGGTCAAGGCTCTCACGGGATACGACAAAAAGTACAAGGAACATCGGACGCGGTACTGTTCCACCTATGTGGGATGGGCACTTCAGCAAGCGGGCATCAAAGTGAATGACGAGACTCCGGTCAGCCTCGCCTTAGACCCTCTCGTCTGGATTGAGACGTGTTGACAGACGGGAGGCGGAGGGATGGACGAAAAGTCGCAAGAGGTGACGCTAGCCGTCGCCGTGACGGAAATCTCATATATCAAAGAAACACTTAAAGAGACCAATGAGGATGTCAAGCACTTGTTGCGACGCATGGACGAACAATCGCAACTTTACGCCACGAAGGCGGAGTTGGGAGACCTGAAGCGAGATGTGGAAAAGCTCAAAACCTGGCGTAACTATGTCGGTGGAGGAATGGCGTTAGGAGGTTTCCTTTTAGGACTTGTCGCAGAGGCGTGGCGCAGTTGGAAAGGGTGAGTGGATGGTCAAGCGATTCAATGAACGCATAGCAGTACGTGCCACCTTAATCTTTGGATCCATGTGGATGACATACCTGTTCTTTTTCTACGGGTTTATCCCCGTATTGTTCCCGAAAGACATGAACACCTTTCTGTATTGGTCAAATACAGTTCAGTTGTGGTCATTGCCGTTGATTATGGTGGGTCAGAACGTCTTAGATCGAGTGCGCGAAAAGCGCGAACAAGAAACCCACGATGCTGTCATGACGGAACTTGCCGACCTCAAACGTCTGCATGCGTACCAGACGGAAGAGATGGCGGAGTTAAAGGCTATCCATCGCGAATTGCATGCGAAGTTTGAAGAACTGAAAGGTGGTGTGTGCCATGGCTGCGGCTGCAAAGGGCATCGTGCGTGAGCATGTCCAAGTACACCGAATCGTCGAGTACGAGCACTTTCCTGAGCACGACCAGCGCGCGGAGACGTTGGAGTTCCGAAATGCAAAGCATGAATTAGAATCCATCGAGCATCTTGGGTGCTACGTATGTAAGACGAAGGTACAACGAGAATCGCACCATATCTTCGAACGCTCCGAGTGGAACGGTTTAGACGTCCGCTCGGTAGCGTTCTTTTTGTTTCACCACTTCGATTTCCACGGTCACGTTCGAAGAGATTTCCGGTCGCATGCCGACTTGTGCGAGTGGTTCATGCAACATTTCGGCGGACGGATTGAACATGTAGAAGTAGACGGCCTTATGTACGAAGTCCACGTATGCGATGACAATGCCGCTGACACGATCTACAACCAGTGGATTCTTTGCCAAGATCATCACCGAGGCATGAGCATCGGTATCCATGGATGTACCACTCCGACTTTCTTCGCGTGGTTAGCGCGTCGCCCTGATTTCAAACCGAGCCTGACAGAGGTTGAGTACAAAAAGGGGGCATCCGCATGACACAACCCATCATGCAAGTCGTCGATGGTGCAACACCGCTGACAGCTACGTCTGCTGCTGCCATCAAAGCGGCAGGATACGGCGGTGCAATGCGATACCTCGGCAATTGGTCAAAGTCCATCACCAAAGCCGAGGCGCAAAGCATTCTTGCCGCCGGTCTCTCACTCGGTCTCATATGGGAGGGTGATCCGACCTATGCCGGATACTTTACGCCGTCGCAAGCTGTTACCGACGCACAAGCCGCCGTAGCAAGCGCACAAAACATCGGCGCACCCGCAGGAACCGGCATCGCCTTCACCGTGGACTACGACGCGGCACAAGCCGATATGTCGGCCATCGTCGCGTATTTTGCGGTCATCATCGCCAAGTGCTCGCCGTACAGGCCGGGCGCGTATGGTGGAGCATCAGTTTTGGACGCGCTCTATCAAGCCTATGGGGACAAGCTCTGGTATTGGCAGACTAGTGCATGGAGTAACGGCCAGCAGTTCACCAACAACGCCATGTACCAAAACACGTATGACATGGTCGTGGGCGGCGTGCAGGTGGACGTGAGCGATGTCTACGCCGATCCTGGCTTCTGGCATCCGGCAACAACGCCAAGCAATCAGCCACAACCTGTGCCATCAGGAGGGGGTGATAACGTGACGACGACGATCCTGCAAGAAGGTAGCACGGGCGATGCCGTGAAGGCACTCCAGCAAGACTTGAACAAAGTGCTAGGGCTGAACATCGCAGTCGATGGCATCTATGGCCCGCAGACCGCAGCTGCGGTGAAGTCGTTTCAACTCCAACACGGCCTCACGGTCGACGGTATCTACGGTCAACAAACAGCGGCGGCCATGGCACAAGCACTCGGAGCCCTCGACAGCGTCACAGTGGACAAAGCCAAACTGCAAGCGGTGGTCAACGAGTTGCAGACGGTGCTCGACAGCGCCAAGGCGTTGCTCTAATTCGAAAGGGAGGACGATTCAATATGGCAATTGGTAGCGTGGAAGTGCAGATTCTTGAGGACGTCATCAGCGCGTTCGGTTTGGCATTTGGCACGGGTGTGACATATCTCACGACGAAAGTCGTCCCGAAGTACATCCACTCGAAGACAGCAGCCAACGCCATCGACGGACTGGCACAGATCGCAGATAGCGTTGTGCAACAGTTCAATCAGACAGTGGTCAACGATGCCAAGGCGCAGGGCGTATTCAACGCGGCACTCGCACAAAAGGTGAAACAGGACGCTGTGCAGGCTGTGCTGGCACAAGGTGCGAACCTTGCGGAACTCGCCAGCAAAACGGTGGGCAACGTGCAGAGCCTGGTCGAGTCTCTGGTGGAGCAGGCGGTGGCGAAGTATAAGGCACCAGCGCAAACTTCTCCCGCTGATAATGGACAGGCTCCCACGCAGGCCGTATCGTGAACGCAAGGGTATAGGTGCAGTGCAGATTGAACGCGAGGCGACCAGCGACGGTCGCCTCTTTAAGCCAATACCCAGCAACTTATCTTGTGAAATCATCGCGTTTGATGCAAAATAACGACGTATGGCGAGAAGGGGGAGATAAAACATGGTTACAGCGACGATTTTGGCTAATAATATTCTTCGTCGTTCATTCGACCAAAAATCTCCGATTACGCCTATGAAATTGCAAAAATTGCTTTATTTTATTTATCGAGACTACCTGCAACAAACAGGCAAGCCTTTGTTTGCTGAGCGCTTTGAGGTTTGGAAGTATGGGCCGGTCATTTCAAGTGTGTATCACGAATTCAAACAATACCGTAGTGGGCCAGTCAAAGACTATTCTAAAGATAGCGCCGGAGAATCTTACCTTGTTAAAGAGACAGACCTACTCCGTCAAATCATTGATGACAATTGGAACAAATTCAAAAATGTTAATGGCATTTACATGTCTGAAATCACCCATAGACCAAAAACAGCATGGCGAGCAGCATGGGATAAACGGCAATATTTCCTGGATGACGAGGATATAAAGAATGACAACGAAGGAAAATCAGTTTGATCTAAATCTTCCGCAAGTGGAGGAGGATGAACCATTTGAATCAGGGTTTTCGCCTCCTAACAATCCTCCTCCGGACGATTTAGATATTGAAAAACTTGAACGCCAAGAGAACGTAGCTCAAAAAGCACATAAGCGAGCTATGGAGTTGGCCAAGTTTAATTCAATTTCAAAATTGCTTGGCTGGTGCATTTTCCTTGTTTTTCTGATCTACATACTTGAAATATTCATATTTCATAAAGATTCATTATCATCTTCTCTGTTTGACCTTCTGAAAACAATCATTGTTGCTGCGGTCGGATACATATTGGGACAAAAATCAAATGATAGTGGATAAGCGCAAAAACAGCTCACCCTGGTCCGCATCGTTGAGAGGCGTGGTGAGCACTGTTGATGCCAGTGTAACACATCGGTGTATATTCATCCATCGTATCGGGCATCATATTGGTGCCGCACATAGCCACGCCTCTTTTCACGACGCTGGGGCGTGGCTTTATTGTGTTCTCAACTCGTCGGATCCCCGCACACGCCTTTGTATCCACAATTGCGACACCACGGCGTGCAGCCGCGCTGTTCGGTCATTTCAAAGCCGCAGATCGGGCAGTAAACCTTAGGCGTTTCCTTAGGCTTGCTCTCCATGTAAGTTTCCTCCTGTTCACAAGGTGCACCGTGTAACGGACGTTAGTCCATGACTTCGTACGGTCGGTACTTCGCCCTCAGGTCTTTCAGCTCCTCACTACGCGCTTCAACATCCTCCCGCAAAAATAAGGTGATGCGTTCGTGCTTTTTCAGCGGTTGCAGTTTTCCGTGCTGCACAGATTGTCGTACGGCCTGCAGAGAACATTCCAGGATTTCCGTGACCTCCTGGGGCGTCAGGATGTTTTCCTGTGCCCATCTCACGAAATCTGCTTTCGTTTCAAACTGGAGGTACATGACTTTCACCCCTTCAGTCGGTCCCGAATGTTCATGATGGAAGCAACGATGCACAACACTAGTACAACGGCTGCGGATATCGTGGCCCATTGCGCGATATGAACGTGAAAAATGATGCTGATCGCGACCAAGAGCGTGAATACCCAACCGTACTTCGCAAACGGGCTCAAAACGCTTCTCAGCATAGCTGTTCCTCCTCCGTGCTATAATGGAGGCAAGGGGAGGGGCGACTCCCCTTGCTCGAGCCTACTTCCGATGCTTGCGCCGTCTGCCGCGCCGCTTTCGGGGTGGGCTTCTTAATTTGCTCTTGACGTCCAACAAACCACTTATGATTTGGACGACCAGCGCAATTGCTGTTAAAATTTTGATAAGTTCGTCCAATGGTTTGACCTCCTTTCTAAAAACATTATACATATGTATTGTAACGTTGCAATAGATGTGCGCAAATACTTGACGGCTGTCTGCCCATAGACCAAGATTATGTCCATGAGCTAGCGACACGAACCGACATGGAGCGAGGCGAACGACATGAGACCGTTTTTGAAATGGGCCGGCGGGAAGTATCGCTTGGTCGAACAAATTAAGCGTCGATTGCCTCCGGGGGCTCGGCTTATTGAACCTTTCGTCGGTTCGGGTGCCGTATTTCTCAACACGGACTACGAGGAGTATTTGATAAGCGACATTAACCAGGATTTAATCGGCCTGTATCAAACCTTGCAGCGGCACGGGGACGATTTCATCGCGTACTGCAAAGAGCAATTTGTCCCTGAAAACAATACAGCTGAGCGGTATTACGAGCTGCGAGCCGAATTTAACGCTTCGAGCGACCCGTGGCGCAAGTCGGCGCTCTTTGTGTACTTAAACCGCCATGGGTACAACGGCTTGTGCCGTTACAACGCAAACGGCGAATTCAACGTACCCTTTGGCAAATACGCGCGCCCGTACTTTCCTGAAGACGAAATGCGATACTTCGCGCGCAAGGCACAACGGGCTGAGTTTCTCTGTGAAGACTTTCGAGCGGTTATGCGCGCCGCGCAGCCTGGCGATGTCATTTACTGCGACCCGCCTTATGTGCCATTGTCCTCGACGGCAAACTTTACAGACTACGCGGCGGGCGGATTCGGAACCAAAGACCAGGAGGAGCTGGCTCAGCTAGCCGATCAACTTGGACAAGCTGACATTCCCGTGTTGATTTCCAATCACGCCACACCCTTTACGGAGGTGGTGTATGCCGGCGCTGTCCAAGAGTTCGTGGCTGTGCCGCGCTTCATCAGCTGTGACGGAAACAATCGAGGCAAAGTAAAAGAAGTGCTTGCGCTCTTCGGAGGACAATGACGATGCCACGTCCAACGACTCAAGGTGGTTTTGCCAATTCATCTGGCAGCGTGCTGGAGGGCACAATTCGCAGCGTGATGGCTTCAATGGGTTTTGAAGCTGTGAAGTACTCGGATTACGTGAAACATCCTGAGCGCTACGGTACTGAATTGTTGTTACAGAACGTCCCATATAGGACGATATACGGCCACGAAGGTAAGACAGAATTTCTACTGGTATCGAGCGAATACAATCTGCGCGTCCGTATCGAATGCAAATGGCAACAGTCGTCTGGTAGCGTTGATGAGAAGTACCCATACGTTTATCTGAATGCCGTCGAAGCTATGCCTGAAGACCACATTCTCATTGTCCTTGGTGGGCAAGGAGCGAAGAAGGGCGCCATCGATTGGCTCAAGCAGACGGCTGCGAAGGGGCGCTACGGGGCGGTAGCGCATGGGAAGAAAATCGAGGCTATGTCTCTCGATGAGTTCATAGCTTGGGCAAATCGGACGTTTCGCGGTTAAGGAGGCGCGAAGTATGCTTAAATTAGTGAAAATCGACACATCCAATCTGCCTATGGCGCACACCTATGTGTTTGACAATAACGGACAAGAGGATTTGGTGATTGTACCTCTCGGAGCACAGCTTACTGCTCAAAATTTGTGGGGTGTAAACGGTTTTCCAATGTCAGAGGCAGGG
>NZ_BSBJ01000009.1:0-227044 GCF_027923525.1 Alicyclobacillus hesperidum subsp. aegles | reverse complement strand
GACACGCGTTGCCTAATCCCGCATCTAGAACAGATTCGGGAGCGTTTGGGTGTGGCTCCGAAGGCTGTTATTGCAGACGCAGGATACGGGAGTGAAGAGAACTATACATACCTTGAGCAACAGCAAATCACTGCTTACGTGAAATACAACACCTATCACAAGGAGCGGACGAAGCGGTGGAAAGCAGACATCAGTCGGTATGAGAACTGGGAATACGACGAAGAACGAGATGAGTACATCTGTGCAGCGGACCAACGATTGACCTTTCGATACGAAGGATACGAGAAGACTGAGACTGGATACCGAGTGAAGAAAAGATATTACAGATGTGACACCTGTGGAACATGCCCGATACGAGCTCGGTGCACAAAAGGGTTGGGTAATCGACAAATCGGCGTAAGTCGCGAGCTCCAAAGATACAAACAAATGACAAGGGAACGTCTGTCAAGTGAGGAAGGCCGAGAACTCTCAGTCAGACGTATGGTGGAGGTTGAGAGCGTGTTTGGGCAACTAAAAGCCAATCGCGGGTTCCGCAGATTTCACCTGCGGGGCTTATTTAAGACGCACATTGAAGTGGGGCTCGTAAGTTTAGCCCACAATCTGATGAAGAAGGCGGCTTTATCCGCGTAGGAGGAGCTACCTTGCAAGCACAGAACGCAAAAAAAAAGACAATTAAACAAAAAAGGGGCTGTCCCCTTCCCCCATCTTACAATGGGTTTTGGGACAGCCCCTTTTCGACTTATAAACTTTCTTTCCCCAGCAAATCCGCAAGTGCAGCTACAGCTTCCGCTTCGTCGCTGCCTTCTGCTTGCAGCGTCACTGTCTCACCGTGCGCGATGGCCATCGACATCACACCAAGTACGCTCTTGGCGTCAACGAATTGATCGTGCTTGCCAACGCGAACGCTGCTCGCGAACGACGATGCAAGTTTGACGAACTCCGCCGCAGGCCGGGCGGCCAGCCCCTGGGCCAAGTTAACCGTCAAAACCTTCTCCACCATGGACAACACCTCGATTTAGACCAATGCCTCTTGTTTTGCAGGCGCCGCAAAACCGATGGACACCTCGGTCTCCGCGTCGAAGATGTGAATCTTGTTCAAATCGACGGCAAGCTTCACAGAGCTGCCAACATGGTACATGTGACGCGGATTGACACGAGCGATGAACGTGTTTTCGCCGACGCTGCAGTGCAAATACAACTCAGAACCCATGTGCTCGACGACCTCGACCTGTGACTGCAGAACCGTATCCGGATACGTCGTCATAAACACTTCTTCGTCGTGCAGGTCCTCTGGGCGCACACCAAGTACAACCGGCTTGCCGATCACGCCAGAACTCTTCAACACGCCATAACGCCCTTCGGGCAGGCGCAGTGAGATTGCCGGCGCGCGGAAGTAGAATGCATCACCATCGGCGACGATTTCGCCGCGAATGAAATTCATGGCCGGAGATCCGATAAAACCTGCGACAAACATGTTCTTCGGTTGCGAGTAAACCACTTGCGGCGTATCCGCCTGTTGAATGATGCCATCCCGCATCACACAGATGCGATCGCCCATCGTCATGGCTTCCGTCTGATCATGTGTAACGTAAATCATCGTCGTTTGCAACCGCTGATGCAATTTACGAATCTCCGCGCGCATCTGCACACGCAGTTTTGCGTCCAAGTTGGAGAGCGGTTCGTCCATCAGGAACACCTGTGGTTCGCGGACGATAGCGCGGCCCAAGGCAACGCGTTGGCGCTGACCACCTGACAGCGCTTTCGGCTTGCGGTCCAAAAGATGCGCAATATCCAGGATCTTCGCGGCTTCCTGTACGCGTTTGTCGATCTCGGCCTTTGGCACCTTGCGCAACTTCAAGCCGAACGCCATGTTCTGATAAACGGACATGTGCGGATACAGAGCATAGTTTTGAAACACCATGGCGATGTCGCGATCTTTCGGTGCGACGTCATTTACGCGGCGTTCCCCGATGTACAAGTTGCCATCCGTAATGTCTTCGAGCCCTGCAATCATGCGCAATGTCGTCGTTTTACCACAACCGGACGGTCCGACGAACACAACAAATTCCTTGTCCTGGATGTCGAGATTAAAGTCCTTGACCGTCGGTTCCGATGCACCACTGTATGTCTTGTAAATATGTTCGAGCAACACGCGTGCCACGTTGGTCAACCTCCCATGTCTAGCTGCTATGGTGCCAGTCTAGCAAAGAGTACACAGAAGGCCTATGTGCAGGTTGTACGGAATCGCCTCGTCAAGTTGAAGCAACTTGTTGTGGCATAAAACGGGCAGCAAGGTACAGCGCAATGGCGTCCTCGCCGCGGCGCACGTCAAATCCACTCGCCTCGTACAACCTTTCGATCCGCGCAAGCAACGTGTTCCGATGCACGTAGAGCGATCGCGCAGCTTCACTGGCGTTGAGATTGGCCTTTATCATGGCCTCCGTCAGTTCTCGCCAGCCGTCCGGCCAATCTCGCAAAGGCTGCGCCGCTCGCGCCGTCAACATCGCCTGTAGCACTTTCCATTGCGCAGAGCCGCCGATACTAAGCAGATAGAGTGCGGGATCCTCCCCAAACACGCCGTGCGTACGGTTGTACCGATCGCCCATGCGTGCCGTCAACTGCAAGGACGCAAGTGCCGAAAAGACCATATGCGGGCTCACGATAGGCATAGAGACCCAAACCTTGGCATCGACGAAGGCCTCCGCCCGTACCGCTGCCGCCAATTGTTCTGCAATCGCCAGCAATTTGCTAAACGATTGATCACCGACGCACGGAGGTTCATCGCCGTCACATTCGATCCCGGCCAAATCGTCCTGCGCAAGAAACACCAGCAAACAAGGGCCGTTTGCATCGAACTCTGTCCATCCATGCCCGAACATCGCCTCGATCACATGTCTTGCAATATCGGCATCCTCCGCCACTTGCCGTTCGCTGTTGGCGTGTTTGGCAGTCCATTCGATCGCGATCAGATAGCCAGGGAACTTCTTTTGAGCAAGCGTCCCCCAGTCGCGTGGTTCGCCGCGTCCGTCGACGCCCGCAACTACAGCGGTCAACTCCGCAAACGTCATGTCGCGACAGCCTGCATAGGCCTGTCCCACTGGTCGTCCGCCGCTAAACCGTTGCTCGTGCGCCAGCTGGCGCAAAGTCCAAGCAAGGGCGCACCTCACTTGCTCAGACGCATCCCAGTTGGGAAATCGGATGGCCCTGCCCTCATCTAGACGTAGCAACCAAGCTTCATCGCGGTTGCACCAGCCAAACCTCGGAACATCTGGTGCACTGTGCGGCCATTCGACAAGCGTCCATTCGATCCCGAAAGCTTTTGTCCAGTGTTCTAACGCATCGTGCCACCAGTCCATCGATTCCGCCCCTGTCGATGATCTCAAATTCGCCTACAGCGCAAGTTTAACCTCATTGTAACTGCGACGACACGTTTGTTACACTGAGTCCAAGGTGGGGTAACGCGAAGGAGGCTCTTCATGGAACTACAGCGAACTGGAATCAGCTTAATTTACCGTTTAGAACTCACGAATCAGGGTACCACCTTTGCAAAAGTGGCCAGCCTTGTCGGCGATGCTGGCGGTGACATCGCAGCTGTGGACGTCATCCGCGTAACGCCAGACATGGTGGTACGCGATATCACCATCAATGTCAGCAGCCGGGAACACGGTCGGCAAATTGCGGATATCCTTGATCGGGAACCAGGCATTCATGTCGTCGCCGTGTCGGATCGTACATTTCTCGTACACCTCGGCGGAAAACTGGAAGTCGCACCAAAGTTACAGGTTAAAAACCGCGAGGATCTTTCGCGAGTCTATACGCCTCACGTCGCACGCGTGTGTGAAGCGATCCACGAAGATCCCTCGAAAGCGTTTCAATTGACAATCAAGCGCAACACAGTCGCTGTTGTCTCTGACGGAACGGCGGTTTTGGGACTTGGCGATATCGGCCCTTATGCGGCTATGCCCGTTATGGAAGGCAAGGCGATGCTGTTCAAGCAATTTGCAGGCGTTGACGCATTCCCTATCTGCCTTGACACCAAAGATCCGGACCAAATTGTCGAGACAGTCAAGCAAATTGCTCCGGCGTTTGGTGGCATTAATTTGGAAGACATCTCGTCACCTCGTTGCTTTTACATTGAAGAACGCTTGCGCGAGGAACTGGATATCCCCGTCTTTCACGACGACCAGCACGGCACCGCGGTCGTCATGCTCGCAGGTCTATTAAACGCCGCAAAGTTGGTCGGTAAACCGCTGCCGAGCTTGAAAGTCGTCGTCGTCGGCATCGGTGCCGCCGGTGTCGCGTGCACGAAAATGTTGCTTAAAGCGGGCGTAACCAACATTCTGGGCGTCACCTTGGAGGGCATTATTCACCGTGGTGCGACCTATGAGAACGAGATGTGGAATTGGTACAAGGAGCACACGAATCCGGATAATGTCACGGGCACACTGGACGATGCTATCGTCGGCGCAGACGTATTCATCGGCGTCTCCGGTCCCGGCGTCCTCACGGTGGATCACATTCGCAAAATGGCGCCCGATCCCATTGTCTTTGCCATGGCAAATCCCAATCCGGAGATCGAGCCCGAACTCGCCGCTCCACACGTACGGGTCCTGGCGACTGGCCGCTCCGATTATCCGAATCAGATCAATAACGTGCTTTGTTTCCCTGGCATTTTCAAGGGTGCGCTCGCGGCCCGTGCGTACACCATTAACGAAGATATGAAGTTGGCGGCGGCCGAGGCTATCGCTTCCTCGATTCGCGATCACGAACTGCGCGAGGACTACATCATTCCGTCGGTGTTCAACCAATCCGTCGTACAGCGCGTTGCGGACGCGGTCGCCGAGGCGGCGCGCAAGTCTGGCGTCGCAAGGCGTGAAGTGCCACCGACCAACAATTTTTGACACGTAATTTAGGCCTGTCAAGATTCTCCGCTTGTCGGCATGTCCGTCGTTTCGTAGTGTTATCGATGTAAGGTCGGCTTGCCGACGCCATCGGACTACGTACGGAAAGGACTCGCGCCGCTGATGCAGAAATTCAATCGTCGCAACGCAGGCGTCGGCTTTGTGGCCGCCGCCTGCTCCGCACTGGCACTCGCCGCTTTCCCACACTTCGAACATGCAGCATCGGCGCAGCCTGCACTGCATTTTTCGCCTGCCACCATCAACTATGACGGTCACAGTGCGCATGTATACAAAATCGTCCAGGGCGGGACGGCATACATGCCTGTGTACTATGTCATGCAGGCTCTTAACGAGTTTGGATGCACAAACCAATGGAACGGATCCTCTTGGCTGTTCTCGGTAAGCAATTCACAGGCGATAGACTGGAACAATCTTTCTATTGGCACAGGCAAGGTGGCTCTGTACCTCAACCAGCGTCTCGTCTCGATGGTCAATCCGATCGTCGCGATCGACCCAAACAGTGGTAAACCGACCACCTACATGCCGGTATGGTACGTCATGCAAATGCTCCAACGCGCTGGTATTGCCTGCTCGTGGAACGGCAGCCAGTGGTCCCTAGCCAATCAACCGAATTTGCCACAGCCGGCACAGGCGGGGCTATGGAACAGTGCGTTTATAAACGGGGATGCGACATCCGTGAGCGATTTACAGATGTACCGGCACCATGTCAATGTTCTCTTTGTGAACGCGTTCGATTTGCACACAAACGGGACTCTGACACAGGATGAAGGCCAAGTGGCTTGTAGCTATGCACATCAAAATGGCATGCTTGCCATCGCCCGCATCGACAGTTTCGATGGTTCTTCACTTGCCAACCTCCTGGCCAACCCGCAGAACGCTTTAGCCCTGGCACAGCGCATTGTACAGGCCGTTGTAGCGGGAGGATATGATGGCGTAAACATCGATTTTGAGTTTCTCCCGGCCGCTGCCCAAGTTTCGTTTTTGTCATTCCTACAGCAATTGCACGTCCTACTCGCCAATCAGGACAAATGGCTAACCATCGATGTTCCGGCCATCGATGACCCAGCATCCGACACCTGGGACAGAGCATACAACCTGCAGCAAATCGGTGAGATTGCTGATAAAGAGGTGCTCATGAGCTACGACTATAGTTATCCCGGCAGCCCACCAGGGCCCATCGCACCGTTGCCCTGGGTCGTGAACACGATTAGCTACACAGTATCCCAAACGCCATCGGCAAAAGTCCTGCTCGGTATCGACACGTACGCATACGACTGGGGCAACAGCGACAATCCGACGGTGCTGACCCTGCAGCAGGTGGACAATCTCGCGTCCCAGCCCGGAACCACAGTATCGTACAATGCGTCGACCGCAACACCCAAGCTCACCTACTCGCAAAACGGGATCACACACACGGTATATTACGAAACACCTGCGAGCCTGGCGTCCCGCATCACGGAAGTCGGAGCATTTGCGCTAGGTGGCATCGCACAGTGGCGGATCGGCCTTGAGAACCCGGCGACGGACCAAGTGCTCGACAGTCTCGTTCCTGCCGAAACGGGTGGAACCACCGCACCCCCGGTAGCCAACGCAACAACCAACGCAACAACCAACGCAACAACCAACGCAACAACCAACGCAACAACCAACGCAACAACCAACGCAACAACCAACGCAACAACCACTGTGGTCACAAACAACACCACAGGCTGACGAATCTCGAAATACAACAAATAAGGCTGCCGACTTCCGCACCATCCGGAATTCGACAGCCTTATTGTATATCGTCGAATGACGGGTAAGGCTCACTTACCTTGCCATCAACCTTCAATGAGCAGAGATTCAGGATCCTCAATCATTCGCTTGACGGCGACGAGGAAGCGCACCGCTTCACTACCGTCGACGATTCGGTGATCGTACGACAGCGCAATGTACATCATCGGCCGGATTTCGACCTGGCCATTCACAGCAACCGGTCGTTGCACGATATTGTGCATGCCGAGAATGCCGACCTGCGGCGCGTTCAAAATCGGCGTCGAAAGCAATGATCCAAATGTACCACCGTTTGTGATGGTAAACGTGCCACCCTGCAGGTCTTCCAACCCGAGTTTATTGGAACGGGCCTTTACGGCCAAATCTGCAATTTCACGTTCGATATCGGCGAATGTCAGCCTATCCGCATTGCGCACGACAGGCACCACCAAGCCGCCTTCCGTGGCAACCGCGATGCCAATATCGTAGTGATGCTTGATAATCATGTCTTCGCCCTGAATTTCGGCGTTCAAACGCGGGAACTGCTTTAACGCGCCAACAACCGCTTTGGTGAAGAAAGACATGAAACCGAGACCCACGCCATACTTTTCCTTGAAGTTGTCCTTGCGGCGCTTGCGGACGTCCATTACTGCACTCATATCGACCTCGTTGAACGTGGTCAACATGGCTGCCGTATGTTGCGCTTCGACCAAACGCTTGGCAATCGTAACGCGCCGACGCGACATCCGAACCCGCTCTTCGTCAGGACGAACAGCCGACGCCGGTGTCGCCGTAGGCTGTGGCGCAGATGCTGGAGCAGATGGCACAGCCGCCGCACGAGCCAAATCCGCGATTTCAATCCGCCCAGTCTGCACCTGTCCCAAGTCTACGCCCTGCTCGAGTGCAGCGCGGCGCACCGAAGGCGTTGCCCGGACCGTCGACGGCGCTGCAGAAGGCACAGCTTGTGCAGAAGCCTGTGCAACAGGCGCAGTCTGAGCAGGAGCCTGCGCAGCTGGAGCTGGCGCCGCTTGTGCCGGTTGCGCAGCCGATGCCTGAGGCTGTGCCGCAGGTGCCGCTGCCCCTTCGCTGATGACCGCGATCACGTCGCCAATCCCGACCATCTCACCGGCCTGCTTCAGGATGGAGCTTAGAACACCCGCCTGTTCCGCGATGACTTCGACATTGACCTTGTCCGTCTCCAGCTCGGCGATGGTTTCTCCCGACTCGACGGCGTCTCCCTCGCGCTTAAGCCACTGACCGATGGTCGCTTCCACAATCGATTCGCCCAGAGAAGGTACTTTTACCTCTGCCACGTTTGTTTCCTCCCCAATCGCACTCAGTTGATGTCATTCGCCAAAGCAGCTTGCAAAATTTCTGCCTGCACTCGGTTATGAACGTCTGGTGAACTTTCGGCGACAAACCCCTGCTCAGGCCGCCCGATATACCGCAGACGCACGCCTTCCGGCAACAAATCTTGCAAGTGCGGCCGCATATATGCCCAAGGTCCTTGATTCTGGGGTTCTTCTTGCAACCAAACGACTTCTTTAAGGTTCTCGTACGCCACTAGAACTTCCTGCAACTGCGAGCTCGGCAGTGGGTACAACTGCTCAACGCGAGCCGTCGCGATATGAGCCGTTTCACTTGCCTCGCGCTTTCCGATCTCGGCCGTCAGTTCAACCCCGACTTTGCCGCTCGACAAGACGAGTCGACGCACCTTTTTTGCGGCCGTTTTCGCAATCGCCTTATGCAATACGGGTTGGAAGCGCCCTTCGCAAAAGTCCGCCGCCTTGGACGCCGCGGCAGCACTGCGCAACAAGCTCTTCGGCGTCATCACGACGAGTGGCCGAGCATCGGTACCCAAGCGAGCCGCCTGCCGACGCAGCAGGTGGAAATACTGTGCCGACGTCGTGACATTCGCAACGACGATATTGTTGCGGGCAGCCAGCTGAAGGAAACGTTCCACACGTGCACTCGAGTGCTCGGACGCCTGACCTTCGAAACCGTGTGGCAAAAGCAATACCAATCCGGACGCTTCGCCCCACTTCGATCGCGCCGCTGCGAGGAACTGGTCAAACATTGGCTGGCCGACATTCGCGAAGTCGCCAAACTGGGCTTCCCACAAGACAAGCGTCTCTGGTGCCTCGATGTTGTACCCGTACTCAAAACCAATGACGGAGGTTTCCGAGAGCGGGCTGTTATAGACCACAAAGCTCGCTTGAGCACCCGGCAAATGCTGTAGCGGCGTGTATTTATGGCCGTTGTTCACATCGTGCAAAACGAGATGGCGCTGCCCGAAGGTTCCTCGTTCGGAATCCTGCCCCGTCAAACGGATGGGCGTGCCTTCACGCAAAATGCTACCAAACGCCAGGGCCTCCGCATGTGCCCAGTCGATGTCCCCGCTATCCACCGCATCGCGGCGCCGCTCCAGAATGCGACGCAACTTCGGATAAACCGTAAAGTTCGGCGGCGTGTCGAGCAGAGAGCGATTGATCTCGCGCAGGTCGTCGATCGAGACCGGCGAAGCTTCCTCTGTTTGCTCGGAGAAATCCTCCACCTTGGCCGTCACGTGGACCTCTGGATACTTCTTGTAGGCTTCCAGCAGTTGTTCATCGATTTCTTGATCGATCCGCGCAATTTCCGCCGCGTCAATGGCTCCACGCGACTGCAGTTCCGCCGCATACAACTCCTTGACCGTCGGATGCGACGCAACCTTCGTATAGAGTACGGGTTGTGTCATGCTCGGATCGTCCGACTCGTTATGACCCCAGCGGCGGTAGCCGACGAGATCGATCACGACATCTTTGTGGAAGGTCTCGCGGAATGCGAACGCGAGTCGAATGGCGCGAATACAGGCCTCCGGATTATCCGCCGAGACATGCACGACGGGCATGTCGTAGCCCTTGGCGATATCGCTGGCGTAGCGGGTCGAGCGGCCCTGATCCGGATCAGCCGTGAAACCGACGTGGTTGTTGGCGATAATGTGCACGGTGCCCCCGGTGTAGTAGCCAGGAATTTGCGAGAAGTTGAGCGTCTCCGCAACAACACCTTCGCCCGGAAATGCCGCGTCGCCGTGAACGAGAATCGGAAACGCCTTGTGCACGTCTTGAATCGGTTGCCCTGGACGCGTCCGATCCTCCTGCGCGGCGCGCGCCATTCCTTCGATCACAGGGTTGACCACTTCCAGGTGGCTTGGGTTGTTGGCCAGCACATAGCGAGCCTTGCGCCCATTGGCATCGGTGAAGACGCGCGTCCAACCCTGATGGTATTTGACGTCGCCGCCCCAGCCGCGCTCATACTCAGCCAACTCTTCGTCACTGGCGAGTTCGTTGCCCGTGTGGAATTCTGCAAAAATCCGCTCGTAAGGCTTTTTTAACACATGCGCAAGTATGTTGAGACGACCGCGGTGTGCCATGCCGACGATCACGTTGGGACAGCCTGCATCGACAGCCAGCGTTGCAAGCGCATCCACCATTGGCACGAGCGCATCCAGGCCTTCGACAGAAAAGCGCTTTTGTCCAGCAAAGCGCCTGTGCATAAACCGTTCAAACATT
Organism: Alicyclobacillus hesperidum subsp. aegles; assembly: GCF_027923525.1. Taxonomy (NCBI): domain Bacteria; kingdom Bacillati; phylum Bacillota; class Bacilli; order Caryophanales; family Alicyclobacillaceae; genus Alicyclobacillus; species Alicyclobacillus hesperidum. The sequence continues at coordinate 216,819 of NZ_BSBJ01000009.1, read as the reverse complement.
TCCGCCTGCGCTAGCTGGCGGTACAACTGCTTCTGCTCTTCCACGCTGAGCTGCGTGTGAAAGCGGCGGCTCTCGACTTGCTCGGCCAGCCATTCGCGTTCCTGGCGATTCGCCAAGTGCGCAAATTCGTAACCGAGATCGCGACAATATACGGCCTTCAGTGCCTCTACGGCCGCACGTGCATCGCGTGCCTGCCCGGCGACCGGACCACCGACGATGGAAGCTGGCAATTGAGACAGGTCAGACTCGATAATTCCATAGGTGGACGGTTCCAACTCAGGGGAGGACTCGGCAGGAAACATAGGATCTGTGTCGGCAGCGAGGTGTCCGTATGTACGGATGCTACGCACATATTCTGCAACGCGTGCAACGGCGTCCGGCGACACACCTACCCCGCCAACCGCGGTGTGGACTTCACGCGTTTCTAGCGAAGTGGCGACAGCTTGCCCCGGATCTCCATAGCGATTAAACATCTCGCGCGTTTCTGCGCTCACAGCGTTCGGATCGCGCTTGTACTCCTCATACAGTTCCAGCAAGTACCCAAAATTCGGCCCGAAGAATTGTTGCCAGAATGATTGCAACGGTACAGGCTGCTCGTTCTCCATCGTAAACCCCTCTTCCATATCTCTGGGCGCACCAAGAGATACAATACTCCTTTTTCGGGAATATTGCATGGACAACACGGAAAATTTCCAAGCAGGAATTCGACCATGATGTCAGAGAATGAATAGATCGGGACAGTCGCGTTCCCATTTCCGTTTTCTATGTATACCACACTCGGAATTTACACGCAAAACCTGAGACACCCAACCGAGAGAACGGAGACAGACGATGTTCAACAGCGCTCGCGTGCGCCATCTGGCCACCGCCGCCGCCGCCCATTACGCCGTGATTTTCGCTGGTATCTTCGCGCCTGTTGGCGACGCGGCCAGCCGCATTCACATGACGGGCACTTTTGCAGACAACTTTATCCAATGGGACAGCCAATGGTTTGTCGATATCGCCAGATACGGGTATCTGTTGCCCCTTGCCGTACAAAGGACGTTCATTCCTACGGGCAACGTCGTGCCTTTCACGCCTGCCTTCAAAGGAGCGGCCTTTTTGCCAGGGCTACCCGTGGTCGTGCGCATCCTCGGCCCTATTTTAGCGCTCGTGTTGGTCAATCTCTTATTTCTATGCGCTTTGGCTCTCATGTACAGAATCGTGGAGAACGAGCGGCCTGCTCGAGCTTTTCCAACCGTCCTGCTGTTCGCGGTCGGGCCGTGCGCCATCATCTTTAGTTCTCTATACACAGAATCCTTCACGTTGTTCGCCGTATTGCTCATCATGTACGGCTTGCAAAACCCAATGTCCTCGCGGCGATACTGGATCGCCTGCGTCGGCGCGTGCATGGCAACCGCATTTCACGATCTCGGCGCCTTTGCTGCTCTCTTTGCCATCCGCCTGTTCCGCCTGCGCATGCCGGTTCGCGGCTTGTTCTTTCTCGCGTGCCTGGTCCTCGTCCCAGCTTGTTACGAGTGGTACTTATGGAGCCATTTCCACACGCCGTTCGCGCTTTTGACGGCCGAAGACAGTTGGCATCGGCACTGGAGTGCCCCGCTTACCAACGCGCTCGACGCCATCGTCGGCGGTCAGTTTACCACCATCACGGCGGTCACGCTCGCCGTCGCCTGCCTTGTAGCTTGCCAGGCGTACGTGGCGCTTCGTTGCGACTTCCGCCTGTGGGCCACACCGGGCCAAGGTATCGTCTGCAGTCTTGAGACATGTCTTTGGATGGCCGCCATTCTGTTCTTAGGGTTGTGTGCCAACATGCCGAATAATCCGCTGGAGAGCGTGCTCCGCTTCTACGCTATCCTCTGGCCTGCCAGCCTTCCTGTCGCGCGCTGGCCACAAGCGGACCGTGCCACACCGGCTTTTTGGCTGGCACTCATCGGCTTTGCTGCAACGGCGACACTCGGATCGGCACTGTTTAGTCACGGCTGGTTCTTCCAGTAAACATTTTACGGTACAATTCAATGCAAGAGCTGTCGACTGCGGAAATGAGGTATTCAATATGGCGGAAACCATGCAATCACATGCATCCACCGAGGCATTGCAAGAGGAATTGAAATCTGTGGTGGAAGGTTTAAACCAAGTGGTCATCGGCCAACGCGAAGCAATTGAGCTGCTGCTCGCCGCATGCCTGGCCGGTGGTCACGCGCTGTTGCAGGACGTGCCTGGTACCGGCAAGACAAGGCTGGCGTCGTCACTTGCCACGGCCCTGGGCCTGTCGTTTCATCGCGTCCAAGGCACACCCGATCTCTTGCCCGCAGACATCGTCGGAACCACCATCTATCACCCAGCGGATGAGCAATTCCGCTTTCATCCAGGCCCTATCTTCACCAACGTCCTACTGATGGATGAAATCAACCGCGCCACACCCAGGACGCAATCGGCACTGTTGGAGGCGATGGCGGAAGGACAGGTTTCGGCGGATGGCCAAACCATGCCATTACCGCGGCCCTTCTTCGTGATCGCAACCGCCAACCCCGTCGAGTCGCAGGGCGTGTTCCCACTTCCCGAAGCCCAACTCGATCGATTCCTCGTCCAAATTCGCCTTGGCTATCTCGACGCCGATCTCGAACTGGCCATGGTCAAGCGCGTCGCGTTCGGTCACGATGCGCCTGTCGCTCAGCTGCTTGCGCCCGAAAAGGTAGTTACTGCCCAGGAAGCCGTCCGTCAGGTCTACATCAGCGAAGATGTGCTGCGCTATCTCATCAATCTTTGCCGGGCCACGCGCAGCCACGATCAAATTATCCTTGGTGCGAGTCCGCGCGCCATTGTGCTATTGACCCGCCTGACGCAGGCTATCGCATTTCTGGCCGGGCGCTCGTTCGTCACGCCAGACGACGTCCAACGCGCATTCCCAGCCGTGATGTCGCATCGCCTGCAACTCGATATTGGCTGGATGGACAGCGCTGCTAGCGAGCGCGTTCTAAGCGAGATCGTCGCATCTGTCCCCGTGCCGCACGAGCGGGAAGAAGGTTGAACCGATGCTTGCACTGTTGTGGATTCCCATACTGCTTATCCTGGCTGTATGGGCATGGCCGCGCGCCTTCACGGCCGGTGTAGAAGGCAAAGTGACCACTGCGCTCGCATGTGACCGACATGAATGTGATATCGGCGAGCCTGTGCAGTTGCAGATTAAACTGGTCAATCGTTCGTTTTTACCCATTCCGTTTGCGGAAATATGCGTCACATTGCCACCGCAACTGTCGTTTGACGAAACCGGAGAACGAAGTCGTATGACCTTTGGGACGTATATCCTCTCGCGCAGCCGGGTGGACATGACCATCACGGTATACGGGTTGCGGCGAGGCCCCGCGACCGTCGCCGACGTCGCCGTGCACATGCACGAAGGTTTTGGGATTTCCAAGGTTTATATCAACATGCCAGAGCCCGTACGCATCGCCGTACGGCCCAACCCGTTGCCAATGCCAGGCCTGCGACCGCCAATCGCGATTCACGGCAGACACCCGCTTGAACGTCCGTTATTTCCCGATGAGACGCTTATCAAAGGCGTCCGCCCGTACGAGTATCGCGATCCTGCACACGCCATCCACTGGCGCGCCAGCGCTCGACTCGGCCAACTTGTTGCAAAACAATACTTTAGTTCGACCGAGCCCAGCATCGCCATCCTGCTAAATGCCCAAACGGGTGATCCGTTTTGGATAGGTGCCGACAGCGACGCATTTGAGCCGCTCTGCGGTTACGCACTGCACGCCGCCCGTGAAACGGATCGCGCAGGGGGACGCATCCTGTTTGCCACGAACGCAGCTTGTGGCGCACGCACGCGCCTCGTCATCGACACCATGCCGACCGTTCGCATTGCATCGCTGCTGGCACATGCGCAACCCCTTGCAGCGGCGGACTTTGGTGAGCTGTTGCGCGCCCTGGCTTCGCGACGAGCGGATCTGCCAGATCACATACTCGTTTTAAGCGCTTACGAATCGCCCGTCCACGGTCATCTTCTCGAGCTGTTGCGTAGGCAAGGCAAGCGCATCGAGATCGTCCGAGCGCGATGGGAACAACCGTCAGGCACTGAAGAAAGGGAAGAGGTGAGTGGAGAGTGAACAATGCGCAAATGGGTCAGGTCGTAAATCTAGGCGAAGGAGGCTACTTGCCCTGGCCGCATGTTTCGCGTGGCCTGCGCGTCTCTGTGAGCCTGCTCCATGGATGTGCCGGAACGCTACTCGCGGCGACACTGGCCTGGGACCACAAATCGGCGACGCTCGCACTTGTCTTCGCATGGCTTGCCTGTACGACCGCAAGTCTGACGACAGCTCGTCTGATGCACAGACTGCGGCCGCCGGTGAGCTTACTTGTGGGACTCGCCACAGCCACTGCCCTTTGCGTCGCACTTGTCGTCCCGACGCGTGCGGGCACGGGATGGATGGCGGCGATTATCGTCTCCGCCCTGCTCGCAAGTGGCCTCAATATGACTTATATGTTCGAGGGAGACGCCGTGCACGCGGGTGCCCGCAATTTGCGATGGATAACAGGCATCGCGGCATTTGGAGCGGTTTTCTACGCACTTGTTCAGGCGCGCGATCCAGCGGCACGCAATGCCGGCGCGGTCGGATTTACCTTCATCTTCACCATGGGCCTGGTCATCGCCCAGATGATGATCATTCGCCGAGCACAGGTGGAGGCGACGAAACTGTCCCAACGTGCGATCCTCTACGCGCCGCTGGGGCTGGCCGAACTCCCGCGCGCGCTCAAGCATCTGCGCCCCATCGTCCGCTATCTGCTGACAGGATTGGCCATCGCGCTCGGCATGCTCGGGTTGGCTTCCTTACTTATGCACTTTGTCAGCCGTTTGCACCTCGCTGGCCGCAGTTCACAAGTCACGCCCAAGCCCCCGTTGCACAGCCATCTGCCGCAGCGGCTGCCGCCTGTACACGCATGGACCGGCGGTACTTCGTGGCTGCTTTGGAGCGCAGTCGCGATTTGCGTGGCGATTGCCATACTGTGGCTTTTGCGCCAGCAAAGGCGACTGGCAAGTGATGTGAACGAGCCCACCGCCGTTGCGATCACGATTGTCCGCCGCTCGGCAAGCGAGGCATTTCGCTTGCAGGCAACAGGGGATCCAACGCGTAAAGCGTACCAGGCGCGTTTACGAACCTGGCACGCTCACGGACATACCATCGGACGAGAGGAGACGCCGCGAGCGTTTGCTATGCGCCTCCCCACGGACGAGCAACAGACGACCGACGCCGATCTGTTGCAACGATACGAACGCGTTCGTTACGGCCGTCCTGGCGAACCATAAAACGTGCGGATCGCAAGGAAATCTCCGGTACAAGCTAATGTATACCCTTGCAGGTCAGACGGAATCAACACTGTATCCCCTGGGACAAGAGACATCGCACGTTCCGTACCATCCCCTGGGTCAAAGCGGAGTTCTCCCTTCCCCTCGACCGCGATCACGACGTCCGGATTCCCAGGCACGCCGTGCGTAACTCCCGCAGAACGTCCGCGTAGCAGGACGCGATCAATCGTGAAGTAAGGACATTCCGCCAATCGGGTCAGCGCAAAGTCCACTTCTTCGTGCAAGATCCGTGGTTGGTCCATGGGCTGCGCGGGTTCACCGTAGACCAGCACGTCGGCCGCCTTGTCGACGTGTAACTCGCGCGGCTTCCCGCTTGCGTCCACCCGATCCCAATCATACACGCGGTACGTGACGTCCGACGTCTGCTGAATCTCGAGGACCTTTGTGCCAGCCAAAAGCGCGTGTAACGTGCGCGCCGGGACAAACACTAAATCCCCCTTCTGAATCGGTAGGTAGTTCAGGTAGTCGCGCACCTGGCCTTCTGCAACCGCTCGCAGATAGGTTTCGCGATCAGGGAAGGTGTGTCCGTAATTCACCTTTCCATCCGATTTAGCATCAAGAACGTACCAAGCCTCTGTCTTCCCGAAATCCCCCTCGTGCTCCCTGGCATACGCATCATCGGGATGGATCTGCACAGACAAATCGCTCTCGGCCTCCAGATACTTGATAAGGAGTGGAAAGCGCCCTTGCGGGGAGCGTCCCAAGTACGCACCTGGATGCTCCTCGGTCAACTCCGCAAGCGTTCGCCCTGCAAGCGGGCCATCCGCGACGACGCTCATGCCGTTGGGATGACCAGACAGCACCCAGTACTCCCCAATAGGTTCGTCCACCTGCACCCCAAACGTCGATTTCAGCGCGTGCCCGCCCCAGATACGCGGCATTGGCACGGGTTTAAACTTCACTGGCCACACGACTGCGACAACTCCTTTGCGAGATCCTGAAGCTCAGGCACAATTTTGGCGTCCTGAATGCGTCCTTCGATCACGGCAATCAGGTTGTCGATAGCCAGTTGACGCATCGCGTCCCGCGTCGCATGCGTCGCCGAACCGATATGTGGCAATGCGACGACGTTAGGCAGCTTGAGAAGTGGGTGATCATGTGGCACAGGCTCCTGCTCGAAAACATCGAGTCCTGCGGCGCGGATGCCGCCGCTCGTGAGCGCCTCATATAACGCTGTCTCATCGACGGTTTTACCGCGAGAAATGTTGATGAAGATGGCCGAAGGCTGCATCTTGGCGAACATCTGGCGGTTCATCAAACCGACCGTCTCTTTCGTGAGCGGCGTAAGAAGCACGACAAAGTCAGATGCCGCGAGCAGATCCGGTAAGTCGAGGTACACGGCCTGTAATTCCTGCTCCACGCTTTCATGGCGAGAGCGACTGTTGTAGAGCACATTCATGCCAAATCCGAGGCGCGCCCGGCGCGCTACGGCATGCCCAATCCGCCCCATCCCCACAATCCCCAAGGTCCTGTGGTGCACATCGACGCCGTACAACACTTCGTCGTCTCCGCGCTGCCAGTGGCCCTGCCGTACATAGGCATCAAGTTCAACCACTCTGCGAGCGGTCGCAAGCATCAGAGCAAAAGCGAGATCGGCCACCGTTTCATCGAGGACGCCAGGCGTGTGGGCTCCAAGCACGCGGTGCTTGCGCATGGCTGGGATGTCAAAGTGGTCGTATCCGACCGAAGAGGTGCTTACAACGCGTAGACGCGGGGCTGCCGAAAGCAAGGTCTCATCGACGCGCGTGCCACTGGTAAGCAGCGCATCCGCGTTGGCAATGGCGTCAAATAAGAACGATTTAGCAAGCGGTCCTTCGCCTTCCCAAGCAACGACCTCGCCCACGGTGGCCAGCCTGGCTCGTTCGGCAGCGCGAAGCGGTTTCGTCGAAAGTATACGAACCACATACATCCCCCCACATATACTTTTCTCAATGCCACTCTACACCTTCCCTCAAGGTGAAGAAAGGGGCTTCTCAACAAGCGCATTTCGTGGTTTACTGAGACCAATGGCAGTATCGGGACGTTGTACACATTTTGAAAAAGGTGGGAATCGGTTGGACAACCCATCCATCTGTTCGCTGTGTGTCGATTATGCGTTGGGAGAATTGTCAGATGAACTTCTGAAGAAGCGGTTTGAGCGTCATCTCGGCCACTGTCACACTTGCCAGCGCGACGTACTGGAATACCGCGAATTGATTGATATGTTCGAGCCTCGGTCGGAAGCGGAATTGCATGCTCAACAGCAGCGGAAATTGGCTGAAGTCATACCATTCCCCAATCCCTCGCGGGCCGACATCCGGACTCGCGCGGTCAGGTATGCCCGACGTAGACATCTCACGGCGTTGACACTGTCGGCGGCGCTTTTATTGATGAGCTTTTTAAGCATCACGGGAGATCACGGTAAATACAGCCGCGCCATCGGTTTTGCCATCACGTGGCATCGCATTTCGCACGTTTCCCGCACGCTCATGGCAAAGGGCGAACAGCTCACGGACAAAATTCATATCAAGCATGGTCTGCTTTAAAAGGGTCAATCGACGTGTGTCGATTGACCCTTTTTAACGTCCACTTGCCTCAGAGGCGCGATGCCGGAGGACGCACCACATCATGCCAAGCCTGTTCCTATCCGAGCGACAACCGTCGACTCAGGAACATCACCGATACTCGACCGTTTCCCACTGTTTTGTTGCGGCGGATCGCTCCACCGTATGCAGAATACATTGGTTACGAACGCCGTCTTCAAAATCTGGCTTGCACGGCGAACCATCCACCAAACTCTTAAAGAAGGTCGCAAACAGGTTCATAAAGGTGTGTTCGTAGCCAATAATGTGGCCAGCGGGCCAATATTTGTCTGCAAACGGATGTACTGGCTCCGTGCAATTGATGGTCCGGAAGCCCTGCAATCCAGGTTCGTCGTCCTCCAAATACACGTGCAAAAGATTCATATTTTCCAAATCCCAACGCAGGGATCCGCGCTCACCGTTGATTTCGAAGCGATTGCCATTACGGTTACCTGCCGCAAAACGCGTCGCCTCGAACACACCTAGCGCGCCGTTGTCAAAATGCGTCAGAAATGCGACCGCATCGTCGACATCCACGTTTCCCGTCTGCGAGCGATCCGCACGTGCCTCCAAGCCGCCAGCCATCTCGCCGAGCGGCCGCTCTTTGATGAAAGTCTCCATGGTCGCCGCGAGATCGCGTACTTCCCCGACTAAAAACCGCGCAAGATCGAGAATATGTGCGCCGATATCGCCAAGCGCCCCAGACCCTGTGACTTCTTTGCGCAAGCGCCACACGAGGGGGAAGTTCGGATCCATGATCCAATCCTGCAAATACTGAGCCCGGAAGTGATAAATTCTGCCAAGTCGGCCATCGTCGATGAGCCGTTTCGCCAACTGCACCGCTGGGGCGTAGCGATAATTGTGACACAGCAACGCGCGTACACCGCTTTTTTCAACGGCTTCACGCATACGCACCGCTTCCTCGACGGTCATCGCCAAAGGCTTCTCACAAATCACATGCTTGCCTGCCTGCGCCGCCGCAATCGCCATCTCGGCATGGGCGACGTTGGGCGTCACGATGTCGATCACGTCGATGTCGTCGCGCTCAATGAGCCGACGCCAGTCCGTATCGTAAGAGGCAAAGCCATATTGCTCTGCCGCTTGGCGAACCGCCTCTTCATTGCGGCCCGCGATTGCCTGTAACACAGGTGTCACAGGCAAATCGAAGAAAAAATCGAGATCGCGAAACGCGTGGCTGTGTGCCTTCCCCATAAACTGATAGCCAATCATGCCGATTCTCAGTGCCCGTTTCGACATGCCGATCCTCCTTCAATACCCCTGGGCCGACTTACAGCCGCACGGCTTCTCCGAGTTCAGCGGATCGATACAGACCATTGAGAATCCGCTGCAGTTTCACGCCCTGTTCCGGCGTCGAAAGCGGCGGTTCGCCACCCAAACATGCGTCGACGAACCGTTTGATCTCGCGCTCATAAGGCGAAATATCCGGAAGGAATGCTGGGCTGACATCGATGAGCGCACCGTGCTTTTCCTGATAAATCTCCAGTGGGAAGACGTTGGCTCCGCCTGCGTCACCCATCAGCTTGACGTTCATCTCGTCACGGATTTTGACATTGGCTGCAAACGCCGACTCCAGGACGAGCGTCGCGCCGTTGGCAAACTGGACGAAACCGCGCGCCATGTCCTCGACCGTAAAGTTTTCATAGTCCCAGTCGCCAAGCAAGCCAACGCCCTTGCGCGTACCCAGCTTCTGATATGTCGCGCCAAAGACCATCGTCGGTTCTGGATAGCCCATCAAGAACAGCGCCGCATCGAGCATATGGCAACCGATGTCGATGAGTGGACCGCCGCCTTGCAGTGCCTTGTTGGTAAACACACCCCACCCCGGAATGCCGCGCCGGCGCATCGCGATGGCTGTCGCCGCGTAGATGTCGCCAAGCTCTCCTGCATCGATAAAGCGCTTTAAAGTATCGACTTCTTTCGAATGGCGGTAGTGAAATCCATACGAGAGAAATTTCCCGGCCCGCTTCGCGGCATCTGCCATCTCCTGAGCCTCTTCCACCGTCATCGCCGGTGGCTTTTCACACAAGACGTGGCATCCTGCATTCAGGGCCGCGATCGACGCATCTTTGTGGAACTTGTTCGGTGTGCACACGCTCACGACATCGAGCTTGGTCCCTGCCAGCATCTCATCGACCGTGTGGTACACGTTCGGGATCGAAAATTTTTCTGCGGCTTCCTGGGCTTTCTCGAATGCGACGTCGCAAATCGCTACAATTTCAACTTTATCTCCGCACTTCAGGTAGTTCGGAATGTGCACCTGTTGTGCGATCCCACCGGCACCCACAATACCTACGCGCAATGTGTCCGCCATCTGACGCTCCTCCTTATGCCCACCACATCTGTTGCAATTTTTCGCGAATGATCAGCGGCTTTAAAAAGTCGACCGCCTTCTGGAACCCCTCTTCAATCGACATCAGGCTGTCCTCATGTTCAATGGAGACAGCGCCTTCATAACCCGCGAGTTGCAAGGCACTGATGATGTCCACCCAGGTCTGGCTGTCGTGACCATAGCCCACCGTGCGGAAGATCCAGGAACGCTCCTTCTCTTTGGCGTACGGCTTGGTATCCAGTACCCCGTTGACGGCGACGTTGTGACGATTGAAACCAGTATCCTTGGCGTGCACGTGGAAAATGGCGTTATGTTGAGCAAGGGCATGAATCGCCTCAACAGGGTCAATGCCTTGCCAAAACATGTGGCTCGGGTCAAAGTTCACGCCAATCTGCTCACCGCAAGCCTGCCGCAACCGAATCATCGTCTCCGCGTTATAGACCACAAAACCTGGATGCGCTTCGATCGCGACGCGCACACCGCGCTCTTTCAGAAAGGTATTCATCTCGGTCCAGTACGGAATGACCTTTTCGTTCCACTGCCAGTCTAGTACCTGAGAAAACTCCTCCGGCCACGGGCAGGTGACCCACACAGGATTTTGCGAGTGTTCCGACTCACCCGGGCAACCCGAGAAGGTGTTCACCGTGTCGACGCCAAGCAGTGCAGCCAGTTCAATGGTCTCCCGCAGCTCGCGCTGTGCCAGTTCCCGCTTCGTCGCGTCCGGGTGCAGAGGATTGCAGTGACAGCTAAGCGCGCTGATGGAAAGTCCCCGCGATGAAATCTCGTCCAGGAACGCCTTGCGCTTGTCGGGGCTGGCGAGCAGCCCTGCGCGATCGCAATGTGCACCGCCCGGATAGCCGCCTGTCCCGATCTCGACCGTATCGACACCGGCCTTGGCAACGTGATCAAGCATCTCAGAAAACGACATATTGCCAAACAGTACGGTAAAAACGCCAAGTTTCATACGAATCCTCCTTCATGCAGGAAACTACATCAAGTGGTTACGCTTTCACGCGCGACTGTAAAAACGCCAGGGACGATTGAATGGCTGCAAGCGGATCCCCCGGACACACATCTTGTTCGACGATATAATAGCGAACACCTGCCGCTTCGGCCGCTGCGATGATGGCAGACCAGTCGAGCACGCCCGATCCGACTTCTGCAAACGCGCCCGTTTCACCGTCGGCGTCCTTCATGTGTAACAAATCGGCGCGTCCACGATAACGCTGCAGATATTCGACCGGGTTATATCCCGCACGATGTGCCCAGTAGACGTCCAGTTCCATCTGTACCCCATCTTCGGCAAGCCCACTTAACAGGGTATCGAGCGCGGTTGAGCCGTCGAATACCTGAAACTCAAAATCGTGGTTATGGTAAGCCAGACGAAGTCCTGCCTCATGCAGCGTCGACGCTGCGCGACGCAAAATGTCAAATAATTGGTCGTAATCCGCCTTCGTTTGTCGGCGCTCCGGAGGCAACCACGGGCAAACGACATAATCGAGCCCTATCTGCTTTGCTTCCTCGACCACCTTGTCCAACTCGCTTTCCAAGCGGACAAGCGGAACATGGCAAGACACAGCACGAATGCCCAGATCATCGAGCAACTCACGCAGTTTGGCAGGCGTATAGCCGCCGTAGGTGTGGAGTTCAACTACGCGATAACCGATATCGCGAACCTTTTTCAGCGTGCCCGCAAAGTCCGATGCGAGCAAGTCGCGCAATGTGTACAGTTGCAGTCCGATTTCAGCCAACTTAACAATCCCCTTTCACATTTGCAATCATCTGCGTCAGGCGTTCAAACGCAGCCTGTGCCCGTTCTTCATTCGATCCGGCAAGTGGCTCCTGATGCAACACTTCGGTTGATACCGGTCCGCGATAGCCGGCTTCATAAAGCGCTCGCAGGAACGGAGCGAGTGGAATTCTCCCGTCTCCCGGCAGGCACCGCCGCTGATCATGCGCCAGTGATGGCTCTTCGATCGCATCGTTTACATGCACATGCACAATCTGTTCCGGTTTTAGAGCAGCGAGATCGTCCGTCGACTCTTCGGCGGTGTACCAGTGGAAACTGTCGATCAAAAAGCCGACATTGGGAGCACCGACAGCTTCTAAAAATATAGCGAGTTCCGCGAGATTCTGGACAAAGGGATACGCGCGATTCCGCAAATGATGCGGACCGACATATTCCAAGCCCAGACGCACCCCATGCGGCATCAAGGCGACGGCGCACTGGCGCAGGCGACGAGCCAAGCGCGAAGCATACGGGACGGGTCGCTCGTCGATCGATGGCCACAGAAATGTGGTGCAGCGAACGGCGCCAAGGCCCACGGCAAAAGCCACCCGTTCCGGCAGCAGAGCGAGATCGCGCACATAGTCGGTCTCATCGGCGTACAGATCGACCGGCAAGCCAAAGCTTGCAAGCGTTAGGCGACGCGATTGAAACATCGCTTCGACACGGGAAGAACTGGTCTTCTCGACTTCCTGGTGAAGCCAATGGAGTGGAACGTCCACCCATTCATAACCGCACTGTACCGCGAGATCCAAATAGGCCTCCAACTCGTTTGTGTCGACGAGCGACGGATGTAGACAAGGTTTCATACGCGGGCCTCACCTGCCAAAGCTGCTCGAGCAGCCGCCTGCGGGGATGCCGGATCCAGTTGCATGAATTCAATTGGATTACCGTCCGGATCGTGCGACCAACATTGCCAGTTCTTGTCCAGGCCTTGTTTGGGCGCGACGTCTAGGGGTGCACCTTTGTCACGCAGGGCCTCGGCAACTTGCTGGATATCGTCGACTTCAAAGCAAAGGTGTGCAAACCCGATGCGATCCGGCGACGAATGCGTTTTCACCGAACCGCCATAAAATAACTCGATGAAACGCCCATCGGGACAGCGCAAATAGACAATCCATGGCGTTCCATCTTCACGATGGATGTCAAATGCCCGATGGCAACCGAGAACATCGCAATAAAAGCGCAACGATGCCTCCATATCTTCAACCGTTAACGCCACATGCCCGATTCCTTGAATCATGGCTTGCCTCCTCGGACTCCTCTTCGAGCGTGCAGCCTTGTGATACGCTCACCGCATGCTGCTGCCCAGATCCCATTGAACCATATCACCCAGGCAAGCCGCCATCACCTATGTGGTCGTCTTATTGCCGATCTGGCTACCTCCCCCGCGATTTTGCCTCAATGGAGAGCAATCTCTGCACGCCCCACTTTGCGCCGCTGGCCAATAGGATGTAGATGGGAATGGAATACAGCGGACTCCAGTGGTACGCCTGATACATATCCAGCCATGTAAACAGAGGTTCGACCGACGAAGCCAGAATTCCCATGATGGCGACAACAGCCACAAATTTCGGCCAGGTCGGGCACAACTGATATACAAGCGTGAACGTGACCGGAATAATGGACAAGTCGATGGGCAGCAGAGGAGGATACATAAACCAGACAAGCCGCTGTCGATATCCCCAGAGCACCAAGTTGGTGCCGATCACGTCCAGAATGCTGGCGACAACACCAATGCAAGAGGCGTATACGAGCATCTCAAACAAACGACGGGGATCCATAAAACGGATCCATACCAGCCATGGTACAAACAATAATGCAACGGACAGCCACCATTGCCAGCGAAACAGTTCATGGCTCACCCAGTACTCGTACAGCAAATGGGATAAGGCTGTGCGGGTCGTTTCGATATCGGCAAAGGAAGGCACCAGTGAATAAACTCCTTTTCGTTTGGATCTGGAGTGTAGTATGTCCAATTTTGCATCGTAAACTTTTCCTCGGAGTCATTGGCGACACCCTCCAGTTGTGGGCAGCGTCAAACCTGTCCCTTACTTCCAAGCATTGCAAATCAACGCCATGCATATGCCTCTATCAAGCAATTGAACTCTGCCCACCAGCGCGTTTGGAGGAATGAATCATGGGGCTCTGCGAGATATTTCAACAGCAGATTATCGAGGCGATGAATCCAGTCACCAATCTACTGCAAACCGTGCAACACGCGCATCATCGCAGAATTCTTGAAAACTATCGACGTCATGTTTACTTGGAAATGGCGGGTGAATTTGAGCAAATTGTCGCACCTGATATGATGGTCGAGGAACCTGTATATCGGATCAACTGGGGCACTCCCATCGTTTTACGAGGCAAGCAAGCTATTGTCGATTTCTATACGAGTGCGCAACAGTTCGTCATGTGGAACTCCGACGATCAAATCGCAGTTGCCGACTGGGGACTTGCGGATGAGTTAACATTCCACTTCATTGCGACGGGTCACATTCTACGCGACTTCGGCGTGCAAACAGAAGATCCCGATGCCTTTTATCACTATACAACCAAGCAAGCCTTTATCTGGCCGTACGACGAACAAGCGCGCTTGATTGGGGAACATCTGTATGTCGATATGACAAGTGCCAAGGTCGAGAGACTGAACACAGATGATGTCGTTACAACCGACTGGGTTCAGCAAACAGCAAAAGCATTACTCAGAACACTTTAAGCAGCGTACTCAAAATGACGGTTTAAACACCATGCTATAACCTCTTGAAGTACAGTGCCCACTCTCACCTGTACCCAGGCTGTCTGTATCAAACAAAGCAGACAGCCTTCGTTCTCCCACAGCGATGTCATTCGCTTCCCCGATAAGCATCCTTTCAGTATAATGAACTCACTCAAGATGTCCCTTACCGAGAAGGAGAATTCATGACGGACCAACGCATAACCAATCCGAAGGTAGACTCCTTTTTTCAAAGGCTGACGACCTGGAAAGAAGAGTTCACCGCAATGCGATCCATCGCCCTAGATTGTGATCTATCCGAAGAACTCAAATGGGGCTGGCCTTGCTATACCAAACAAGGAAAGAACATCGTGCTCATGCATGGGTTTAAAGAGTATTGCGCGTTTTTGTTTTTTAAAGGAGCGCTACTGCCTGATCCCAATCAGATTCTCGTGCAGCAAACCGAAAACGTACAATCGACACGACAAGTTCGTTTTACGACCACTCAAGATATCAGGGCCATGGAAGACGTGCTCAAAGATTATATTCAAAGAGCTATCGAAGTGGAGAAGGCTGGTCTTCAAGTCGAGCGCAAGAAAACCGAGGACTTCCCAATCCCAGAGGAACTCCAAGCCAAGTTTGAGGAGTGTCCTGAACTGAAAGATGCCTTTGGGAACCTGACCCCAGGTCGCCAACGTGCGTATCTGCTCTATTTTGCACAACCCAAACAGTCGAAGACGCGCACCTCTAGAATTGAGAAGTATGTAGATAAGATACTGGAGGGAAAGGGCATGAATGACTAAGCCGCCCCTACTTCGCGCAAACTCTGGGGCGGCTCTAGGATTGGTCTAATCAACGGGAAGTCATCAGTGAATCTTGGGGGTGAAATGGGGTTTTATGGTACATAAAATCTGAATTTGATATGCGAATTATGCGATTTCACCGGTTCCATTCCCCACCACTGTCCTAAGACGAGGACGCTCGATCCGCGTAAGCGACGATATGCAGGTCGACGAATGCTGCCCGATTAAGGACATAGGCAATGGGTCGATGCGTAAAAAGCAAACCTCCCCCCCGATTTATTGACTGCCCCATGACAATCTGCGAAATTTGCCCGCTTGTCGCTGTTTCGACAATGACCTGCCCTACCGACTTATTCAGAGCAGGACGAATTAGAAATGTTGCACCAAACTGCTCAGCAAGCTCCCGCACTGCGGCAAAATCGCGCTCATTCTGACTTGACAGGGGAAATTCAGTTTGCACCGTCAATACGTAGAGTTGCGCTTGAAGGCGATCAGCAATGCGCCAGCCACGCCGAACAAGCGCCTCGGAATGAGGACGATAATTCACACACACCAATATACGCTCAGGATCCGCCTGTGGCGGAGAAGTGAGCGGGCCATCGACAACGTCGGCAACCTCGCGCAAGGCGATTTCGCGCAGCGCCGCTAAATGTGCCGGCTGAAAGAAATGGTTAAGCGCACGCTCAACCTTGTCAGAAGGATAGATTTTGCCTTCTCGCAACCGTTCTATGAGCGTTTCGGGACTGATATCAATGAGCTTCAATTCCGATGCAAGTTTCACAAACCAATCCGGCACTCGCTCCCGTACCGTTACGCCGGTGATATGCTCAATACGATCCTTTAGACTCTCAATATGTTGCACATTTACGGCTGTTGCGACATCAATGCCGTTCTCTAATAAATACAGGATATCCTGGTACCTTTTCTTAAAGACACTTCCCGGAGCGTTTGTATGCGCTAATTCATCCATTAGCACAATCTGTGGCCGCCGTGCTAAAATCGATGCAAGATCCGGCTCTTCATACACCCTTCCACTGTACTCAATTAACCGCTTCGGTATGCGCTCTAAATCACCAATCTGCTCCTCTGTCTCCTTCCGGCCATGCGTCTCAATATGGCCAATAACAACATCAACACCTCGTGCCCTCCAATCGTGGGCGTCTCGCAACATGCGATACGTCTTGCCAACCCCCGGTGCAGCACCGACATGGATGATCAACTTGCCTGGAAGCTTGCGCTCCCGTACAACACGCTCGCTTGCCAAATTCCGTTGCAAAATCGCCTCGGGAGATAACTGTTGCCAACCAACAATACGTAAGTCGACGTACTTCAGCCGACGGAGCAAGTACTGAACTGGATGTTGCCAACTCATAAGCCGACGTGCAGACGCACCCTTGTGAGGCTGTCCCAACACGACCTGCGTGGCGTTTAAACGCCTCGCCACCTGCAGAATAACCTCTCCTACTGGCCGATCCCGCTTTGGCTCAAGCACCCATTCCGCTCCATGCAATTCAGCCAATCGACGCAACGCCTCTACTTCGGCTCGGGCTTTCTCCGTCATTCGGTCCTCGTCCGTTTCTGCAGCGTAGACCACATAGAGATCCCCCTTCATGCGTAAAGCCATCCGCCTTCCACGTTCGATGAGTGCTTCGGCACGTCCCAGATGACTGACGCACACCACGACCACCTCTTTCGCCCCAACCGGTCCAGGAATAGTCTTACGTTCGTACGAATTCTCCAGACGTTCCTCGACGTCGTCCGCCACAGCCCGAAGTGACATTTGGCGCAACCATGCCAAGCGATCCAATCGAAAAAAGTGATTCAGCGCCGTATCTAGCTTATCGAGAGGGTAGATCTCGCCATCTCTCAAGCGTTGGCGCAACGTCTCTGGCGTAACATCTATTACTGTGACCTCATCCGCCTCGCGGAAGAACCAATCTGGTACCACTTCGCGGACTCGCAATCCCAATTCTCTCTGCACTTTGTTCCGGACCGATTCGAGATGCTGCACATTCACCGCCGTCATCACCGAGATCCCATGTTGTAGCAGATAAATCACGTCCTCAAACCGTTTCCTGTGGCGCGCGCCTGGGGGATTCGTGTGAGCCAACTCGTCAATTAAGCAGACGTCCGGATTTCGTAGCAAAATGGCGTGTAGATCCGGCTCTTTAAACGTCGCGTGACCAACTTGCAACATCGCCGGCGGTATGACTTCTAGTCCTTGGAGTAATCTCTCCGTCTCTTTGCGTCCGTGAGTTTCCACGAATCCAACTACGACGTCTGTGCCTTCTCGAAACATCCGATGTGCTTCGTTTAGCATTGTGTAAGTCTTACCCACCCCTGGTGCTGCCCCAATAAACACACGCAAACGACCACGGCGAGCCATCCCCCCGCCTATACCGCTGGCTCCGCGAAACTCTTCTGTCATTTCCCGCTCCCCGCCTGTTTTCCAGTGTGCAAAGCCCCCCAAATCGATAAGTTTAGTTCTATTACGTTCACCATAGGCTCACCGAACAGACCAAGTGCCGGAGCGGACGCCTTGCGTTGAACGAGCGTCTTTAACCACGCTTGCGACAGGCCGGTTGCATCGCTGATTCGCGGAATCTGGTCATACGCATCCTTGAGAGTGATATCCGGATCCAGGCCCGAGCCCGAGGACTCAACCATACTCGTAGGTATCTCTGCAACGGATAAGCTTGGGTTTTGTTTTAATACCGTCCTCAGATTCTTCGATACCTCCTTTACAAGTTCCGGATTTGTCGGGCCAAGATTCGATCCCCCCGATCCGCTTGCATTGTAATTAACAGCTGATGGACGCGCCTGAAACCACATCGGTTGCGGGAATGCCTCGGCAATAAGCTCCGATCCAACCACGCGACCATTTACTTGCACAAGACTCCCTTGCGATTGCCAAGGAAAAGCGATACGACCGACTACCACACCGACAAACGGGTACACAATCCCCAGTAATGCCGCGAACACTACAGTAAAACGCAAACTGCGCAACACATTAATCACACTAACCCACTCCCTTCAAGCCATACCGCAAGCTGAGAGAATCATGTCAATGATTTTGATACCGACAAACGGAGCCAGTACGCCACCTAAACCGTACAAAACAAGATTTCGCATCAACAGGCTCATTGCACTCGTTGGACGGTACTTTACCCCCCGCATGGCAAGCGGAATGAGCAGTGGAATAATTATGGCATTGAAGATAAGAGCCGATAGAATTGCACTCTTCGGACTCGACAGATGCATCACATTCAGCACACCAAGCGCCGGAATAAAGCTTGTAAACATCGCTGGTATGATGGCGAAATACTTTGCCACATCATTTGCGATAGAAAATGTGGTAATGGCCCCACGCGTGATAAGAAGCTGCTTTCCAATTGATACTATCTCGATGAGTTTTGTAGGATCCGAGTCGAGATCGACCATGTTTGCTGCTTCCTTCGCCGCCTGCGTCCCACTTTGCATCGCGAGTCCGACATCAGCCTGCGCAAGTGCCGGGGCGTCGTTCGTGCCATCTCCAGACATTGCTACTAATCTACCCTGCTCCTGCTCACGGCGGATTAAGCGCATCTTGTCCTCAGGTTTCGCCTCAGCTACGAATTCATCCACTCCTGCCTCACGTGCAATTGTCGCCGCAGTCAATGGATTATCGCCAGTGCACATCACGGTGCGAATACCCATTTCGCGCAGTTCCTTAAACCGCTCACGAATTCCTGGTTTGACAATATCTTTTAGGTAAATCACGCCTTGAATTTTGTCATTTTCCACGACAACAAGCGGCGTTCCACCTTCTTTGGCCACCCTTTCGACAATCTCATCGAGATCACGAGGAATATCTCCTCCCTGTTCAATTACGTACCGCTTCACGGCATCTGCCGCACCCTTCCGCAGCCTTGTACCATTCGTCAAATCGAGACCGGACATGCGCGTGTCGGCTGAAAACTCAACGTTGCGTGTGTTTGAATACTCCTCACGCCGAAATGTCACACCTACACTTTGAGCCAATTCGACGACGGAACGCCCTTCCGGTGTCTCGTCAAACAGTGAGCAAAGTGCGGCGCTTTCCGCCAAAGTGCGGTTCGTTTGTCCTTGAACCGGTAAAAACGCAGCCGCCATCCGATTACCAATGGTGATAGTACCTGTTTTGTCGAGAATGAGTGTATTCACATCACCTGCTGCTTCGACGGCCTTACCTGACTTGGCAATCACATTAAACCGAATCACACGGTCCATGCCCGCAATACCAATGGCGGATAACAGTGCACCAATGGTAGTGGGAATCAAGCACACGAGTAGCGCCACCAACGTCGCTACGTCCATATGGGCACCAAGTGCGCGTGCGATGGGCGGCAGGCAGTCGATCACGATTAGGAAAATAAGTGTCAACCCAGCAAGTAATACGGATAACGCAATTTCGTTTGGCGTCTTCTGACGTGATGCACCTTCTACAAGTGAAATCATCCGGTCGAGAAATGTCTCTCCTGGATTGGCACTAACCCTGATGATGAGCTCGTCCGATAAAAGCTTTGTACCACCGGTGACCGAACTGAAATCTCCCCCTGCACCACGAATCACCGGCGCAGATTCACCTGTGATGGCAGATTCGTCGACACTCCCCATCCCTTCAATCACATCGCCGTCGGCTGGGATAAGCTCCCCAGCCACAACCTTTACCACGTCACCTTTGCGCAGAGCGGAAGCCGGAATCTCCTGATATACATCCCCGCGTTGAACAACCGCCATGAGTTCCGTCTTTGTACGACGCAAAGCCTCTGCCTGTGCCTTACCTCTGCCTTCAGCCAGGGCCTCTGCAAAGTTTCCGAAAAGAATAGTGATCAAGAGAATAAGAGTGACGGTGAGATCGTAGAGCCGCGCATTACCAACGCCACCAGGATGAACAGACGAACCAAACAGTCGTGGATCTACGGTCAGTGCGAGTGTTACAACCATACCGATCTCGACTACAAACATGACTGGATTGCGAACGAGCACGCGAGGATCCATCTTCGCGAGAGATTCGGCGCAAGCGCGTAACAACAACGCGCGTTCAAACATACCTGAGCGTGCCATGAGAACTCTCCTTTCACGCGAGCTGCAATTGTTCGCCGATGGGGCCAAGAGCGAGATATGGGAAAAACGTCAGTGCACCGACGATAATAAATACGGCAACGAACACATAGCCAAAAGCGAATGTATCCACCTTGAGCGTCCCGGAAGTCTCCGGAATACGCGCCTTGGTTGCAAGCGCCCCTGCAATCGCGAGCATGGCAATAATGGACACATAACGGCCAAATAGCATCACCAAGCCCAAGGCAATGTTGTAAAACGGCGTATTGCCATTTAACCCTGCGAATGCAGAGCCGTTGTTGGCTGCAGCCGATGTGAAAGCATACAGAATCTCTGAGAAACCGTGCAGGCCTGGGTTGGTCATCGAAGCTCGTGCTGATGGAAGTGCCATAGCAATAGCTGTAGGAACGAGAATGACAAACGGGTGCACAAGCATAGCTGCCGTAGCGAGCTTCACTTCGCGTGCTTCAATTTTTTTCCCGAAAATCTCTGGCGTACGACCCACCATAAGTCCCGAGATAAAAACCGAGATGATAAGAAACATCAAAATGTTGAGCAAGCCAACACCCTTGCCGCCGAAAATCAGGTTGAACATCATAAATAATAGTGGGACCATGCCACTTACTGGCATCAGGCTATCGTGCATCGCGTTCACAGCTCCCGTTGTGAAGGCGGTGGTACTCGCTACAAAGAGGCTGGTCAATGGCAACCCAAAGCGAACTTCTTTTCCTTCCATGTTAGGACCATGGACCCCTAAGGCGTGCGCGAGAATGGGATTCCCTGCCGCCTCATACGCGTACACGACATAAGCACCGATGAGAAGAATGGCACTGAGCAACGTACATAGTACAATTGCAATACGACGACTATGCAGGAAGTGGCCAGCAGTAAAAACGAGTGCCGTCGGGGTCAAACCCATGGCAATGATTTCAAGAATACATGTCCATACATTTGGATCCTCGAATGGGTGCGCCGAGTTGGCATTGAAGAACCCTCCACCGTTCGTCCCAAGCTGTTTGATTGCCTCAAGTGTTGCCACGGGCCCACGTGCGATGGTTTGCATGCTGCCTGCCAATGTGTGTACGACTGCCGGTCCTGATAACGTCTCGGGAACCCCTAGCGCCATTAACAAGATGGCGAAAATCAGGGCCAGTGGCAAAAGAAGTCGTGTATGTGCCTTGACGAGATCAACCCAAAAATTCCCGAGCGAATTTGTCTTCTGTCTACTCATTCCACGCAAAAACGCCATCGCTGCCACAAGTCCCGTTGCCGCTGAAGTAAACTGTAGGAATGTGATACCAATCATCTGCCCAAGGTACGACAACGATTGTTCGCCTGCGTAATTCTGCCAATTTGTATTCGTAATAAAGCTTGCCGCCGTGTTAAACGCCAGATACGGAGGCATAGCTGGAATGTGCGCCGGGTTCAGTGGTAAGAAGTTCTGCAACCGAAACACACCGTACGCAAAAAGTGCCATAATCAAGTTTGAGGCCATCATCGCCCGAAGGTATGCCTTCCAGTCCATGTCTACGTCCGGGTTCACGCCAATCAATCTGAATAACGCGTGTTCAATAGGTCTGACAACTGGATCTACCCATGTCCGTTCCCCTGCAAACGTTCGAAAGATGTATCTGCCAAGTGGCCAAGCGCACAACAGGATCGCAAAGACCACGACTGCAATTGCAATCACTCCGATTGCCGTCATGGGTACCGCCTCCTTTCCGTCATTCACCTCAGCTCAATATGTCAAACCCCGTGAAGTAACCGCCCATCAGGCCGGTCAGAATTTTTCTGGATGAAACATCCCGTACACTAAGTAGCCCATGACTGCCACTGATAACACCAGCAAAAACCACATGTGCATCCCCCTTTAGGTCCTATCAAAATAACGATGAATACCGTAAAGCGTGGCAAACGTGGCGAGAAACAACGCAATTGAAATGATGTCCGGCACTTGCTCCCCTCCTTTGCACGACACATCACAGTCTAGCCATCGACGTGTGAGGTTTCGGGTGAGGAATGGTGGCCGATCGTGTAAAAAATCCATAAAAATTGTTGGCATTGAAAACACCTGACGCTAAGCTAGACGAAGAAAACGTAAATCGCCGGCGGGTCTGGACGCCTTACGGAGTGGATTACCGTGCGCTTCACGCCGAAATGGCAAATATTACGCCTTGCGTGGCCGACTTGGATGCAGGACGCGTCGCGAAGCCCAACCGCATTTACTCGAGCGCGCCCCAATCGTTGGTGGTGGGCTTATTTAGTGGTTTGCGCTATGGACGGTCTTCTGACAGGAATCATGTTTTTCCCAGACTTCCGGTTCGATCGCGTGAACATTGCGATCCTGTACTTAATCCCGGTGCTGATTGCATCTGGCATATTCGGACTTTGGCCAGGTGTGTTCGCTGCGTGTCTCGGACTCATGTCATTCGACTTTTTCTTTGTACCGCCCATCTTTAGTTATGCAGTTGGCGATTTGCGCTTCCTGGTGTCATTTGCTGTATTTTTGGTAGTGGCCATCACTACGGCGGGTCTGGCGTCGAACATGCGCCGACGAGCACAGGAAGCGAGTCACCGAGCACGTGTCGCCCAAACCTTATTTCACATGAGCCGAGCGCTAACTGCGGAGGCCGACGAAGCCGGTGTCATTGAGACTGTGCTCGCCCAAATCCGCGATCTTCTTCAAACACACGCTTACTTGGCACTGGTGAAATTGGATGGCATTCATCTGTACGCACCGGACGGAGATGCTGGCGATCCCGTGATCGACCGTCATGTATTGGACTGGGTCCTTCGGCATGGCAATTTGGTGAGTTTCGGATCCAAATCACACCGACAAGCGGCCTTCGTATATATCCCAGTCCGAGACAAGGGCGAAGTGTTTGGGGCGCTCATTGTAGGTGAACCGGGCCAGTTCCGCCTCGCCACGCACGGCGAGATGCTCGACATCCTGCGTGCAACGGCGAACCTTACGGCTATCGCGGTCAGCCGAATCGCTTCACAGGAGCGTGCAAAGTTAGCGGAAATTGCAGCTGAATCAGAGCGACTGCGCACAGCGCTCATGAATTCGATTTCGCATGAATTGCGCACGCCCCTTACGACCATGCTTGGTGCCGCCGACGCGTTGGCCGACGAAGCAGCGGTCCTTGACGATACAGATCGAACGGAACTCACGCGCACCATCCGCGACGGAGCTCTACGCATGAATCGACTGGTGACAAATTTGATTGGTATGGCACGTATCGAAAGTGGGATGATGACGCTTGCTAAGCGGCCGACTGATTTGGCGGATGCAGTGCAAAGCGCGCTTCGCGAGGTTACTGAACTGACCCAACATCATCCGGTTCATGTAAATGCCCCAGAACATGCTCCAGTTGTCCAGGTAGACGAAATGTTTTTCCAACAGGCCCTCGTCAACCTGATTTCCAATGCAGCTAAGTATTCGCCGAAAGGCTCACCGATTGAGATCTCCATCTCCACAGAAGAGGGGGACGCGGTGATTTCAGTGCGTGACTATGGCGTGGGGATCGATGAAGATGAAATTGAGCGCATATTCGACAAGTTTTATCGGAGTCGAAAGACAGATCGTGTTCCAGGAACGGGTCTTGGCCTTGCCATCGTAAAAGCCATGGTCGAGGCACATGGGGGTACGATTACAATCCAACGATTGAACCAAGGGACGGCATTCATTATCCGATTGGCGGCGCGGGACGCCCTGAAAGAGGAGGACAGAGACGTTGAGTCAAGGTGCGAAGATTCTCGTGGTAGACGATGAACATGCTATTTTAAGACTCATGCATCTCGCTTTAAAGGGACACGGTTACCAAGTGCTAGAGGCAGAAACGGGAGAACAAGCACTCATCGAAGCAAGCACGAAGCGACCAGATTTGGCGGTGATCGATTGGGGCCTGCCGGACCTGGAGGGTATTGACGTGTTGCTTCGCTTGCGCGAATGGTCTCGCATTCCTGTTATCATGCTCACCGTACGTGATGCAGAGCAAGACAAAATTGCTGCGTTAGACGCTGGGGCGGACGACTATGTCGTCAAGCCGTTTGGTATGGGTGAACTATTAGCTCGCATCCGCGTGGCCTTACGGCATGCAGCCAAAGGAGATATAGAACCTGTAATTGACGCGGGCGGACTCACGATCAATCTTGCCGAGCGTCGTGTGGAACTTTACGGCGCTCCAGTGCGGCTTACGCCAATTGAATACGATCTACTCAAGGTGC
Source organism: Alicyclobacillus hesperidum subsp. aegles (assembly GCF_027923525.1). Lineage (NCBI taxonomy): Bacteria > Bacillati > Bacillota > Bacilli > Caryophanales > Alicyclobacillaceae > Alicyclobacillus > Alicyclobacillus hesperidum. The sequence continues at coordinate 191,920 of NZ_BSBJ01000009.1, read as the reverse complement.
TCGCTCAGCATGCGGGCAAGGTGGTCACTCAGCGCCAATTGCTGCGCCAGGTTTGGGGAGATATCGATCCAGACAATGCCGCGCACTATCTACGTGTGTATATTGGGCACTTGCGCAAAAAGATTGAAGATGATGCCACTCGCCCGTGGCGAATCGTCACCGAACCAGGCGTTGGCTACCGATTAGTCACGGAAGCTCCTCAGTAAAGACGAACGATCTTTACCTCTACACGCGTCCTCAAGGAATTTGAAACTTCAAAGATCGGCACTTGGAATCGGCAGGCCTTATTTTTGAGGATTCACAACCTGAACAATAAGCGCAAGGCACCTTGCTGAGACGCATACGCCAAGCCTCCATGTAAATTCCGAGTTTCGCTGCTGTTTCCCGGCCGTGAGGGAGCGCACTGTCGTAATGAACAGTTGGCCAGCGAGACCTGAATTTGACTATTTGCCGGACATACTAGCAAAGAATAACCAATAGTGGCCTACATCGTCAGTACAAACCGTCTTGCCGATTAACTGTACACCACTTTCATAGCAATGAAACGAATTAACGTCAAATCTCGCTCTTCTCGCAACGCAACATTCCATACATGAAAAAGGTCCCGATGCTTGACACGCTTTATTCGAGCATCGGGGGCTGATAGTCATCTGCAGTTGACTTAACTAGACGGAACAAGGAGGCTTATCTAGCAAGCACTTCATGAATGTAAACTATCCTTGATAGATCTGGCTACCTGCTCGCCGAAACTCTTGCGATTTTTCGTCCATTCCTGTGGTGATAGCCGCTTCAATAGTAAGTCCTTTTTCGTTGGCGTACTCCCGGATATCTTGTGTGATTCGCATACTACAGAATTTTGGTCCGCACATGGAACAAAAATGTGCTGTCTTTGCAGGCTCAGCAGGAAGTGTCTCATCGTGAAACTTGATTGCACGCTGAGGATCTAAAGAAAGATTAAACTGGTCCTTCCAGCGAAATTCAAATCTTGCTTTTGACAAAGCGTCGTCGCGCTGCTGTGCATTTGGATACCCCTTTGCCAAGTCGGCGGCATGGGCTGCAATTTTGTAAGCGATGACACCCTCCTTCACATCATCTTTATTTGGCAACCCAAGATGCTCCTTCGGAGTTACATAACAAAGCATTGCTGTCCCAAACCAGCCAATCATTGCTGCCCCAATTGCAGAAGTGATGTGATCATATCCTGGTGCTATATCCGTAGTAAGGGGACCTAGGGTGTAGAATGGAGCTCCGTTACAAACTTCTAACTGTCTATCCATATTTTCCTTGATTTTATTCATGGGAACGTGCCCAGGCCCTTCAATCATGACCTGCACATCATGCTCCCAAGCAATTTTAGTGAGCTCACCCAACGTCTCAAGCTCGGCAAACTGTGCCTGGTCGTTTGCATCTGCGATAGATCCCGGACGAAGCCCGTCCCCTAACGAAAATGCCACATCATAGGCCTTCATAATTTCACAGATCTCTTCGAAGTGTGTATAAAGAAAGTTTTCCTGATGATGTGCTAAGCACCATGCAGCCATGATGGAACCACCACGGGATACAATTCCTGTAACGCGCTTCGCAGTGAGCGGAATGTAACGCAGTAGCACGCCTGCATGAATGGTAAAATAGTCCACTCCTTGCTCCGCCTGTTCAATTAAGGTATCACGATAAATTTCCCATGTTAAAGCCTCAGCTTCACCCCCAACCTTCTCTAACGCCTGGTAAATGGGTACCGTTCCAATTGGGACTGGGGAATTGCGTATAATCCACTCACGAGTTGTATGTATATTTTTACCTGTTGATAAATCCATGACTGTATCGGCACCCCAAAGGGTCGCCCATTTCATCTTGTCTACCTCTTCTTCAATGGATGACGCAACTGCTGAATTACCAATGTTAGCATTGATCTTCACATGAAAGTTACGGCCAATAATCATAGGCTCTAATTCAGGATGATTAATATTCGAAGGAATGATGGCCCGACCTTCAGCCACTTCTAGGCGTACAAAATCAGGATCCACCCCTTCCCGGATTGCAACGAACTCCATTTCAGGTGTGATAATTCCCTGTCTAGCATAATGCATTTGGGTCACATTGCGGCCCGGCTTGGCGCGAAGCGGTTTGCGTGTCAAACCAGTAAACACCTCACGAGTGGCTTGTTTAGTTGAATCCTTCAATCCATCATCGATTGGTAATACTTTGCGCCCTTCGTATTCCTCCACATCCTCACGTTCCATAATCCATGGAAGTCGAATAGCTGGCAACCCCGCACGAATGTCCGTAACCACATCCGAATCAGTGTATAACCCACTCGTATCGTAGACACGTATCGGTTCGTTGATTTGGTCGCCAAATCGTCCGGAAGTAGGAGACAGCACGATTTCCCGCATAGGAACACGTATATCAGGTCGTGATCCATTAACATACACCTTTCTGCTGCCTGGAAAAAATTTAATATCATTAGACATGACGTTTGCCTCCTTCAATCAGAACGGGCCTACAAGTTCTGCCAACTTAAAAAGACCGCCGGATATACTCGCGGCGGTCTACACCTAAACATAGATATACCTACATGACATAGATATACCTGGATGTCAGATAAACTCCCTACGCTGGCATTATCCAGATCAGGTTGACGGTCGGCAACCACAGTCGCCCTCTCAGCCCGGTTTGCCGAGCTCCCGCTGAATATTTGAATTTTTCATTTTCAACATACCACTGATGCGCATTCGCTACAACCCCCTGTTTTCTCGTCCCAGGAGATTGTACGAGCGATGTTACAGAAACTGGCTTCTACAACATAAGAACAAAGCGTTGCAATCTTGTTCCAAAAAGTACGACTGATCATCGTTGATGTAGTAACCACCATGGACACCCTTAATAGGAAAAACACGTTAACTTTTTTCTGAGCCTTTTGCAGAATGGACGATTCGATCAAATCAAAAAACGATCTGATACCGCACCGGCAGATTGGTATTACAATTTGTGAGAGCAGGACATAATCGCCACGATGCGTGTAATGCCATTGCAAGCAAACTGCTGGATGGCTTAGGCGCTCCTCGTCTGTCGCTTGGCCGTACTGACTGCCAAAGCGGCCGCCAGTAGAACAACGGCGTTGATTTATACGTGGGTCGTGACCTTCTACGCGTCGTTCACCGTGAGACGTTCTTTCTCAGCCGCGGATTGCAACGTTCAACGGATGCTCGCTCGTGATACTGTTGTTTTCAATCCGTGTGTTTCGGTGAGGATTCGAGTTACGACGGACGCCTTCGTCGATGCTCTTCCTATCGCCATGCCGTGGTTGGAATTAGGACAAGCTTCCATCCGGAGCAGACAGTCTACTTTGTCTACGGCATGCGGGGAACGGAACTTCAGCCATTCGCCGTCAGCACCCCAATACACCATGCCGTATCCCATCGAGCAATGGGGCGTTCCGTCGAATGCGAGGCCACGGGAGATTCCTTTTTGCCTCGTTTATTCAATGCGATGATAGCCTGTGCACCGTACTGACGAGCGGATCCATACTTTTTCACCTTGTGATAACGGCGTCCATCATAACGAATGGAATCGCCAGTTACGCTTGTGGATTTCCTTCATGAGCGGCATAAGCATTTCGCCGTCGTATACGTTGGCAGATGTTACGTCAAAAGCAATCAGAAGTTCGCTTTTGGCATCCTCTGCACTCAAACCACGTAAGCTTGTTCCCAAACGTGTCGTACTTGGCACCCTAGTTGGCGTTACCCGTTGCTTGGCTACGTAAATTCGGTTGCTTCGTTTTGATAGACACCAACTGCCGCCTTGTAAATTGGAGGGATTACTTCCATCGATTTTAGAATTTCGCACTGGCTGACCAGTTCAATGAAAAGTACCTTGGCGAGATCTTTATCAACTACATCCTTGAATAATTGTCGGAGTGTAGCAATTGACGGTGTGGATTCATCTAAACGAAATCCGCATTTGGTATCAGAACCGCAGCTCGCTAATCAGCATTGCTCGCCGCTCCGCTTGAAGAGATTCCAACCTAGTTACACAAACGCTTGTCGCAAAATCCCCTTCACGGCTGATAGGCTTTGCACCCTGGGATGATGAACCCCGTAACTTTGCGGGATATGGCTGAAGATCCGGAGTAGAAAAGAACAGTTCAAGTCATTCACTGGATTTGATTTCTAGCCACTCTTCATACAGTGAATTTTAGATAAGATACAAGTGGACTTATCTTTGGGGAAATTTATATGTTAGGTCGCTTGAAATCTTCTCGAAGTTGGAGTAAATCCCTTTTTCGTGTCCTGAAATCCTGTGCCCCACGAGGACTTATGAACCTGCAAAACGCTCTACCAAAAGGCGTTCCAGATACAAGGAACATTCGAAGAACCCATTTATGGGTAGTGGGAATTTGAAACAGGAAGTCAAGTCGGCAGAATACAGGCTCGTCTTTTACCTCATATGCGTGTCATTTCTTTTTACCACAGTATACTGGCTGTAACTCTACGTTTCCTCGGGCGGCTGTATTCATTTACTGGTATGGTTATCCATATCGCATGGAATAAGTATCATCAAGTCCTCTCCGATACCGTGTACCAAGTTTCCTCTTGGCCGCCACCAGCCGCCCCTACTTCGCGCAAACTCTGGGGCGGCCCATTCGCTCAAAACATCTTCTTCGTGCTGTTGTACTCCTTCAAAATTTCGACCGCTTCGCGAAATCTGAGTGAGTGCACCACCTCTCGTTCCCGTAAAAACCGTAAACTGTCCACAATATCCGGATCGTCCGTGTTATCGATAATCCATTGATATGTGGCGCGCGCCTTTTCTTCAGCAGCGATATCCTCATACAGATCGGCAATAGGATCGCCCTTGGCTTGGATGTAAGTCGCCGTCCACGGATTTCCTGCGGCATCATGGTAAAACAGTGCGTGGCCATGATTGACATAGTGATCAGCCAAACCCGCTGCCCGCAATTGCTCTGGTGTTGCATCTTTGGTCAACTTATAGACCATCGTTGCAATCATTTCGAGATGAGCAAATTCCTCTGTCCCGATGTCCGTTAGCAGCCCGATGACCTTATCCGGAATCGAGTAGCGCTGATTCAGATACCGTAGGGCCGCGGACAATTCACCGTCCGCGCCACCGTATTGCTCAATCAGCATTTTGGCGAGCTTCGGATCACACTTACTCACACGAACGGGATACTGAAGCTTTTTTTCATAAATCCAGATAGCCTTCACCCCCTATGGTTGTGGCCGGTGTAAACCGAGTTTTGCTTAGACCTGCCATGGCCAAGGAGTCTGCGACCACGTCCATTTGCCGCCGCTAATGGGGCTGACGCCAAACTCATACAAGGGTCCGAATGCAGCTTCAAACTGCGTCATCAAATTGTGCTTCCGCTTCTGGAACTGAATGAATTGCGCAAGTGCTTGCTCGTCTTCTGGGTGTGTATCGAGATACAACGTCAACTCACAGAGGACAAAATCAATAGACTGCAATTCGTGAAGGTATTGGTAATAGGCCTTTGGCATTTGCGGCGGTGTCTCGCTCATTCTGCTTCGCCTCCCCGCGTCTCTGGTGGATACGGGCTGTAGTATTCGGGCCACAACGTTCCCTTGCGAAGCGCCTCGTGTGGAGCAAACTGTTTGCGAGCACTGGTTTGAAAAGGCTGTAACACATTAGGAGGAACATTGAAGTATCTTGTACGGGGTGAACATGGGTCAAACGGACTGTGATAAGATCGATAGACGCGCCATTGTGACGGCGTTTTTTCCACGGTGGACAAATCCCCTCCTGTCATGGCGGTTTCAGCCAATCTATATGCAGATGGGATTAGAAAAAGTCCACCGTTTCGACACACCTGTTACGCCATCGACAATGCTTCTCTTATCCATGCAACGCGATCGCGACGATCACGCCGACCACGATGCCGCCTAGGATCTCAATTGGCTTATGACCTACCTGTTCGTTTAGCACGGGCCAATCGATTAACCACCAAGGCATCCTCACCACAGACAAAGGTCGGATGCCGGCCACCGGCTCGCCAGGGCTTGGCTTGGGCACCACATCGCGTGGCCGCTGTTCTCCGTCTTCACCACTGTGTTCGAGCAGGTGTTGACCGCGAAGATCGCGCAATAGGCGATTGAGCACGGCTGCTTGCCGCCCTGTTTGCCAACGCACGCCGGCCGCATCGTACATCACGACGGCAGCGACAAAGAAGCCAATGCCCAAAACGGGATCAGATCCCCCCGAATGCATCCAAAGTTCAGCAGCGAGCGCGATCACGGCGGCTGTATGGGAGCTCGGCATGCCACCGGAATTTCGCACCTGTCGCCAATCCCAAGTCCGCATCTGGATCATCACAAACACAGGCTTCAACAACTGGGCGACAATCATCGCCACGAGCGGCGCGGCCCACATGTCTGACCACACGTGCAGCAAGCCAAAACGCTCCTTTCTACAAGCGATTGCCGTCGAGGCTTTGCCGAAACGACTCGTACAAAAGGACGCTACCTGCAACGGCGGCGTTCAAACTTTCTGCACCTCCAGCCATCGGGATGGCAATCGTCATATCCGCGAGATCGCGAACCGTGGCGCTGACTCCCTGTGCCTCACTGCCGATCACCACCAGTCGGTCTCCGCACAGATTTGCCTCGTAGCATGGGTCCGATCCCTCAGCCGCCGCGACGGCCACGCGACCTACCGGGTGCAAACGGCGCCAGCGTTCGATGAAGCTGACGCTGTCTTCTATGTACAAAGCAAGTCGAAACATGCCCCCCATCGAGGCGCGAACCACCTTGGGCGCGAATGGATCTACCGTTTGACTGCCGCAACAAACAGCCGTGTATCCAAATGCTTCTGCAGTCCGCAACAGCGTCCCAACGTTGCCCGGATCCTGGATGCCGTCCAACAGCACGCAACGAGCCCCGATGGTCGGCGTTGGCTGCGGAATATGAGCGACGGCAATCACTCCTTGCGGCGTCGTCGTGTCGGCAACCGCAGCAAACGCATTGGGAGACAGCTCAAACCACTTATTTTGCGCTTTTGGATGCTCCCTCAACGCCAAAGGAAGTTCGTCCGATCCGGTATCCCACAGTAAGGCATCCACTTCGTACGAACTATCGAGCAGTTCGGCAACCAATCGCTTTCCTTCGGCGAGAAACCGCCCGTGTTTTACACGGCCCTTCTTCGTTTTCAACTGACTCCACAGTCGGACACGCTCATTATGTACCGATTCGATATACACGCCGCCACCGCCTCCCGTCCGGGTCGCTCATGAGAAAAAGACCCGGTCGCCAGCGACCGGGACTCTGCCATCAGGCGTTCAGCTTTTCGCGTGCTACGTTGACCAGTTGCGTGAATGCCGCGCCGTCCGTCACAGCGAGATCAGCGAGCATCTTGCGGTTCACCTCGATGCCGGCAAGCTTCAGACCATACATGAACTTGTTGTAAGACAATCCATTCGATCTCGCTGCGGCATTGATGCGCTGAATCCAGAGGCGACGGAAGTCGCGTTTGCGAACCCGACGGTCGCGGTACGCGTACATCAACGACTTCATAACTTGCTGTTTCGCCGTGCGGAACAGCGTATGTTTCGAACCGCGGTAACCGCGGGCGAGCTTTAAAATCTTCTTATGGCGACGACGCGTCACCTTACCACTTTTTACACGTGCCATGGTTGCAAATCCTCCTCAGATGGATCGCCCGCTCGTACGAGCCGGGCGCTGGTACGTTCAATGCTCCAGCAATTATTTATAAGCGACCAACTGTTTAATGCGCTTGACGTCGCTCGGCGAAACCAAAGTCGTCCCCCGCAGGCGGCGCTTGCGGCTCGGCGACTTATGTTCAGCCTTGTGGTACGCGAACGCATGCGGGCGCTTCAGCTTGCCAGACGCCGTCCGCTTGACGCGCTTTTTGAGACCGCTGTGCGACTTCATCTTCATCTTCGCCATATCGTTTCTGTCCTCCAATATTGATTAGCCAGCATCCCGGCGGATCATTCTCGTAGATGGTTGTGCAAAGGTCAAGCACTCGGCTGTCGCGGCGCGAGAATCATGACCATATGACGGCCTTCCAGCTTCGGCATGCGTTCGACAATCGCTTGTTCCTCTGCTGATTTAGCCAACCGCAACAACAATTCCTGACCGAGGTTTTGGTGCGTGATTTCCCGTCCGCGAAACCGAACAGAAACCTTGACCTTCGAACCTTCTTTCAAAAACTTGATGACGTTCTTGAGCTTGACGTTCAAGTCGTGTTCGTCAATATTGGGCGTCATCCGGACTTCTTTGAGCAGAACAACTTTTTGATTCTTACGAGATTCCTTTTCCTTCTTGCTCTGCTCGTACTTGAACTTGCCGTAGTCCATAATGCGGCAAACAGGTGGTTTCGCGTTGGGCGCGACGTTGACAAGATCCAAATTGCGCTCTTCAGCCAGTCGCAGCGCATCGCGCAAAGGCATAATGCCAAGCTGCTGGTTTTCGGCGTCAACGACGCGCACTTCGCGAGCGCGAATACCTTCGTTTACCTGATACCCTTCTTTGCTAATCTGGTGTCACCTCCATGAAATCCGACCCGGACCGCAACACAAAAGCGCAGGCACACATATGCCTGCGCTCCCTAGATGACCGCGTAAAACGCGCCCAGTCATCGACTCACGTGCAATCGATAAGACTCGCATTGTCTAGGAACCCGTCAGCATATGCCGATCAGGTGAGAAGCGGCAGGCTTCTGCTTACTCAATTTCGTACTATAACATGTGTATTTTAACCAAAGGACTCTACAACGTCAAGGCTGTTACGGCTCCACCAACAATTCCTTGGCATCAATTTCTGCACGTAGCCGCGCTGCAAACGCGTCAACGGCCATCTGCCCCTGATCCCCAGCCTGATACTTGCGCACGGAAACAGTGCCTTCTTGTAGTTCGCGTTGACCGACGACAAGCGTGTATGGGATCTTGTGGATTTGGGCCTGACGGATCTTGTAGCCAATCTTGTCAGGACGAACGTCGGCTTCCACACGCAAGCCCATCTGGCGCAATTTGTCCGCCACCTCTTCAGCATATGCGGCAAAGTCATCTGCCACAGATGCTACAACAGCTTGCGTTGGAGCCAGCCAAGCCGGGAAAGCACCCTTATACTGCTCAATCAAGAACGCCGTAAAGCGCTCCATCGTGCCGACAACCCCGCGGTGAATGACGACCGGGCGATGGCGTTCACCGTCCTCGCCGACATACTCCAAGTTAAATCGATTGGGCAGATGAAAGTCGAGCTGAACCGTGGACAGCGTCTCGTCTTTACCCAACGCGGTGCGCACCTGCACATCCAACTTTGGACCATAGAATGCGGCTTCGCCGGGCGCTTCTACAAATTCAAGCCCCAACTCCTCCATCGCCTGCCGCAACATGCCCTGCGCTAATTCCCACATCTCGTCGTTCTGCACATATTTTTCGGTATTGGCGGGATCGCGATAACTCAACCGATGATAGTAATCGCGGATGCCAAAATCCTTGTACACTCGCTCGATCAACCTGACAACGCGGACGAACTCACTCTGAATTTGATCGGGTCGGCAGAAAATATGCGCGTCGTTTAGGGTCATCGCACGCACGCGTTGCAATCCGGCCAGTGCGCCTGACATTTCGTATCGGTGCATGGTACCGAGCTCCGCTATGCGAATCGGTAGCTCACGGTAGCTATGCAGATGGTTTTTATACACCATCATGTGATGTGGGCAGTTCATCGGCCGCAACACGAGTTCTTCGTTATCCATCTCCATAGGTGGATACATGTCTTCATGATAATGTTCCCAGTGACCGGAAATCTTGTACAGTTCCACGCTTGCCAAGTGCGGCGTGTAGACGTGCTGATACCCGAGCGACTCTTCGAGATCGACAATGTAGCGCTCAATCGTGCGCCGAATCTTCGCGCCGTTAGGCAACCAAAGCGGCAACCCCTGTCCGACCTCTGGCGACAGCATGAAGATGTCGAGTTCCTTGCCTAGACGGCGATGATCGCGCTCGCGCGCCTCTTGTTGAAGCCGATTATACTCATCGAGATCCGACTTCTTCGCAAACGCCACGGCATACAGCCGCGTGAGCATTTCGCGATCCGAATCCCCCCGCCAGTATGCGCCTGCCAGGTTGCCCAACTGAAATACCTTAATCCGGCCGGTTGACGGCAAATGCGGGCCACGGCAAAGATCGACAAACTCGGCCTGGCGATAGATGGTTAACGTCGTTTCCTCAGGTAAGTCACGAATAATCTCGACCTTAAACCGGTCTTCTCGCGCCTCGAACATCTGCAAGGCATCTTCCCGGGAAATGACCTCGCGGACGACCGGATAGTCCGCATCGATAATCTTCTGCATCTCTTCCGCAATGAGCGGCAGGTCTTCCGGCGTAAAGTCGTGATCGGCAAAGTCGTAATAAAAGCCGTTTTCGATCACGGGACCTATGGCAAACTTGGTGCCTGGAAACAAGCGGGCAACCGCCTGCGCCATAACGTGCGCACAGGTGTGCCGCATGACGTCGACGCCCTCGGGATCTTTGAGCGTCAACAGTTCCACTTGTGCGCCATCGGCGATCTCGCGAGCGAGATCGACAACTTGCCCATCCGCCTTCGCCGCCACTGCCTCCTTGGCCAGGCGCGGGCTGATGGCAGCAGCTAGATCTGCGTACGTGCTGCCAACGGGCATGGCCCTTTCCGAACCATCTTTCAACCGAACGACAATGTCCTGTGCCACGACGATTCGTTCTCCCTTCTGGTATGCAATGGGGAAACGACAAAAAACGCCGTCACCCCTATGGGACGACGACGTCAGTCTCGTGTTTCCACCCAACTTCCCTCTGCTCGGCTTGTAGAACAGAGGCTCAAAGCCATAACGCGGCTGAACGGTTCACGTTGCGACCCGTGAACTGCTTGGAAAGTGGTGTCTTTGCGCAACCATGGAGGACATTTGCAGCCTGGATATCCTCTCTCTGTACATGGGTTCCTGCGTCAAAGCGCGTCTTTCCGCATCGCATGTTCTTCATGGCAAAGGGTCACTTGCGACCCTTTGTTCTATAATGGACAGTACGACACGAAGCGGCTAGATGTCAAGGCCCTGCCCGTCGACTGCCCCATCACTCCAAGGTAAATCCAACAGCTCGTCACCGCGAATCTGATGCCCTTGGTGTGACCAACAAGTGGTACACCCCCGACATGGCATCACGCGCTCACGGAACACGCGGCGGATCGTCTCGGAAAAGCGAGGCCACGGTGCGTCGGGATCGAGATCGTGCAAAATAATGCGGCACGGTGAACGGGTAATTAAAATGCTCATCGCCAAATCCTCGCTGTCGACATCCGTTTCACCCGCCAGTGCGGCCGCCAACACTTCCTCGTCGCGAATTAATTCGCCTTCCGCATCGGTCATCCAGATTCGTTCGGGAGCACAAAACACGTGTAACTCGCGCTTCACAACGGGTTGCTCGTTGAGCATATAGCGCAACATCCGAAGGGATTCTTCGTACTCATCCTCAAGCCGCATTTGATGCATACGCCGCTCGACTTCGGCCGTTAAGGCTGTCAGTAGCGGTCGCATGCGAAAGCGGGCAAATGCGGGCAAAGACAACCGATCCTCCTGCTCCATCCAAGCGCTCAAATCAGCGGCCAGTTTGGCCTCCCAAGCGTCCAGATCGTCCCCTGCAAAACGCGCCTTGGTCGCCCGCAAATCGTGCAACTGGCTAAGCACACCGTACTCTATCTCGTCGCTCATGAGCGCAGGTTCGCGTTGCTGCACGTGAACAACAAGTTGGCGATAGAGCCAATCGCGCACCAGCGCCCCCGCCAAGATAGATGCGACGCGTCTTTTTCGATCCGGCGGGCATTCACATCCGATGTAAACCATCTCGCCGCTCCACCAGCGGACGGTACCGACACAAGTTGCGAGCTTTTCACACAATGATTCGACGTCCATGCCTGGAGTCCATTCAAAGACGTACAACGCTGTCGCCCCCAATGCACTTCCATACAAATCCAGATGGTTCCAGTATGGAGCTTGAGGCATCCAGCTATACACAAGCTGCTGATCTGTACGGCTTAGCCGGTTGTAAAGACTGTCTCCAGTTCATCGATGATCGCGCCCACGTGGCGGATCGCTCGGCGGTAAGGTTCGGGCGTGTCCATGTCGAGCCCGACTGCGCGGAACAGTGCGAGCGGCGATTTACCTGCTCCCTCAGACAGAACCCGGATCCAATCCTCGATCAGCGCTGTCTCTCCTGCTGCGAAGCGCTCGGCCAGAATCGTCGATGCGGTTAAGCCGACCGCATAGGTGTACGGATAGAGTCCCATATAGTAATGCGGTTGGCGCATCCAATATAAATCTGCGCCTTCGTCGAGTTCGATCTCGTCTCCCCAAAATTCGGACAGTACCTGCCGCGAGGTTTGCCGGAACACCTCAGTCGACAAAGGCCGACCCTTGTCAGCCAAGCTGTACAACCGACGTAAAATCTCCGCCTCAGTCTGATGCGTGACAAAATCGTGGTGAAATGTGAACATCTGCATCATTCGCACCTGGGCGCGACTGGTGGCATCGGCTGCGGTAGCAATAAGCCTGTTGGCGATCATGTGCTCCATCAATGTCGATGGTGTCTCGATGAACAGACACGAAAAGGCGAGATTGGTCGGCAGTTCAGAAGCGCACGCCAATGATAGGTGCACCGCATGCCCAAGTTCGTGCCCCAGCACGAACACATCGTACATGCCGCCGCCAAATGGCGAAAACACGTACGGGTGAACCGAGCTCTCCCCGCAAAACGCTCCGTTCCAATTGCCGGCATTCCGTCCCCAGTAAATCCACCGCTCGTCAAATGCTCGTTCAAGAATGTCTGTGTAGACCGAACCAAGGGGCTCGGCTGCCTTGAGAATGAGCGATCTCGCTTGCGCAAACGACATCTGCGCACCGGAGAGGGGCACAAGCGGTGCTTTCGCATCGCATAAAAGCGGCCGATCGAGGTTCAGCACGCGCTTGCGCAACCGCATGTAACGTCGCATATGCGGCGCCAGTTCCTTCAACATCACGTCCTGGACCATGAAATAATGTTCAGGGTCGACCTGGTTCGCCGAAATCGTTCCTCCCATATCGGCCATCTGCAGCATGTGAAAGACACTATCGTAGTTGCGCAAACGCGCGGCCGCGACGTCGCCCTGGATTTTACCGGCAAGTGCGCGAGCCAGCGTATGTTGATACGGCCGCAGGCCGTCGATCACGCTTTGATAGGCATCATGGCGAAACTTCGTATCTGCTGATGTCTCAATGTTCATCAATAGAGCAAACGGCGTAACTGCAACTTCATTGCCTGAACCGTCGTGAGCATTGCGAAAACGCATGTCGGCGCCTGTTGCTGCCTCGTACACGCCACTTGGAACACCGATATTTCCTGCCAAGGCAGCCAGTGCACGTTCTGCCTCGTCGTGCAATGTGTGCGCACGCTCTTGCTCCACGCGTTCTAAATATGTGGCATACACGACAATTTCGGCATCCTGGCGCCAGGCAGCAAGCGTGTTCGTCGGCAAGCGGCGAATCGCCGCCCGCAGATGTTCCGAAGCTTCTCCACATCGTTGCAATGCCAACTGGGCTTTACCCATGAGCGTTTGCGCTTCATTGCTCGTCGCGTCTTCGGCAAACCGAGACATGGCGTAGCGGTCCGTATTGATGCACAACCTGCGCAACTCGTCGTGCAATTGCAAGCACCTGACGAGATCCTTTGGAGTGCGCCACTCTTGAGAATCGGATTGTTTTATCAGTTCTTCCGCAAGCGCGGGAATGCGCTCAACCGCAGTTTCCCAGTCCTCCACGCTCAGGAACAGCGGGCGCAAATCCCAAGTTTCTTGCTCCGGCACATCGCTTCGTGCACGCAAAGGCATGTTCTTTCGCCCCTTCCCGTTGCCCTTTTTGTTTAGAGCGATTCCGCGTACATCCGACTCGTACCCGTCCACGACTCCCCTGGTTGCAAAATCACGAGCCCTGTAACATCGGCTGGCAGCTCGACGTTTGGCGCATTGACCATGTTGATTTGTGGCTCAGGGCAAAAGAAGGTACCACCTGCATTGTTGTTCCACACCATCCAGTGACGGTATCCGAGATCGACATCGTAAATAAACCGCACCCCCGCCTTACTGTCCGTCAAGACCATCTGGTTGTGACCATCGACAGGCGCCGCCGAGTAATGATTGTCCATGGCCTCAAAGAACGGGCTGACACCGCCAGATTTCATATTTTGCTCACCGGCGTTTAGGGGTTGGAAACGGCCTGTAGGAAGTTTGCGCTCGTCGAGTTGCCACCGCTCGCCGATGGTCAAAGTAAATGTACAATCCGCCGCGCTACTGCTTGGCGCAAACGGAACCAGCACGGCCGTGTGAAAGCCCAGCATACACGGCATTGGCGTGTCTCCCGTGTTCTCGATGTGTACGGTTTGCACCAGAGATGATGTGGTTAACGTATAGCGAATCGAAATGGAAAAGCGGTGCGGCCAGTGTTCATAAACGGGATGATTCTCGTCGACGTCGTGGCGAATCTCGACAAACGCGCCTTCGGCATTGTCACCACTTGCGACAACGGGCCATGCGAGGCGAGAAAAGAAGCCATGTAGGTGATTGTGCGTCGACTCCTCGTTCACCGGCAAATGATACGTTCTGCCGGCAACTGTAAATACGCCGTCCCGATAACGATTCGGTGGAAAGAGGACGGGAATGCCAAAGCGGATGGGCGACTTTTCAAATTGGTCCATCTCCTGCTCTGGTTCGCGCAAAAAGCGATATCCACGCTTCACATCTCGAAACGCAACGAGATTGCCGCCGCGTTTGGGCAGTAAAATTGCCTCGTAGTCTCCATTTTGCAAGAGTATTGCAGATTCCCCTGCATACGTCGCCTCTTTGACTGACATCATCATTCAATCCTTTCTTGCTAGGCTGTAAAGGAATGTACCATTGCCCCAGAAAAATGCGACAGGACCAGCCCGCGAACGCGAGCCAGTCCCATCCCTATGATCCCTAAAAATGCGGCATCAAAGTCGCGGTGAGGCTGCTATACAATGATTACGCAGCCGATGTCACGATATCCTGCTTCGCAAATCAAACTCAATTTGTTCGAGACTGCGTCCCTTCGTCTCTTTCACATTCGCAATCACGAAAATGATCGACAGAACGCCAAAGATGCCATAGATGATGAAGGCCCAACTAATACCCACAGCCTTCAGCAATGGCGGGAACGTCAACGAAACGACCAAGTTCGACGCCCAGTTGGCGACCGCACCGACTGCCATGCCCGCACCGCGAATGCCTAGCGGGAAGATTTCCGAAAGCATGACCCAAACGACAGGCCCCCAACTGATGGAGAAGAAGAAGATATAAATCGCTAAGAAAATCAAGGTTGTCCAGCCAGCGGCCGCCGAATTGCCAAATGCCATGTGAATGAAACCGAGTAACAACAGCGACAAAGCCATTCCGATGCTACCGCTTACCAACAAAGGCTTGCGCCCAACGCGATCGATCAAACGGACTGCGATCACGGTCATAATCACCTGGACGCTACCGATACCGACAGTACCGAGGATGGCGGCCGAAGATCCGAGTCCGACGTCCGTGAACGTCGTAGGTGCATAATAGATGACGGTGTTGCACCCAATGAACTGTTGAAAGACAGCAAGCCCGATACCCGTCCAGAGCGCCGGGCGCACCCACTTTTCCTTCAACTGTGACCAACCGCCAGTTTCAAGTTCATTCGCACGCCGAATGTCGCTCAACTCTTCTTCGACTCCGCGTCCTTTGCGCAAGTGATTCAAAATCTCGCGAGCTTGCTCTTCACGCCCACGCTTCAAAAGCCAGCGCGGACTCTCGGGCAGGAACAGCATACCAATAAAAAGAATGGCTCCCGGTACAAACGCCAATCCCAACATCCAGCGCCACTGTCCGCTCGGTGCAAACACGTAGTTAATGATATACGCAAGCAAAATGCCAATGACAATCATTAACTGGTTCAAACTGGAGAGTGCGCCGCGAATTTCAGTTGGCGCCATCTCGGCAAGGTACATCGGAACCATGGTCGACGCCGTGCCCACGGCAAGACCCAGCACAATGCGGAACAATATTAAAACGCCTGTGCTCGGCGACAAGGCTGACCCAATCGCGCCGATACAGAAAATCAAGGCGGCAATCAGGACTACCTTTTTGCGCCCCATCTTATCCGTCAGTGGACCACTGATAGCTGAACCAATGATTGCGCCAATCAGGATAGCGCTCACAACAAAACCTTGATCAAACGAGCTTAGATGAAGCGTCTGGCGAATGAACAAGATGGCGCCCGAAATGACACCCGTATCGTAACCAAAAAGCAATCCACCAAGAGCCCCGAAAAAGTAAATCAGGGTGTTACTAATTCTGATCTTCATGTCTCCATACTCCTTCTCTGTCGATGAAGCAACTTCTCTCTTTTGAAGGGTTTCTAGAACACCTGGATTGTCGCATCGCACCATGCGATAAGCGGAATGCGCTTACCTAGCATTCCGAGCATGGTGCGGCACCATAGCGCCGCACCTTCCTGTTACTCAACCAGTCTCAACGTGTCACTTCTGCACGAAATGTGGTTGCAAGGACGTGTACAGTGCTCGGTACACATCATAGGTCTTTGCATAGATCGGGACATGTGATGGGTTCGGCGCATCGCTTGCATGCACGCGAATGCGAGCATCGCACGCAGAGACGATGTCCTCGAAACAGCCACTACCCACGCCCGCCAACAGTGCAGCACCAAAGGCCGGACCCTCGTTGGCCTCAACGGTGCACACGTCTTGTCCGAAGACGCCAGCCTGGATGGATCTCCATACCTCACTGCGAGCACCGCCGCCCGAAACGCGAATCTGTTCGACGGGAAGCCCAAGACCTGTGATCAACTCAAGGCAATCCCGCAAACTAAACGCCACACCTTCCATGATGGAACGCACAAAATGCGCTCGCCGATGGCGACCTGTGATGCCAAAGAACACGCCACGCGCGAGAGGGTTGAGATGTGGTGTGCGCTCGCCCATCAAATACGGCAGGAATACAAGCCCTTCGCTCCCTGGCGGCACCGAAGCAGCCTCGTCGCTCAGCAACTCATACACATCGCGACCAATCAACTCCGCCGTACTCCGCTCCAATTGTGCAAACTCGTTCCGATACCACTGCAACGAACCACCGGCTGCCTGCGTGACGCCCATGACGTGCCATGCCCCCGGCACCGCGTGACAAAACGTATGCAAACGTCCTTTCGGATCGCGCACGATCCCTTCGGCATAGGCGAACACAACTCCAGAGGTGCCAATGGTACTCGATACGACGCCCGGACGCACAATGCCATTGCCAATCGCACCAGCAGCTTGATCGCCGGCCCCAGCAACAACAGGTGTTCCCGCTACCAAACCCGTTGCTTGCGCGGCCTTCTCGTGCACACGGCCAGTCACCTCGACCGATTCATGCACAGTAGGCAACCATGAAAGCGGGATAGATAGGCGTTCGCACATCTCCTCCGACCACTTGCGGCCGGCGACATCCAACAGCAGGGTTCCAGAAGCGTCGGACACATCCGATGCAAATTCACCCGTCAGACGATACCGGATATAATCCTTAGGCAAAAGCACGCGGCGAATGCGACGATAATGCTCGGGCTCATGCTGACGTACCCAAAGCAACTTCGTTGCCGTAAAATTCGTCAACGCCGGATTCGCCACCAAATCGATGGTCTTCTCGAGGCCAATTTCGCTATGAATCCAATCGCACTGTTCCTGTGTGCGCTGATCGCTCCAAAGGATGGCTGGTCGAATGACCGCCCCATGCTCATCGAGCAGCACGAGGCTGTGCATTTGACCCGTCAGTCCAATACCACGCACATTACCCGGGTTTGCACCCGATTTCACAAACACGTCTTGTAGCGCCCGACACGTCTGTTCCCACCAAATCTCTGGATCCTGTTCGGCAAATAGGGGTTGCGGTTGCGACACGTCGTACGTGCGAGTCGACTGTGCAACCGTTCTGCCGTCGAGATCGGCCAGAACGACCTTGACACCCGACGTACCTACGTCGATCCCAATGAGCAAGGATTGCGTTGCCATCGCTATCATTCCACTTCAAGTAGGTACTGATTCAGTTTCGCAAGCAATACTTCCTGGCGTCCAGAACGCTCTGCCACAACGCGCTGGTCGATCACGTAGTCTTCCAGCGACTTAAGCGTCGCTTTACCTTCCACGATGTCCTTGCCAATGCCCTTCGTGTAGCTCTCGTAGCGGTTGGCGATCTCGTTTTCGAACACGCCATCTTCGAGCAACTTGGCTGCTACCTTCAGGCCTCGAGCAAAGCTATCCATGCCCGCAATGTGTGCATAGAACAGATCGATAGGCGTCATGGAAGCCCTGCGCACCTTGGCGTCAAAGTTCAAGCCACCCGGTTGCAGGCCTCCATTTTTGAGAATCTCGTACATCGCAAGGGTCGTATCATACAAGTTGGTTGGAAACTCGTCGGTATCCCACCCGAGCAAAGGATCGCCTTGATTGGCATCAACGGACCCCAGCATGCCGTGCAAACGGCTCACCCGCAGTTCATGCTGGAACGTGTGCCCTGCCAATGTCGCATGGTTGGCCTCAATATTCAACTTAAACCGATCTGCGAGTCCATACTTGAGCAAGAACGCGATGGTGGATTGAGCGTCGAAGTCGTATTGATGCTTCGTCGGCTCTTTCGGCTTTGGCTCAATCAAGAACTGACCGCGAAAACCGATTTCGTCTGCATAGTCAGCCGCCATCTGCAATAGACGCGCTTGATTGTCGAGTTCGAGCTGCATGTCGGTATTCAACAGCGTCTCATAACCTTCGCGACCGCCCCAGAAGACATAGTTCTCAGCACCAAGCTCGCGAGCGATTTCCAGACTCTTTTTCACTTGGGCAGCAGCGTAAGCGAATACATCTGCATCCGGTGAAGTCGCAGCGCCATGCGCAAACCGAGGGTTAGAAAACATGTTCTGGGTGTTCCACAGCAACTTGACGCCGGTCGACTTCATATACTCCTTGATCATGCTGACGATCTCGTCCAAATTGCGGTTGCTTTCGCGCAAAGTGTCGCCTTCCGGCGCAATATCGCGATCATGGAAGCAAAAGTATTCGACTCCGAGCTTTTCAAAAAACTCAAATGCCGCTTCGACGCGCTTTTTCGCCAAATCCATGCCAGTGTAGCCGTCCCAAGGGCGAATCATGTTGGCAAGGCCAAACGGATCGCTCCCTGGCAAGGTGAATGTGTGCCAGTAACTCACCGCAAAGCGAAGATGCTCGGCCATCGGCTTACCAAGCACAATTTCTTGAGGATTGTAGTACTTGAATGCGAGCAGATTGTCTGACTTTCTGCCTTCATAGGCAATACGGCTGACTTCCGGGAAGTACGTCGCCACGGGCCATCACCTTTCTTGACAAATAGTTTGTGCAACAAACTTATTTCATGCTAACAAAACGAGGGCCAGAATTCAATCAGAACTTCCGAAATCGCTTTTTCTCCAATGTATTGCCTTTCACCTGACGTATCGACAGCCGACGACATGAGGGGCTGAACACGCAAAAGGCACTTTTCGCGAGCTCTATAGCGATGCGCCATAGACTGATTGCGAAAAGTGCCCAATCGTAAGTACGCTGAACTATCCAAACAACGATAGCTTACATCCGTCATCACTTATGCGAGAATTTGCGTTCCGGCGACTTGCCTGGCACGATGGCACTCGCATATTCCAACTGAACGCGTGCGGTTTCGCGCCCAAAAACCAGAAACGGAATACTGAGTACCACAAGCACCACGGCAATGCCGAGAAAAATAACGAGATCGCCCCCTGCTTTGAGTACGAATGGGATGAAATAGGTGGTTACAATGCCACTTAGTCCGCGCGCAGCCATTTCAACAATGTAGACGCCGCGGCCACGCACGTCTGTCGGATACTGTTCTGCCACACAGAGCTTCGATACCGGAAAGATGCCAAGGCCGAAGAAAGCCGTCAGAAACCCGGCGGCGAACGCAATTGGCGCACTACCTGCAAATGCGAACAAAAGACAACCTATTGTCGCAAGGCCAACATATACCGCCAAGATTGCCTTGCGGCCAAACCTGTCAGATAGGTACCCCTGGCATACCGAGCCAAAGCCGGCGAGCAACATCATGATCCCCGTGTACAAAATCGAATTTGAAATGGCAACTCCGCGCGTTGCCAACAGTGTAGGACCAAACACCTGCAAGATATAAAACAGGATGAGAGCCGCAGTCAGATGCATGATCACCATGGCCGTACGCCCAAAAAGCGGTCTACGCACCAGAGCCTTCAGCGTATTCAACATATCATGCGGGGTCGCATCCAGCATTTCGGCGATCACGTCGTCGTGAAGTTTCTCATCGTGTGGTAAACTCGCCTCGTGTTCCAGCGATTCCACAAGCTTTTGCACACGGCCAGCTTGCCCACGTTCCAACAGGTAACGCGGCGACTCTGGAAGCCACAAGTAAATCGGAATTAACATGACCAAGGGAATGCCGCCGAGTAAAAACGGGACGCGCCACGCATAGTCGGCCGGGTAGTTGTGCAAAGCCCAAAGTGAAACGACACTCGGCACAATATAAGCAGCGGTGAGGATGCCATTCGCATACCCGACGCTGACCGCCCGCCGTCGATGTCCGGTAAACTCTGACAAAATCAAATATGGCATCGGCAGCACCGCCCCCTCGCCGACACCTGCGAGAAGGCGAATCGCAAACAGCGACTCCACATTCGAGACGAGCGCGCCGAGCAACGTTAATACCGAGAACCACAGGATACCGAACAGAATCACCTTGCGTCGGCCAAACTTGTCCGCAATCATGCCCGACGGCAACATCCCAAGCACGATGCCAACGGTCGAGGCAATCGCCAAGAGTCCGACCTGCCAGGACGCCAAGTGCCAAGACTTCTCCAAAGTGGTCAACACCGGCCCGACGATCCCGATATCAAACGCCTCCGCTAACCAGACAAGCGAAAGTAAAAAGATGATGCCAACGACACGGGGCGTAAGCGGTATCCTATCCAACCGCGTTAAAAGATTCACTTCTGAACGGTTTGCCAATGCTTGTCCTCCTCCAATGCACAACGGCAATCACAGTTCGTGGACCGTGATTTCACTGCGCACCAAAAATCGCAAGTTGATGCCAGATTGTCCAATGCCTTTCGATATGTAAAACGGCCCCTGTGAACAGCGATGGCGACCCTTGTAGACGCCTGAAGCAGCGAGGGGGCCCATCGGATTGAGTTGAAACAGGAACGGTACGTTAAACTGCTTCCCGTGCAAGTGGCCAGCAAACAAGCAATCAAATCTGCGTGTGGCGACGACCGTATACGTGGGGTCATGAGTCATCACAATGACTGGAAGAGCGTCGTCAATCTGGTCGAACGCCCGCTCGTCACTATGCCGCGTACAATAATCGTCGAGGCCCACCAAGTTCATTCCGTCTAGAACAACAGTTTGATTGATGAGAACGGTCACGTCAAACGATTCCATCAATTCAATCAGGCGCTGCACGCTTTGCAACCTGTAGTCGTGATTGCCGAGCACCGCATAGATAGGAACCCCAACTTCCCGCAGTGCGCGCAAAAACGGTACGAGCAACAATAGCGACTCATCTCTATCGACAAAATCACCTGTCAAGCAAACGAGATCAGGCTGTTCGGCCCTAAGAACAGACTTCAGGCGGGAGGGTGAAATTCGGTTGCGCTCGATGTGGATGTCGCTGATTTGGACAATCTTCTTTTCGATTCCCAGGTTCCAATGCACACGCTCCACCTTAAGCCACTGTGTCGGGAGAACACTCGTCGCGTAGAACAACGCTCCAACGCCCGCCACAGCCGCCGCGCACCCGAATAGCACCGCCATCCCCCCGTCATCGCTGCTGTCGTCGGTGATTCTGAGTCCATTGTATACGGAAACGCTGCTCCATGTGTGCCAACTGTCGGCAAACGTCACAACCATCGCATCTCTGCAAGCGCTGTTGAAAAAGGCGGCTTAGGGTTTCCGCAAAACTCGGCCAAAGCGCACCCGGGTCCAAGTCGTGCAGGACGACGCGGCGCGGGGAATGTGCAATTAAGGTTGCGATCGCGAGGTCCTCACTGTCAATGCCGTCCACATCGGATACAACCGCATCCATCGCTTCCCCGATTTCTCCCTCGCAAAGGCCAAACCCATCCGCGTCCGCAATCCAGACAAAGTCGGGAGTCGTGAACACATGCAATTCTTCGTCTTGTATCACCTGTTCACTTAGCACTTCGCGTAGTCCTTCCACCAATCGCTCAAAATCCCTTTCACGACCGCCACTTTGCCACACGCGTTCGGTTTCGGCACGAAGCGCAAGGACTACTTCGCGCAGACGAAAACGAGCAAAGCCGTCGAGGGAGACAATTGCATCGCCTGTACAGAACGGTAGCAACTCCACCTGAACGCGCGAAAGCCATGCCGCAAAGCTGGCATTGGCGAGTGACATCCTCCCCGCGGCAAATTTGACGACAGCCTGGTCCGCACAAAGCGCCAGCTCACTGTCAAAGTCACCTGCGCGCCGGATCCATTCGCGCGCAATTTCCGTGCGCAACCAGTCGGTTAATAGATGATGTGCAATTGTTTCTGCCACCTGTGGTGCAAGCTGTGGCGGAAATATGCAAGTCAGAGATTCCATGGCCATATCGCCAAGCAGCACTTTTGCTCCTTCGAGTTGCTGCAGCGAGCTGGCCAAGCCTGGGAACGCATGCGTAGCAGTCACGGTCAACCTGTGCACGTTCACCAGTCCCTCCATCGCGAATCCCGATCGCGAATTGACGGTGTCTGCGACGCACCGCGCCAGTATTCATTGCCAATCCGTATTACGGATGCAAAAAAGCCGTCAACGTATGTACGTCGACGGCTTCGTTTGGTGCGGCTGACAGGAATCGAACCTGTGACCCCCACCGTGTCAAGGTGGTGCTCTCCCTCTGAGCTACAGCCGCAAATCGCGGACAAGCACATATGTTAGCAACAGAGAGTCCGAATGTCAACAGGCGCTCCACAACCTCGTCTTCCCGCGTTCGCGACGACCGTCTGTTGTAACCTACACGCCTGGCACCAAAATCGTATAGGCTACAGCTTGCACGGCCGTAATTCAGGCATCTGCCACAGCGGATGTGGGTAACTGGGCCAGGCGGTTCCACAGCTGTGGCGCCACGCGCGCTAGATTGACTGGTCGCATCGATCCGTTTGCCACGAATGCATGCTTAGTTTGCCCCGCGGCGCTCAACTCTCCATCCGCTGTCAAAACTTCGTAAGCAAAACATAAGCGCGCCCGCGACAGTTCCAACAGCCGAGCTGAAACTTCGATTTGATCCTCGGCTCGCAGAGCACGCGCGTAATGACAAGAGACGTCCGTCACCACGACCGTGATGCCCGCATCGTGGAAATCTGTCATATAGCGAATTCCGTTTGCTGAAAGAAAGTGCATGCGCGCGATGGAAAACCAATCGATAAACGATGGATGATACACAATACCAGCGGGATCGCATTCCCCCCAGCGCACTTCCAAAGCCGTTGTCACACGTTCAGGCATGTCGATTCCTCCATTGCGCGCCAGGTAAGCCTGGCCATGTCCCCTCATTGTAGCAAACTTGAGAGGACACCTCACCACGCGATCACGACCTTAGACCTCTAGTTGCTGGGCCGTGCATACCCATCAGAAGCCATCTGTGGTGAATCGGAAACGGGCACACTCGCACCATTCGGAGCCTCTCCATCGCTCACAGGCTCACTGCCCACCTCGACAGTGGTGCCAGACGTAGCCGTTTCGCCACCCGGTTGCACCGTACTGCTCGCTTGGCCCGACGGCAGAGCGCTCGTTTTCGCATGCGACATAAATACGGAGATGACCGTAACGATAGATGCAACGGCATTGGCAATCGCATTGATCTCTGGATTTGTGATGACGTGTAAGCCAAGCGCGTCTGTGATCAATTTCGCGGCGCCGAGCAGGCCGATGACCAGGGTTGTCAATCGTTTGGTTTGCGCCAGCTGTACCAGTGCTTGCAGCACTTTCGAAATCCCCATGTTCCATCACCTCACTGTCGATGTTCATATATTCCAGATGCAGACAACCTGTCGCGGCGGCGACAGGAACTTGGTGAAACCCACCAAGACAACCGTTCAAGAAAATAGGTTAGACTGGGATCTAACAATGTTCTTGACTTGGAAGGAGCTCTCTTCATGCGCGTGCCACATCACGCCGTCGCGATCGCGCTGACGGCGGGCGTTTTCGTCCAGCCTATTGCCACCTTATTCCCAACCACAGTCTTCGGTGCCACGGCGCCAGCGCAAGTCGTGGCAGAGGCTATTGCGACACAAAAGACCTCATTTTCCGTAAACTTGCCGATGCAGCAAACGGAAGCACTCGTCAAGACGAGCTTGCAACAGCAACCGTATTTCGCGCAGCTGTATTCCAACATGAACTATGAATCGGATGGAACCACCACGCGCGTCACCATCGCGTGGCTACAATCAGCAGCACAGACCAGAGCGTTGGATCAATCGATCCGCAGCACGGAACGCACGCTGCTGCGCCCTGGGATGAGCGACTTCGACAAAGAGTGGGTCATTCATAACTGGATTGTGGAACATGTCAGATACGACACGTCGCTTAAGCGATACACACCGTACGATGCCTTTCAAGGTTCGGCCGTGTGTCAAGGTATAGCTGCGCTCACCTACAGGATGATGTCGTTCGCTGGCATCCCCGTGCGCTTCGTCGATGGCACGGCGGGCGGCGGATCGCACCTGTGGAACGAGGTCAAAATTGGAGGGCATTGGTATCAACTCGATGTCACGTGGGACGATCCAATTGGTGGTGGTAATCGCCCCAGCTACCTGTACTACAACCTGACAAACGCACAGATGGCCGCGACCCACTCGTGGGATGAATCCGGCTTGCCCCAAGCAACGACAGATTTTGCTCAAGTCGTCAAATCGCTAAGTCGAGGCTCCTCGGATCCGGTTCTGCGCACCATTGCAAACAACCCAACCGTCATGGCGGAATTTCAGGAGAAGGTGAACAGTCAGACCATCGGCGCTGCGATAGCCCGTCACATTGCCCACGGCGACACGCAGTTTACTGTGGAGTTTGCGGGATCGGCGGAGGCGCTGGCGAAAACGATGGCAGGGTTGCAGTTAAGTGGCTTTCAGTCGATGTCATACACGTATTCACAAAGCCGCCTTCCTGGCTATCAAGCGGTACAAGTGACGCTCCAATACTGACGTTGTACTTGGGGGATTTTGCAAGGCGCAACCGTCGCGATTTATAATTGTCCTGTTAGATACAGATATGGAGGGACAGCACATGGCACAATCACTACAAGGCATGCATGCCATCATTACCGGTGCGGGCAAAGGCATTGGCCGCAGCATCGCGGAACACCTGGCGAAAGCCGGAGTCAACTTGGGCCTGATTGCACGTACACAATCGGATCTCGACGATCTCGCCAAGACGTTGCAGTCTCTTTCCAACGTTCAAGTATTTACCGCCCAGGCGGACGTCGGCGAACGTGAACAAATTGAAAAGGCCATCGCCACACTCACGGAACAACTTGGCGCAGTCGACATTCTCATCAACAATGCAGGGACTGCCACGTTTGGCACCGTGATCGATATGCCTGTCGAAGAATGGGAACGTATGATTCGCGTCAATCTGCTTGGCACCTATTATGCAACGCGAGCCGTCCTGCCACACATGATTGAGCGCAACGGTGGCAATATCCTGAACATCAGCTCGACGGCTGGTGAGCGCGGTTCGGCTACCACCTCTGCCTACTCGGCGTCGAAATTCGGGGTGATGGGCTTTACAGAGTCTCTCATGTACGAAGTGCGTAAACACAATATCCGCGTCATGGCACTTACACCTAGCACCGTCAATACGGAACTGGCTCGGGCTGCGGGACTCAAAATCGGCGATGAAAGCCATCAGATGCAGCCGGAGGACATCGCGGAGCTCGTTACGTCGATTCTGCAACTGCCACCCCGCGTGGTTGTAAAAACCGCAAGTATCATCATGACCAACCCGCAATAATGAACAGGGCTGGCGCGTGAAGCAGCGGCCAGCCCTTTTCTTTTATATGTATGTCTCATGTCATGAGGAAGTATTGTTGCCGAAAATGCGGTTATTCACAGAGCTGTTGCCCATTGAACTGTTGCCCATTGAACTGTT
Source organism: Alicyclobacillus hesperidum subsp. aegles (assembly GCF_027923525.1). Taxonomy (NCBI): domain Bacteria; kingdom Bacillati; phylum Bacillota; class Bacilli; order Caryophanales; family Alicyclobacillaceae; genus Alicyclobacillus; species Alicyclobacillus hesperidum. Next base: position 165,665 of record NZ_BSBJ01000009.1, on the reverse strand, counting down.
GCCCATTGAACTGTTGCCCATTGAGCTGTTACCCATCGAGCTGTTACCCATCGAACTGTTGCCCATCGAACTGTTGCCCATTGAACTGTTACCCATCGAACTGTTGCCCATTGAGCTGTTATCCATCGAGCTGTTGCCCATCGAGCTGTTGAGCGTTTGATTTGCACTCTCACCAATAAAATTTTGGCTTTCCTGCCCCATTGGCCCACAGCCTGCCAATCCTATCACCGTTACTCCCAGTAGAATGATCATGCGCTTTCTCAACAGTAAAAAATCCCCCTTTGTGCTTTCATACGATTGTGGTTATACTTTCCATGCATGTACAAACGCATGTATAAGTTGTCGAATTTGGTTTGATTGCGTTGAAAAACGCCGAACCACATTTGGGAGGTATACCGTTGCACACTGCTGTTAGACGCTTTCCACTTTCTGTACAGCACGTCTTTGCTATGTTTGGCGCTACCGTACTGGTGCCAATCCTGACCGGGTTGAATCCAGGCGCCACGCTCATCGCCAGCGGTGTGGGCACACTGCTGTTCCATCTGATCACACGCGGTAAAGTTCCGGCGTACTTAGGCTCATCGTTTGCATTCATCGCACCACTGACGCTCTACGTGACGAAACACCACACACCGAATCAAGCAGTCACCGGACTTATCAGCGTCTCCATCGTGTATCTCGTGTTTTCCGCACTCATTGCGGCAATTGGCTTCAACCGCGTCAAGCGCCTTATTCCCTCGGTCGTCGTCGGCCCTGTGGTCGCCATCATCGGCTTGTCCCTGGCAGGCACAGCCGTATCGACCGATGCATCGACCCACTGGGACGTGGCCATCGTCAGCCTTGCGGCCGCCATCATAAGTGCCGTCGCTGGCCCGAAGCAACTGCGTATCATTCCAATCCTTGTCGGCATTGTAGTCGGCTACGTTTACGCCATCGCCCGCGGCCTCGTGCATTTTGGTAACGCCAGTGCCTCACCATGGATACAGTTCCCGTCGTTTCACGCACCAGCGTTCAGCTGGCAAGTCGTTCTCGCCATGGCCCCCATCGCACTCGTAACGATGGTTGAGGATTTGGGCCACATGTTTGTATTGAATGAAATTATCGATCGCGACGTCACACAAGACCCTGGCTTCTCGTCCATCCTGCTTGGCAATGGCGTGGCAACCCTCATCTCCGCACTGATCGGTGGTCCAGCCGAAACGACCTATGCAGAAAATCTAGGCGTCTTGGCGATGACTCGCCAATTTTCAAGCCGCATCATTCAAGGTGCGGCCGTGATCGCCATTCTGCTTGGCTTGTTCGGCAAGTTCAACGCTGTCATTCAGTCCATTCCAGCGGCTGTGGTCGGCGGCATCGGCATTTTGCTGTACGGCATGATCGCGGCGATGGGCATCCGTCACATGATTGAGGCAAAAGTCGACCTCACAAACACGAAAAACCTCATTGTCGTCGCCGTCATTTTCATCATCGGTATCGGGGCCAAGAACAATGGCATTGCCATCGCGACCGTTGTAGGTCTCGCCATCTATTGGCTGTTGCCGGACCGAACACAGACCGGGGCCGAAAATGGTGGACAAACAGCGCACCGTAGCTAACCGTGCTATCGCGATAAAAAAGCCGCTGCCAACTTGGGCAGCGGCAAGTATGGAAACCCAGGGGGAATGGAAGGGTTTGAGCTCATAGTACACATCCAAGATTGAATTGCCCTTGAATATCTTAGTCTCATCCAAAAAAAGGACCACCGCTTACCGCAGTGGCCAAAGGATGTATTCTAGGGGGTTTCAGGGGGGTTCCGCGAGAAGAATGATATCAGCCGCAAATTGAAACAACCTCGAAATCAGCCGCAAACGCCCGCTTTCTTATCTGTGCAAGGCCAACTCCACGATTTTAATAACCAGCATAACGACAGCAATCAGAAGGTATCCGCGCAACGTCATCATGGCCAGCTTTTTCATGGGTGACCAAGATGCCTTCGGCAGTTCATGTACCGGCGGCATCTGCCATGCGTGGCGATCCGCTTTGTCAACAAACGTCGCCTGTGCAAACCCCTTTCGCCGCTTGCCCAGCATGACAATGGCGGCAACGAACAAACCCACCAGGAGCACCCCTGCGGCCACAACACTGAGGAAGCGGACATCGACATTCGGAAAAAATGTCGTGACGGCGAGAATCAGTGACAACATCACAAGCACACCGACGATCAGGATGCTGATGGCGTTTAGCCACGGGCGGTTGACCCACGGCCCCAAAACATCGCGATCGTTACATAACAGCAACAAAAAGACGGTCGCGCTCGGCAACAAAATGCCCGCGAGGGCCTGCACGCCGGTCGTGATTAGCCCCAACGGTGCGTGCGGAATCACGACGATTCCTGCCGCTACCGCGATAATTGCGGCATAGATCAAGTAGAACGAAAGCCCTTCTTTCACGCTCCTGTGAAGAGAGTGGTCCGTCCCAAACACATCGCCAAACGCATATGACGTCGACAATGTAACAGCGGCAGCGCCAATCAGCGATGCATTAAGCAGGATAATCGCGAACAAATCACCTGCCGCGCGGCCAACATGCTGCGAAAGCCCCTGGATCACACCGCCGGCATCAACGAAGTGACCCGCCAGTGTGGTACCGTGAAACGCAAACGCCGTGCAAGCCATGATGGCAGCAGCACCTATGACAACGACTACCGATCCGATGACCGTATCAGCTCGCTCATAGGCCATCCAACGCGACGTCAATCGCTTATCGATCACGTTCGACTGCTGGAAGAAGAGCTGCCAGGGCGCTACCGTGGTCCCCACAATACCGATGATGAGTAGCATCGCATTTGACGTAAAGCCACCTGCAACGCCCGGTACGACGAATCCCTTGAAAACGGAGCCAGCTTCCGGGTGACTCATGAAAGCAAGCGGAATCACCAAAAAATTGGCTACCACCATTACATACATAAACCGTTCCCAACGCCGAAAGCTTCCGGTAACCGTCATCGCGACGAGCAAAACACCCGCCAAAACGACGGAAATGAGTGGCGAAACACCGAAGTGCGCCATCGCCTCGCGAACGCCGATGAACTCTGTGACAATCGTCAGGATGTTGAGAATGAATAAATCGATGACCGAAAAAGCACCCCAAAACTTGCCGAAGCGTTCGAAAATCAGTTTCGCATGCCCAACGCGCGTGACAAGCCCAAGGCGCACCACCATTTCTTGATTGACGATGAGAACGGGCACGAGCAACAACAATACCCACAGCAAACTGGTTCCATAATTTTGCCCGGCTTGTGCATATGTCGATACGCCGCCGGCATCGTTGTCGCCGACCATGACAATTAACCCGGGTCCCATAATGGCCAACAAGGTCAATAGCCGCGTCTTCCAACCTTTGCGTAATTCCGTATCATGAACGCGCACAGTGCCGAATGCACCATGGATATCACCCGGACCATTCTGCGCGACATCGTGTTCTTGCCATGCTAAATTTTTGCTCACGACAATCGACCCCTTTCAGACGGTGGTAGAAGGGACAATACACCCCCATATGCGATTCGACATACGCCGTTCCTTTGCTTAAACATCTGGGACTAGGGCCTATATCCACAACTACCACCTCCTCCGGGATCAAAAATTCCCCCTCAGCATGAGCCCAGGGGGAATCACCATTGCACACCAAAATCTTGCAACTTATAAATCCCCCTAGTTGAGCTTTAGCACTATGCGACGTAGAGTTGTCCACTCAGCCACGTTGAGTAAAGCCTTAAGCCGGCCATACCTGTTCTACCCATTGGCGTCTTTCGACGTTTCCGGGCAGTGGCTTATGTTCACATAGACGCCTCGCCTAACGAGGACGTATGCACTTGTAAAGCGTATGAATCGACTGCTGTATTGGCCACGGGCCATTGACCCGTATGTCAATCCAAAATGCAATCCCCACCTGTTGTACCACCTGTCGTGCCAGGTGTCAACGCAAAAAATTGTGATTGCTTCAACGACTAGATTTCACCTTGAAGGCCATCCTAGATGTTCGATCGCACTTTGAACTGGGATGTGAGAATGATGCGCAACGATTTCGAACACAAGTGGATTCCTTTAACTTCGCTTGTCAGCGGACACCCCATGCAGGTGGTGAATGATGTCCTTTTTTTAACCACCCAAATCGTCAACGTAATCTACGTCGATAGCGGGCGCGATACAGGACAATTCACTCTCATTGATGCTGGCGTTCCCAACGCCGCCCAGGAGATTATCGACTTGGCCGAACGCCACTTCGGATCCCATGCGCAGCCAAATGCGCTCATCTTAACACATGGCCATTTCGATCACGTGGGATCTATTCTCGAACTCATTGAACATTGGGGTATGCCTGTATACGCCCACCAGGACGAACTGCCCTTTCTACAGGGTAGGGCCGATTATCCCCCTGCTGATCCGGGAGCGGCAAGTGGCCTGATTGCCAAACTTTCGCCGACATTCCCCAACCAAGGCATTGATCTCGAAGACCACGTGCAGGCGCTTCCCGAAGACGGTTCGGTTCCGGGTATGCCTGAATGGCGTTGGATCCATACCCCCGGGCATACACCAGGACACATTTCCCTGTTTCGCGAGCGGGATCGAACACTGATTGCCGGAGACGCCATCACAACTGTGCAGCAAGAATCACTGTATGATGTGTTCACGCAAAAACGGGAGCTTCACGGGCCACCGGCCTATTTCACAACGGATTGGGAACGTGCGCGGCAATCTGTACAAACCATTGCAGCATTAGAGCCACAAGCGCTCATCACGGGCCATGGACTGCCCGTGTATGGGGCCGAACTGGTAGACGGTTTGCGGGAGTTGGCGGAGCATTTTCAGGATTGGGAAGTTCCCAAACATAGCCGGAACGTACATTGTGCCGTGAACGGCCGAAACAATAAGACCAGTTTCAAAGAACCATGACTGAAAGACTCATGGAAATGAAAGAGCGCGGTATTCCCATCGCCATGAGAACCCGCGCCATTCCCGTCTTTTCAATTGGTGCCGAGAACCGGACTCGAACCGGTACGGGGATACCCCCGGCAGATTTTAAGTCTGCTGCGTCTGCCAATTCCGCCACCCCGGCGCATCATGCATCTACTATACTACGAACTTCACAATTGTTCAAACCCTGTTACGCATCACATCCCCCCGTTTCCACCGCCCGCTGCAACCTCTCCAGTGCGGCTGACACCTCACCTAACCTCTCCTTCCCTGCTGACACCTGCTCATGTACTTCATGGGCGCCCCGTTCCAAACCACGTACAACCTGTTGGACTTTCGCAGCAGTTCCCACAAACGATTTCGACGCCCCCGCCATCCGCTCCGACCATTTCCACAAGTCCCCCACAATCGCCTCAACGCCGTGTAGCTCTGACTGAGTGCGTGTCGCCTCGACGCTGAGCGTCAACGCAATCCGCCGCATCGCCAAAGATGCATCGGCAATAGAATTAAATGCGTCTCGCAAACTTGTGCATAAATGCCCTAAGCGCAGAATATCGGTCGTAAGCGCGTCCACAGCATCCGGCCATTGTTCAAAGTCTTCCATGAGCGGATCGAGAATCGTCATGGCGTCATGGAGTTCCAACTGGATAGAATTCGGCCATCCTGACTCGGGATTTTGAACCAACAGAAACCACCCGCCCTCGATACAAATGATCAATCGACAACGGAATTGTTCGATAATTCGGGTGGATTTCCTTTTTATTCGCGCGTTTTTCCGTCCTGAAGATCATCATGGCGAAGACGTTCGAGCTGTTCCAAGCTGCGTAAAAGCCGTTCCAATTGATTCAGCTTTCCCTCTATGCGATGAAGATGACTTTGCATGTCGTCGATTTCTTGCTCGGCTTTGTAGTTGATGGCAAAGTCGATAATCGATTCATGTTTATCCCTCGCAGCTTGCCGGTTTTGGCTCATCATGATGATGGGCGCTTGAAATGCAGCAATAAACGAAAGACACAGGTTCAGCAAAATGAAAGGCGGCTTATCAAAATGATACCGTGCCGTATACGGAATGGTGTTCCACACCATCCATGCCGCCAGGATGCCACCAAAAATCATAAGAAATGTCCAACTACCGCCAAACGATGCAATGCGATCCGCCAGCTTGTCCGCCCATCGGGTCTTGCTGACATACTCTTCATCGATCTGCGAGAGGATGTTCTCTTCGTACATGTTGACGAGGCGAGCGATACGCCGGGCATCCCCCTCGTTGATCGGAATGTCGAAGCCTTCAAGGTTCATGTTGTCCTGGCGCGAGTCGGAAGAGTGGACGTAATAGTAGCGTTTGCCCATATTCACGCCTCCTCCTGCGCAATCTGCAACTCCATACTATTCTGTCGAGCCAACATGGGCAAGGGGACCCGGATAATTTTATCATCGATGGAACAAGATCGTGATATGTGCAGGTGAGGTTGGGTGTTGACATCTGATGAACGTACATTGGCTGATGACCATTGCAGCAACGACATTCACATTTGTAATCTTACTCATGCTCGTACGGTGGATCGGTGAAACGCAGATCAGTCAAGCTACATACTTCAATTGGGTCGCCGGAGCGTGTATGGGCAACATCGCAGCAAACATGATCACGGCTGGTGGCTGGCAACCTTTGATCACGGGTGCCGTTCAACTTTTTTTCTTCTCAGCGGTCACCATAGCTGCGGCGTATTTGTCGCTGAAAAGTAGACGCTTTCGCAAGATCGCGACAGGCGAACCGATCATACTTGTGCACCGTGGGCAGTACATCCTTAAACACATGAAGAGAAGCAAAATTGATCTTGATCTCCTGCAGCAGATGTTGCGAGAACAAGGCTATTTTGACTACCGCAAGGTGGAATACGCCATCCTGGAGCCCACGGGGAGCCTCAGTGTCTTACCGAAGTCTGATCGCGAAGACAAAGTCGACGTGACTCCGCCAAATCCCGAGGCCGAGCAGCGGCAGCAAACCAATCATATAAAATAGCCACGAATGTACCATTTCACCGATTGCCCATGTGCTACAGTTTCCTACAAGTTCCTTGACAACCACACCTCTGCGCTGGGAGACGATGCACATGCCAATGATTGACCTTCCGTATGAAGAATTGCTGAACTATCGAGGGCGCAATCCACGACCAAGCGACTTCGACGCGTATTGGGAACGGGGACTTGCGGAAATGAAGGAGGTCGATGCCAAGCTCGAGATTGTACCCAATTCATTCTCGACATCACAGGTCGAGTGTTTTGACCTTTACTTTACTGGCGTCAAGGGCGCCCGCATTCATGCCCTGTATGCCCGCCCGCGCCACGCAACAACACCGCACCCGGCCATTCTGCAATTTCACGGCTACAAAGGGCACGCAGGCGATTGGTTGGACAAGATGGCCTATGCGTCACACGGTTTCACGGTCGTTGCCATGAATTGTCGCGGGCAAGGCGGGCATTCGCAAGACACGCACCCTGTCCGCGGCATGACCAGCAGTGGCCACGTCGTTCGCGGCCTAGACGACCATCCCGACAATCTGTACTTTCGCCAAGTTTTCCTCGACACAGCACAACTGGCCAACATCGTGATGAACCTGCCCGAGGTCGACCCGAATTTAGTCGCCGTCACTGGCTGGTCACAAGGCGGCGCTTTAACCGTAGCCTGTGCTGCATTGGAACCGCGGATACGGCGTGCCGCCCCCGTCTATCCTTTCCTAAGCGATTATCTTCGCGTATGGGAGATGGACTTTGGCGGCGTACACGAAGAGCTCATCCAATACTTTCGCAACCGCGATCCGCTACACGCCAATCGCGATCTCATATTTGAAAAGTTGGGTTATATCGATATTCAGCATCTAGCGGACCGCATTAATGCTGAGGTACTGTGGGGTATCGGCTTGATGGACAAAGTTTGCCCACCCTCGACACAGTTTGCCGCGTATAACCGCATTCGTAGCCCCAAACGAATGGTGGTGTACCCGGACTTTCAGCACGAGTGGCTGCCAGGCATGAACGACGCTATCTTCGAGTGGATGCTGACGATGTAACTTCACGACAAGCCGTCTTCGTTCGTCAGTTCGTGCGACGATAGCGAAGACGGCGGAGCAAGTCTTCCACAGCTGGACGTTTGGCCTCGGTATAGGAGGCCCAATCAGCGAATCCTTGTGCGACCAACTGTCGCTTGACGAAGCTGTATTCCTGTAGCAAGTCATCGCGGCTCCTAAGCAAGTTTGTGAAGTCCACCGCAGTTTTTGCCAACCGGCCGCCCGCTTTCACAATCTGCAAGTGGCATCTGACTTCGTCATTCTTGATCCAATACAGTCGACCTTTGATCCCTGCATTCCCGCAAAACTGATACCCCAAACGCTCCAATTGTGCATGTTCTTCCGGGGTTACACGTGGGCGAGACAGTTCAACCAAGATGTCGATCACGCCGTTTGCCGTGCCAAAGGGCAACGCGGTCGCACCGATATGCCGGATATGAACCATCGCCCGGTTGGCAAACACCCGATTTAAGGCATGCCGTTCAATCGCAAACAGCTCGGACCAATCAGCCGGTAAGTCGGATAGAACGACAGATTCTAAGGCCTGTGCAGGCGGTCGAAAACCGAAATGCCGCCGTGTTGCCACAACGGCAATCCATAGGACGAGCACCCCGTACATCAGCAGTGCCCACAGCTCAGTCGGAGCCGAAGTCGAGGACACCCATGTAATCCAAAGATCATATCCACTATGTACGGCGATGACTAACAGGATGCGTCCGGTGACGACTGCCATCAACGCCAAAAGCAGGCCAAGCCCACTAAACAAATACCAAGCCTGCAACCGACTGTGCGAAAATTCGAGAATGTGCCCGGCGCCAAATGCCAAAGAACTTAAGATGACGGCCAGCGTAAACGCGGCGGCACGCACACGCCCATGCCGCCAGCTATCTCCTGTTAGCCAGCGGCAGACGATGACGACCGTGCCAATCATGCTCCAACGCCACAGTTCTTCTAATCCGGCCAAGAGGGCAATGACGTAGTCCATGACACCAGCTTTTGTTGACACGTTGGTCTGCGTAAACTGTAAAAACAGGCTCTCCAAGATACTGAACAGTTCTAACAACGCGATGAAAGCGATAGGCGTCAATATGTAAAGATAAAGCCGCCATTTCAATAAAGCGACAGGCTTGCCCACGTACATGCGCGATCGCAACGGATCCCATGTACGAAACAACACACGGCGAATGTGCGGTAAGACGACGATCAAAGCAAAGACACTTAGCAGGATATACCCCCAGGCCACCCATGCTGCGTTTGGGCTCGTATCCAGATTGGCAATCGTCGCATAGACAGCAAAGCACATCATGTATCCGATGCGCCAAGCACCAATATTGCGAACAAGGCGATCCGGCAGTTGCCTCCAGCGATTCACCGAAACCCTCCAAACAGACAATCCCCCCGCCAGTGCGAGGGGTGCCGTGACATATTTCTCATTATAGCGAAAGAACATCGCTCGAGGCAGATTGCATCACATTTGCTTATGTGCCAGCAAGCGACGGTGTTCCACGTCAAAGCGCTTGTTCGAAACAACTTTGAGGCCGGCCTGCTCGGCTTGCGCAATGGCGGCTGGATCGTATACTCCCTTATCTAGCCAGAGGACCTTGGCATTGGCTCGTATGGCGTCTTGGACGACGTCTGCCACGTGGCGCGAGTTGCCCGCGACCTCGACGATGTCGACAGGCTCTTGAATGTCATGCACATGTTGTACCGAAGGGTGTCCGAGCACCGTTTCGCCTTCCCGATTGACCGCAATGACGCGATACCCTTGCGACTGTTGATAAGACGCAACACGGTACGGATCGGTTTGCGGATTGGAGGTCAGCCCGACCGCGGCGATAACCTGTGCATTCGCCATGAGCTGCGTCAGTTCGCTATCCGAGACGTGCATAAGCTGCCTCCTCACTTCGACGCATTGTTTTGCGATTTCGGCCGGAACGTATGACAGCACGTCTGCATAGAAGATTGAGCCCAGTCTGTGCGCTTGGTGTCGACAGCGATTTCGCTCGCAATCTCCTCGCGGAAGTTTGCGCGGCTTTGATTGTCCACCGTCACCATAATGCCAGGTGCAGCACAATCATTGTTGGCTTTCCAAAAGTAACAATTCGAGACACTGCATTTCACATCGACCATCATCGCGCTCTCCCCCCTGCCTGTAGGCTGCGGGCATCATGTCCGCTCCCCATATTGTCGACCGCGGACCAAGCTTCATCCCGGCAATCGTTCACCGTTTGGGCAATGCCATCCAGACATACACACGGTCACTGCAAGACACAGTCGCATTGACGATTGACATCTGTGCGATCACGTGTATAATACTGATCAATACCCATTTGCATACGATATGAGAGATGCATGAGCCGTTCATTCTGGCCTCAATGGGTCGGAAGAACGGCTTTCTCAATGCAAATGAATTTGGTAAGTGCTGATGGAAGCACCATGGAGGAATTAGGATGCAAGAAGGTATTGTTAAGTGGTTCAACTCGGAAAAAGGCTTTGGATTTATTCAAGTTGAAGGCGGCGACGATGTGTTTGTTCACTTCAGCGCCATCCAAGGTTCCGGGTTTAAGACGCTGGACGAAGGACAACGTGTTACGTTTGACATTGTGGAAGGTCCGAAGGGCCCACAAGCGGCAAACGTTGTGAAATATTAATCACAGATTTCGAGCCCATGTTGCGACATGGGCTTTTTTTGTGTCATGATTTCGATGAGAACCATGACATGCAGTGTGCGGCCGGGATCTCACTGGGTTGACATTGCGGAAAAGAGGAATCTGTGTTGGTCACGTTCATGCTCGGATTGATTGCAGGTCTCATTGGCGTCATTGAGACATTGCTCGACATGCTGTCGAAACAAGGATATACACCCGATTTTGGCTGGCGCGGTTACGGTGCTATAGCCATCTCCATCATCGCGATGGTGCTTTCGGTTCTGTCGAAAACGCGCCCAAAAGCCGCAGGAATCGGCATGTATGCATGCGCCGTGATCGGCTTTATATTCGCCAGTTTTTCCTACATTCCGTCCGGCATCGTACTCATCATCGCCGGCACCATCGCAACCTTCTTTGACATGAATGGAAGGCAAACGGCGGATTGACAAACGTTACATTCTAAAAAAGCTACCCAGAGCACAGTTGGGTAGCTTTTTATCGTTCATGATGATGGTTGGAGTATTATTGCCATCCCCAGGAAAACTGAATGGTGTAGCCGCTCCCGTTACCTGCGCTTGTCGGGATGCTAATTGACCAACTGCCGCCAGGCATCCATCCGCTCCAACTGGATACATCTCGGTGATGACCACCGCCGTATGAAGATACAGGCCAGTGGCTCCATCCTTGCGACCACCCGTCGCCAAAGCCACCACCATCACCCGGCAGTCCATCGCCTGCACCGCTTGATGTCGTACCCAAAGTGGTCGTCGAGAAGGACTCTCCATCCGTGCCGAGACTGGAGGGGCTGATGAGAATGTCGCCTGCATTGTCAACCATGGCAACAGACTGGACGGTGTTTCCGGAAGCTGTGATGGGTTGCCCATCGACCGTCGCATTCGTGAATTGAACAGTTCCCGCATTGGCCAGCGGATACAGATCACCTTGTTCAGTGGACGGGTCTTCGCTAATCCATTCCGCAGACGTACCGATATTCGCCGCATACCGGTTGCTGAGGGAGACGGTTATACTTTTACTCTCCGTTTGCCCAGATGGCGTAGTCACACGGATGGACAAGTTCCAAGTCGAGCCGTTACCCTTATCAATGGTCGCCGCAACGGAGGAGCCGACAGGAATGGTCATGACGGAATTAGCAGAAGCAGGTAATTTCTCCCAAAACACATCCACCTCTTGCTGCCCATTGACCATTTGTTCCGTTGTGCCAATTTGGAGTAAATCCTGGTTTTCCACGCCCCCCAAACCAATCCACTGAGCCGCCATGGAATTGTCCGCACCCGAAATGGTTGGCACGACCCAATTGCCGGTTACGCTTGTATAACCGTTTGCTCCGTTTGGGGACGCGATATATCCACTCCAATTTGCCGAGCCTTGTGTATTCGCTGGTAATGACATGTTACCGACAGAACTGTTCTGACTGGTGCGAGTGGAATACCGCGTATTGTCATACGTGAGCTTGGCTTGTGTCTGCATAGAGCGATGGACGTGATCGACACCCAATAAGCATGCAGCCGCCGCGCCGACTGCCAGCCCTGACTGTACAATAATTCGACGTTTCGAGTGCATGGCCCAAAATCTCCTTTTCCTAATCTGATGAATACGTAGACATCATAGAAAAGCTTTCTTGAAAATCGCTATAAACCTAAAGTCTGCAATCGCCTGCCTACCATAAATCATGCGAAATGTTCTCTACGGATATGGGGGTAAACACGTCGACGCAAAAACGTGTATCATACTTTACATACATATCTTCTTCTGAAAGGATGTTGGAATGTGAAATACAGTGCGCTACAAAACGGTGTAAGCGTTTCCCAAATCACGTTTGGCTGCTGGGAGCTTGGTGGCGGACAGTGGGAAAAAGAAAGTGATGAAGTGAATATCCAAGCGATTCAGACGGCTTTCGAGCTCGGCATTAATTCATTCGATACAGCGGAAGGATACGGGCAAGGCCATTCGGAGGAAATTGTTGGTTTTGCGCTCGAAGGCAAGCGCCAAGATTGCGTGATCGCGACCAAAGTCTCGCCCAATCACCTGAAGCGCGACGATATTCTGCGCTCGATCGAACAAAGTTTGAAACGCCTCCGAACAGATTACGTGGACATTTACTATGTGCACTGGCCGAACCCTGAAATCCCTCTCACAGAGACCATGGAGACGTTCCGCCAGTTACGCGAGGAGGGGGTAATTAAGTCTGTTGCCGTCTCGAACTTCTGGAAGGAACAGTTGGAGCAAGCGATGACCGTGGTTCAGGTGGATGCAATTCAACCGGAATACAGCTTGTTAGACAGGCGAATCGAACAAGAGGTGTTGCCGTATTGCCGCGACCACGGTATCGGTATCCTCACGTACAGTTCGGTTGCCAAAGGTATTCTCACCGGTGCCTACCATATTGGCGGCGTGACATTGAAGGAGACGGACTTCCGGCAAGGACGTCGCCTGTTCAAACCCGAACATATGGAAAAAGAACAGGAATTGGTCCTTCTTGTAAAGGAGATTGCCGACGCGCACGGTGTTAGTCCGGCTGAAATCGCCATCGCTTGGTTATTGCATCAATCGGGCGTGACATCGGCTATCGTTGGCACGCAAAATATTCGACACTTGAAGGAGAACGTGCGCGCTGTTGATATTCAACTGAACCAAGAAGAACTGCATCGTCTCGACGAAGTGAGCCGCCGCACAATCGAAGCCATTGATGCCACAGAAGCATAACCCTAGGCGAGGGGCGGCAGATGCCGCCCCGTAACCTTCCGTATGTAGGCGTTTAACCGACTGGATAGCAGGATTGCAAAAATGCCATCTTTACATGTGGAACACAACCTACATCCCAGGGTCCAAACATTTCACGCCTGCTCCAGACTTGGCGCATGCCCGTAAGTGGGCCGTGGCCCCGCTGCTGGACGGGCCCATAAGACGGCGTTTTGAATGACACGAACAACGTTCGGATCGTGATATGTCGGATAGGTTTCATGCCCCGGTCGGAAATAAAAAATTTTGCCTAGTCCTCGACGAAATGTGCAGCCACTGCGGAACACGTCTCCGCCAGAGAACCAGGAGACGAATACCACCTCGTCTGGTACCGGAATATCAAAGTGCTCGCCATATGTCTCCTCTTGCGGAAGCTCGAAGTAAGGCGATAATCCTGCTGCAATTGGATGCGTTGGGTCGACAACCCACAAACGCTCCTTCTCGTCCTCTTCGCGCCAGCGCAAGTTGCAAGACGTGCCCATCAATTTTTGAAACACCTTCGAGAAGTGGCCTGAATGAAGGACAATGAGCCCCATGCCCGCCTGTACTCTTGACACGACGCGGTTCACCACTTCGTCGGCCACCTCGTGGTGCGCCATATGTCCCCACCAGACGAGAACATCGGTGCTATTGAGCACCGTTTCTGTGAGACCATGCTCGGGCTCGTCCAGAGTAGCCGTGCGCACGTCGTGCCCGGCCTCTGTAAGGGCTTTCGCAATAGCGCCATGAATGCCATCCGGGTAGATTTCTGCGATTTTGGGTTCCTGTTTTTCATGGCGGAACTCGTTCCATACTGTAACGCGCAGGTTTGTTGACATGTGACCACTCCTATCGTGAATAACTCGCGCTCCCCCTCCATCATAAACGAAATGAGGAACAGATTCAGTGCAAAAAACAAATCCGCCCTCACGGGCGGAGAAGGATGGACGTTGACCTGTCTCAGTTTGTCACAGTCAAGGTCACGTTCTGATTGATCCACTGCAATTGTGTCCATCCACTGGTAAAAATGCCTTCAGGGAACGTGTAGGTTCCGGCCTGCTCTGGCGTAAAGGTCCAGGTCTCGGTCACCGATTGCCCAGGAGTCAATGTCGCAGTTGGATTGGACTGTTGCGATGATGTCCAGTTATTGTACACGGCATACTGTACAAGCAACCCGTTGTTCAGGTACCCTGTGGGCGCCGTTTCCGTGTAAGTCGTCGTGATGGTCACAGGGGTGCCCACTTTGACCGTAGTTGCGGACAGCTGAACGGTGGCCGAAATGGTGGGCGGATCCGGCTGTGTGACCGTGAACGTGGCTGCACTCGGGTCTGCCGCATACACGCTTGTTCCGTCTTGGCTGAAGACGAACGCCTTCACGGTATACGTCCCAGGAGAATCGGGCGCCGTCCAGTTCCAGGTGAGCGGTTGAGACGATTGCCCGGGCGTAAACGTCACGCCAGACTGCACTTGTTGCCCAACCAATTGCCCTGCTGGATTGTAGATTTCCACGTCGAGTGTACCATCTTTGACCGCACCACGCGTGTCGGTAAACGTCGTGGTCAAAGTCTCGTTGGCACTGGGCTTCACCTGAAGGGTGGATAACGTCGTCTTATCAGTAAACTGTGGCCCTTGTGGCTGATGCCCGGGCACCGACGGTATGATGATATCCGTCACCGAATAGGGGGGTAGCGTCACATTCTGCAGGTTATCCAATTTGCCCGGCGTCACCGCGTTACTGCCTTGCCCATAGAATAACGTGAACGCAGGACCCTTAGCTGCAAATCCTTCAGCTTGCAAATCGACGGTATACGCTTGCTTCGGATCTTTGTTGATCAACATGACGTCGACAGCACCATTGGGCAACTTGGTCGCATGCACGGCCACCAGATCATTGTTCGATCCGGCACCGATCATCGTCGCTCCTGGCACCATGACGGCTGCAAGCATTTGGTACCCATAATACGTTGGGAACGGTGTATTGGCAGCCGGCTCTGAAATGCCATTGTCACTCGAGCCATTGGACAAAAGTCCATAGTCTCCGTAGTTATACTGCCCATACAGATTCGGATCGACATTTGCACCGGCCTGTTGTGTAACAATGCCATTATGCAAATCCCACCAGTCGACGTTTTGCGCTCCGGACTCAAGCCAGTCTGCCATGTCATCATCGAGGAACAGCGCATTGACCAGACTTGTACTCTGGCGCCCAGGGTTATACGAAACCGAATTCGTTTCGGTGACAAAAACCGGGATGGTTCCATAGGAGCTCAATTGCTGCTTCAAGGTATCCATCATCGTCGAAATTTGATTCGTCGAACTGAGCAACCCAGCGTCAGTCTCGCCTCCCGGGTTTTGCGCATACCAGTGCACAATGGCGAAGTCCGGAAGCACTCCAAGGCTGTGCATGGTGCTAAGCACGGTTGCATTCCAGTCAGCTTCTCCAGTACCAGGTGCGATGAGGTCCACGCCGATTTTAATAGAAGGATCAACCGCTTTCATAGCCTGAATGAAGGATACAGCTTCTTTTGCGTAACCAGCTGGGTTATTCGCAAAATTCCCTGCTTCCCAGCTGCCATACATCTCATTTCCAATTTCCCAATACTTCACGTCGTAGTGGTGCGTGACATTGGCATCTTGAACCCATGCGGCAGCTTCACTCGGTGTGCCCGTGCCGGCGTTGACCGTAATAATGGGTTGCGCACCTGCCTTTTGGGCCACTCCCATGAAGTTGTCAAAGGTGTTGTTGGGATCTGCATACCCCCCAGTTACGGTATTCGTTTGCCAATTGTACTCATCTGAAGTCGATCCTCCGGGATATCGCAACATGGTTACCCCAATGCCACGAAGCAGTGATGGAATGGCTGCATCGAGTAAATGCCCGTCCCAAACGGCCGTATTTACACCAAGTGCAGTATTTGGCACGGTTCCAAGTTCAGCAGCGGCATTGACTGTGACATGAACTGTCGATGACGCACTGGCCGTCGTCGTATCCGCACTGACGACCGCAGGCGTGGCCACGGCTGAGAGTGCCACAATCGTTGCCGTGAGCGTTCCCAGCTTTAACGTACGCTGTTTTCGGTTCACACGGACTCCCCCTGAAAGTGACGTAAAGCCACAAAACCATCGAACTCCAGTATCCAGGACAAAACGAAAGCGCTTTCCTAAAGTTCTACACCTCCTTTGATCCGAAAAGATAGCACAATAAGATGGAACCGTCCAAATCCGACAGGTGACGACAACTTGGCACCCGGGAACACTGATATACGCTTACGTAGAGTTCCTCATGAGAATCAATTCCGTAACGAAGAAAGCTGCCTTTCCTCCTTAGGAAAGACAGCCTTCTTCTTGATATTAAGTTTCGTCGTTCGGCCGGCGGGCAATTGAAACGATTAAGAACAATAGCCCGAACACCAGGCTGACGAGCCCCCACCACAAGTCGATATTCCAGTGTAAGCTCGGCGTCCGGGGATCAGACACCGCGCCGTAGATGGCAAGGACGATTCCGTAAACCGTAAACAAGATCCCTATGAGAAAGCGCAGGTCAAGCCAACGACTTTGCATAGCATCATCTCCAATCCAATCACCAGAAGGCGATGTTCAAGCCAACCAAGATGACAAAGACGATCCCGGCTAGATATCCAGGCCGTTTATACCAAGGATAGCCGCTGTAGTCCGGTCGTTTGCTCAGACCATACACAAGCCCTTGAAGTTCTTCGAGCGGACGGCGTTTCGTGAACAAACTGACCAACACCGTGACAGCAACCGTAATAAACCAGGCCCACCAAGCGCGCCAGAAGTTCCCGGCATCTGGGCTCGTGAACATATTGGCTGGAAGTAAAAAGTACATTAAAAACGCGCTGGCAATACCACAAATGAGCCCCCAAAAGCCACCCCAAGGCGTCGTCCGCTTCCAGAACATACCGAGCAGGAATGTACCAAAAAGCGGAGCATTGAAAAACGAAAACAACGTTTGCATATAGTCCATGACGCTTGGGAAACCGGCTGCGAAATACGCGGTACCAATGCTGATGATAACACCGACGACGACCGCCCAGCGACCCATATTGACGTAATGCTTGTCACTTGCGTCCTTTCGAATATACGCCTGATAAATGTCATAGGTCCAGACGGTTGTAAACGCTGTGACGTTACCGGCCATACCGCTCATAAAGCTTGCGAGCATCGCCGTAAGCCCTAGGCCGAGCATACCTGGCGGATAATACTTGGCAATGAGTAAAGGCAGTGCCAGGTTATAACTCATGTTCGGCGAATGCCCGATTTTCGGGAAAATGGCCAATGCGATGAGGCCTGGAATAATCACCAAAATCGGCACAATCATCTTGAAAAATGCGGCATAGATAGGCGTATTTTGCGCCGCCCGCAAATCCTTGGCCGCCAGTGTTCGTTGCACGACTAAGAAGTCTGTCGTCCAATAACCGAACGAAAGCACGAAGCCAAGGCCAAGCACCACCCCGAGCCAGCCAATGCCCATTGGGTTGTGTGACGGGTTGCCAAGATTTTGCCAAAGGTGGCCGAACCCTTGTGGCAGACGAGCCATCATTCCGTTCCAGCCGCCGAGACTGTGCATACCGATCAGCGGGATCGGTAGGAGGCCAGCCCAAATTAAGAAAAACTGAACGACTTCGTTAAAGATCGAAGACGTGAGACCGCCGAGGCCTACGTAAACCAAGACGACGACAGCCGAGATCAAAATACTCGTTGTGAATGACCAGCCGATGAGGATTTGGAAAATCAGCGCCATCGAGTACAAGCTGATACCCGATGTGAGAACCGTCATGACCGCAAACGCGATGGCATTGACCGCTCTCGTTGCTTCGTTATAGCGCAACTTCAAGTACTCAGGTACAGAACGAACCTTTGAAACGTAGTAGAACGGCATCATGTAAATGCCGAGAAACAGCATCGCTGGAATTGCACCAATCCAGTAAAAATGCGTCGTGAGCATACCGTACTCGGCACCACTCGCAGTCATGCCCATGATCTCAAGGGCACCAAGGTTCGCGGAGAGGAATGCCAAACCGGTGATCCAAGCCGGAATAGATCGACCTGAAAGGAAGAAGTCCTCACCGGTCCGAACACGGCTGCGCAACACGAAGCCCACACCAATCACGAAAACGAAGTACAGGGCAATAATGATATAGTCTACAGCGTTTGCATGGAATAGCGCATGCAACGAACGTACACCTCCTCAAATATGTATTCCCGTATGCGCTGTCACGGGATTTTCACCTTATGCATAGCCAAAAGCGTGACTATGAAGCTTAATGTCACCGTTTTGTCTGCATTCCCCCCTCGTTACATACCTTTTCCGGTTACCATTTGCATTGCTCGCCACATCGATACCCCTCCGACTCCGCCGACAACAGCGACAACAAGTACCAGACCCAAATTGATGGCATCTAAATTGTGCACATGTACACCTGTATTGATGCTCCATTCAGCTAGGGAAGGAACGATAAGAGCCAAGCCCCCTGCGACAACAAACAGAAGTCCGCCATAAAAGAGCGTATTGCCAGACACGTAACGACCAACGAACGCTTTGCCGGCCGCTGAAATCTGTCGACGCTGGAGCCACCATCCAAAAAGAGCACCAATGGTCATTTGCATGAGCAACGTACCAATGCCAAACAATACACCTGGCACGAACCCTAGCCACGCAGAAGGCATGGTCGGCGCGATCACCGTGTACAAAATGGTCGCAAATGCCCCTGTTCCCCATCCTGCGATCACGCCATGAACAAACGCTAAACGCAATGGGACAGGTGCATCCATCCCCCCGGCATGCGACGCATGTGGTAGCCATTTGTCGACCCATGGTATCAAGTGGATCGAGTGACCGCGCATCAGAATATACCAACCAGAACACGCCATGACAAGTCCTACGATGATATAGACAATATTTTCGACATATCCATGCATAAGGAACCCAGCTAATGCAAAATATGATAATTCAGAACCGATAGCCCTTTGCAGCGTAAAGCCAAGAGAAAAGAATAAACCCGCCAACATGCCGCCTTTACTGCTGTAGCTACCGATGGAATAGCTGAACGTAATGGGCCAGGTATGCTCATCTGGAGTGATTCCGTGGATGACGCCAAGTAAGCAGGCCGTGATCAGTCCAATTGCGAGCGACAGATGTTGCGGATTCCATAAGTCTATCAATGTCTCTCCTCCTCGCATGAACGACAGCGGCCAAAGAAATCGAGTTTGTGATACGCCACCGTTCCGATCTTTTGGTCCACATCCATCGCCTGTTGCGCGTTACACTGAAACAACTCCTTTACTTGATGGCATTGCAGACAGACAAAATGATGATGATGTTGGTTGGGACAAAACGTATAATAGATCTCTCCGTCAATAAGGAACGGAGTTGCCAGGCCCACCTTCGTCAGCGCCTCCAACAAACGATAGACAGTGGTGAGCCCAACCCGCTCGTAGCGCTCTTTCACGTAATCGTGCAGTTGTGCAGGAGTAAACATGCGCCTTGCGTCGACAAAAGCCATCAAAACGGCCTCTCGTTCCTTAGTTAGCCGAAACTTATGCTCATGTAGCAACTGTTGGATATCCTTCAAATCCACCAAAATCACACCTTATAGAAAATCATTTTCTACAATGGATTATGCTCCGCCTCTGACGAAAATGTCAACAGGCCAATCTAGCATTGGATCTCATTGACTCCTGTCGAATCTTGTTGGATAATGTGCCAGGCTATGAAATTCGGGCTCCAAGATGTGCCCGATTGCAAGGCAAACCAGCGGAAACGCTGGGGCGCAAAGCCACGGGTCTACGGATTCTACGGATTCTATCTTGGGATCTACGATGGCCGGGCTGCCAAGCCGTCAGCTGAGCACTGAAATCGGCAGGTATCACACCAAGGCAGCCTTCTGTGAAGACCCAGAAGGCTGCCTGTTTGTATCTACCATTCTGCACAGTGCCAAATGTCTTTAATGAAACAGACTTTCGCAACAGGAGGTCACACCAATGGAGAACCAAATGGTGGCATCGGCACAAGTAGCTAAACGAGGGTGGACGATTGGATTAAAGCTACTCACAATTAGCCTGGCCCTATTGATCGTTCCGTCCCTCGTCATCGGGTTCACGTCGTTTACCACTGCCAAAAGCAACTTTTCATCTCAGTTGGACAACCACGATATGACGAGTGTGAAGGTGTTCAACCAGGATGTAAACACGTTCATCTCACAGCGTGAGCAAACCTTGACCTATCTCGCTAAGTTATTAAACAGCACAGCCTTGGACGAGTCTTCCACACTCCCTGCATTAGAGGGTGCAGCCCAATCGTATGCTGACTTTCTTCACGTCTACGTGGGAACAAACACAGGCGCGTTCTACGTGAGTCCGGCCGCCAAGATGCCGGCTGGCTATGATCCCCGTAAACGCTCCTGGTACCAAGCGGCCATGACAAGCCCGACACCGATTGTCACGCCACCTTACGTCGATGCCATAACAAAACAACTGACAGTGACCATTGCCGAACGATTGGCCAACGGGCGTGGCGTTGTCGGTGCAGATATTTCCTTGAAGACGTTTGATCGTCTTGTCAATCAAGTTCCACTTGGCAACAGCGGTTATTTGGGGCTGATGGACGGACAATCGAACGTCATCGCGATGCACGGCCTGGCCCCAGGCTCAAGCCTCCATCTCGCGACGCTAAAGCAGATGTACCAACACGACAGTGGTATTTTTAGCGTGGCTGTAAAAGGTGCGAGTTACCGATTCACATATGTGACCAATGCAGCGACTGGTTGGAAAGTCATTGGCATTTTGCCAACGTCGTCCTACATGCGTGCCGTGCATCCCATCTTGGTCATTACGCTGATTGTACTTGGTATCTCACTCATCTTAGGTTTTCTCACGATTTGGTATTTGGTGCGATCGATCACGCGACCTCTGCACGCACTGGTCGAATTCGCAGAACGTGTGGGTCGCGGGGATTTAACTACAGATGTGGTCATCAAGACGCGGGATGAACTGGGTGTCCTAGGAGGCGCATGTAATCACATGCTACACTCCCTACGCGACATCATCCGCCGTGTCGAGATGAATGCGGAGCAAGTTGCGGCATCGTCCGAACAACTGACGGCAAGTGCAGAAGAAAATACCCGCGCAACCGAACAAATTACAAATGTGGTCGGCGAACTTGCGGCAAGCGTTACGGAGCAGTCGGAGCGTGCCAAGCGCGATCGCGAACGAGTGGATTCCCTGGCGAGTAACATTGAAGAGGTTGCGACCAGTGCCAGTGTCGTCGCCCAGGTGGCAGAAGCAACGGCTGCAGAAGCCGACCGCGGATCCAGCAGTGCGGAAAGCGCCGTGCATCAGATGGAAGTGTTGGGCCACTCGTTTACAGGATTATCGACATCGATTCAGGAACTCACAGCATACTCGGGACAAATTCACAGCATCATTGCGGTCATTCAATCGATCGCGACGCAAACCAATTTGCTTGCCTTGAATGCTGCAATTGAGGCGGCTCGAGCCGGTGAGAGCGGACGTGGATTTGCGGTCGTGGCGGAGGAAATTCGCAAATTGGCGGATCAGTCCTCATCGTCGGCCAATGAAATTCAAGAGTTGATTGAGTCGATGCAGGTACGGATGGAAGAAGCCTCCGCCTCGATGGAAGCGAGCCAGCAAGATGTGCAGCATGGTATTGAAGCCGTGAATCATGCGGGTGAACTGTTTGCCAACATTCGAGCGGGTGTCGTCGCCCTGGCAGAAGAGATTCGCAGCGTCACGTCCGCATCACAGGCGATGGCGGCAAGTGCCAACTCTCTGCGCGAATTTATCGCACAAGTCGAATCCGCAACGGTGGAAACGTCGGCTGGGATGCAAACCGTCTCTGCATCGACCGAGGAACAGCTCGCATCCATGGAGGAGATTTCGGCTTCGGCCGCTTCCCTCGCGGAATTGGCGGAACAGATGCAAGCCGCCTTACAACAATTCTCGCTTCGCTAGTCATGCCATTTGTGCACCGAGCCAGCCGACATGCCCGGCTGGCTCGTTTGTATTTACGGAAGGATATTCCCCGCCGCGCGATAAATCTCGTACCACTCTTCGCGGGTAAGCCGAATCTCGCTCGCTTTGCACGAGTCGCGCAGGCGGCCAACATTCATGGTACCGATGACTGGTTGCATATTTGCAGGGTGTCGCAATAACCATGCGATGGCAATGGTTGTATTCGATACATCGTAACGATCCGCAATTTCGTCTATTTTCTGATTGACCTCCTTGAATTTGTCGTTGTTCAGAAAGACGCCTTCAAAAAATCCATATTGGAACGGCGACCAAGGTTGAATGGTGATGTCGTGTAAACGGCAGTAGTCGAGCACACTACCGTCGCGATCGATGGCCGATTCGTTTTCCATATTCACATTGATACCGTTCGAAATCATGGTCGCGTTGGTAATGCTCAGTTGAAGCTGATTGGCCACGAGCGGTTGACGAACATAACGCTTGAGCAACTCGATTTGCATCGGTTTTTGATTCGATACACCAAAGTGGCGTACCTTTCCGGACGATTCGAGAATGTCGAACGCCTCTGCGACTTCCTCCGGCTCGACCAGTGCGTCCGGCCTATGTAAAAGTAACACGTCTAGGTAGTCCGTTTTCAACCGCCGCAAGCTGCCGTCAACGGCCTCTAAAATGTGTTCTTTGGAGAAGTCAAACATACCTTTGCGAATGCCACATTTGGACTGTAAGATAACGCTTTCGCGAACATCGTCAGTCATGTGCACGGCTTCCGCAAAAATGGATTCGCACTCACCGCCTCCGTAAATGTCAGCGTGATCGAAAAAGTTTGCGCCCTCTTCTAATGCGGCCTGCACAAACCTTTCAGCCTCCAACTTGCTCAGCGAATGAATTCGCATACATCCAACGGCGACGACCGGCACTTCAAGCGCGCTGGTACCCAGTTTGATGGTTCTCACGGACTCTCCTCCTCATATCAACACAGCCTCTGCAAAGAAAGCGCACGAATTGCGCTACGATGACGGCTTCTAATCCATTGTGACACAGATCCCAAAGCTGCTCAACCAGGCGCTTCCCGTTTCTCATTTTCGCCTTGACAGGATACAATGGAGCGTGTGAACGTTCGGAAGTTTGGAAGGAGCAACGGACATGAGCGACATACAATATGTGATCAGCGTGATCGTCTATGAAGATGGACACTGCGACGTCATGTGGGACTCGTCGGTACCGATGGAGCACTGTTATGAGGCTTTAAAGCAAGTCACCGACGACATGGCGGGATCGATCGCCCCAAAACCGCCTACGCCGCCAAAGCAATCCCCGAAAATCACACGCCTGAAATAACAAGAGCGGACGCCGAGCTTCTGCTGACGTAATTGGCACGGTGCGCGGCGTTCGTTTATGGAGAGGCGATACAGACCCGATTTCTCCCTCGCTTTTTGGCCGTGTAGAGTGCGTCGTCGGCAAGTTGTAAAAACGCGGATGTATCGACTGTGGATTCCGGTAGGCACGCCACGCCAAGCGAAACCGTGATGTGAATCGACTCCCCATTGGGAAGCAGGAAGTCTCTGCGTTCAACAGCAGCGCGAATGCGTTCAGCCATCTCTTGCGCCACAATCAGCGTGCAACCAGGCATAAGCACGGTGAACTCTTCCCCGCCATTTCGCGAAACAACATCGCGCGAGCCCGTACACGTTTGCAATACCGTCGCAAGTTGTTGCAGGACAGCATCCCCAGCAGGATGGCCGTATGTGTCATTCACGCTTTTAAAATGGTCAATGTCAATCGCAAGGATGGACAAGGACTCCGTGCCAGTGGCCGCTCGCGCCGCAAGTTCGTTAATGACCAAATCAAAGTGACGAGTATTGTTAAGCCCGGTCAGGAAATCGACGGATGACATTTGCTCTAGTTCATGTTGGCGCCCGAAATGAGCGAATAGCTGCGTCACCAACCAAGCACTTCCGTACCCTGCGACCAACGAAACGATCCCATACGTGAGAAGAACCCATTCGAATTGCGCATGGGTGGGCATTAACCAGACGACCAAAGCCGAAATCTGCGCAAGTGCATACACATTGACAACAAGCACCCGGATAGCCAGTCTGCGCTTGATACGTGCCAGTATGGGTGCAATGGCACTAACCAACAACATATTGAGTGCGGCGAGGATTGTCGTCTGATTCGCGCCGAAGGTGGCGACGCGCCCTATTTCTTCCACCAATCCTGCCACCAGAGACGCCGAGGGTCCTAGGAACAAAGCACCAGTCACCACAGGCAAATGTCGTAAATCCAAAATGAGCTTAGAATTCGGAACCGGTAGGGCGTACAGCATGAGCAGAATTCCCATGACTCCCGCAGCCAGACCTGTGAGAAGGCGATCCAACGTGGTGGGCAAGCGGCGAGCACGTAGCCGACTATACGGCAAAAAGCCAATCACAATCAATGTAAATACGATACATGCGTTACTAAAAAATGTACCAACCATACCGTCTCTCCAAACGCAAACAATGTGAACTGAGGGAGATCATATTCGACACTTTTCGACCGAAGCCCTGCCAAGATGGGAGATGCGTCTACTAACCGGGCTGTACCTGGTACTAAGGCCAATACCACCACTTTGGGGTTAATAAAGCCTGCCGCCATGGGTAAGAAGTATGCGTTTCTTTCTGGCCCATGATCACGGAGCGATGCTGCAAAAGAAGGTTCGAGCCGATGTCAATGCGATTGTCAGACAAAAAAATGACCTTCATGAAGTGCCTCATCGGGCCATCGAAGCCCGCTATGGATAACAAGGTTTCGCCACTTTAGTAGAACTCTGCTTTACCCAATCACCAAACTCCAAAAGGTCGCGAAATACGATGTTTTTTGAGGGCCCAAAATATGTTTCTATTCACGATAGGTTTGCACGACGTTTTTGAAATAGCAGAACGCGGCTCCGAAACTCCTTCGGTAGCCGCGTTCTGATGAATTTTCACTTGGAGGCGCCAGCCGGATTCGAACCGGCGGTAAAGGTTTTGCAGACCTCTGCCTTACCACTTGGCTATGGCGCCAAAATCGCCATCAGTCGTCCTCGGTTCTCGCCCGCAGTCGGGCTGATGGCGTTTGCCCTGGAGCGGAAGACGGGATTCGAACCCGCGACCCTCGCCTTGGCAAGGCGATGCTCTACCCCTGAGCCACTTCCGCATATTCGGTTGCTGGTGGCTCGGGACGGAATCGAACCGCCGACACGAGGATTTTCAGTCCTCTGCTCTACCGACTGAGCTACCGAGCCGCAAACAGCTATGTAATTCTACAAAACTGTTCAATCTGTGTCAAGTTAGACACAACAAGCTTGGTGGAGCCGATGGGATTCGAACCCACAACCCCTACGCTGCCAGCGTAGTGCTCTCCCATTGAGCTACGGCCCCTGACGAACGCTATTTATTATACATGAACTCTGCCTATTGCGCAACTGTCACATCGATGAACTAAAGCTCCAACCACTGAACATAATTTCCAATTTACTGGGTAACCTAAAATTAGTTCGTCCACAAAGGAGTGTATGCCTTCCATGAAACACTGGATTACAGCGATTTCAACACTTTGCACGCTTGCGTGTGCATATCCGTCCGCATTCGCGGCACAAACGTCCGGGTCTGGCGTTTTGACAACTCCTCAACAAACAGAGTCGGCAGTACCTTCGTCGAGTCCCAGCCACCAGTTTGAGGTAAAATCGAGCGTACAAGTCTCGCGCGAAACGCTACGCGAAGCGTACCAGGCAAGCCATGATGCATACACGAAGAAGCTTCAAAAATACGCAAAGTGTTCAGAGGCCGACGCACGCAAGGCCGTTCTCGGTGAACATCCAGGCGCAAAAATTGAGGAGATTCAGTTGCGCAACATCCGCACCAATCTCGTGTATATGGCAATCGCACGGGATGATGAAGACAAATATCTTGTCATCGTCGACGCTGGCAACGCAAATATCCTGATGGATCGCCGTATTCCGACACACCATGAACGCGTGTTTGCAAACGGCCCCGACGGTGGCAAGGCCGAATAATCGCCAGCAATCGACTTCGCGAGAACGCGAAAAAGGCGCCGGTTTTCGTCCGGCGCCCTCCACGTGGATCTCGTCCGATTAAAACGCGCGCACTTTTACGTCTTGAACTTGAATTGGACCGACACCGCGTGGCACTTCTATAGACTCCAGGCGCTGTGCGCCGAGATGCTTCGTAATTAAATCGCATGCCACATTCGGATCAATTCGATCACCGCAGGTATACACATCAATGCTTGCATACCCGTGCTCAGGAAAACTGTGAATCGTCAGGTGTGACTCCGAAATGATGACCACACCGCTCACACCCTGCGGAGCGAACTTGTGAAACGCCACTTCGCGAACCTCGGCGCCCGCCTCCAAGGCCGCATTTACCATAGCTCGTTCGATTCCATGGACATCGTTCAACTTTTCCGGGTTGCAGCCCCACAGTTCTGCAATCACGTGACGTCCCATCGTATCCATGACAAAAATCCCCCTTTAAGCCAAATCGGCCATGCCGTTGCAAAGGCATGTGGAATCGTCCCTACACCACGGGGGAAAGTTAGTCCGTCGAGGTCCTAACCCTTTAAGTGTAAGTCCAAATCCGTCTTTTCATTACGCAGTCCAACTTGCAAACATTACGATGTGTAGTATACGTTGTGGACCTGCAATTTGCAATAAGGAATTATGTGGGCTCATAACCCAAACGGCAACGGCGTCACCAACGCATAGATCAAACTTACTGCCGTGGCAATACAGCAAACCACGGAAACTCCAATCCAAAAGCGCCGGTTGCGCACGTACCGTACAAATATCAGGGTGAGCAAAGCACCCGAAATCATGCCTCCCAAATGCGCGATCCAGCCAATGGTCCCTAAGTTCGAGATGTCGATCACGACGTTCACCGCAAGTACAATGAGGAGTTGATTGCGCACGAATGGCGGGAACTGACCCATCAACGCCAGAGCCAACATGGCACCAAAAAGTCCAAAAATAGCGCCCGACGCCCCTCCTGACACCGCATTCGGAAGGAACGGCATACTTAGTAGATTGCCAATTGCTCCGGAAATAACGTAGAGCACAATGAAGAATGGTGTCGTCAACAGTCGTTCAACGATAAAAAGCGTCCATAGGGATATCATGTTGACCAAGATATGTAGAGGGCTAACATGGACAAACATTGCGGACAAGATCCGGAACCACTGCCCTTGCTGTACAAGCGGTGGGAGCATCGCACCTGCCCGCAATAGTCCTGTCGCAGATCTGCCAGTTGCCGATTCGACCAGTACGTACCAAGCAACATTTAGTACGAGGAAGGTCCAGCCCGCCGGGACTGGATCTCCACCCGCCAACCGAAACTGCATTCGAAAGCGCCTCATTCGCGCAACCACTCCGTTCGATTTTCCAACGGCACAATCTTGCCTGTTCGTACAGCATCCTCTTCCAACACGGTGTATCCACGCTCATATGCCGCAATCATGCGATCTCGCGAGTACAACGGCAACACTTGCTCACGAAACACCTGCACGTAATGGTTCCTTAGTACATCGTCATGAAATAGCCGATGTATGGCGCTTGCCAGTGCCTGCACATCGCCAACAGGGACCATTTCACCCGCCTCGCCGTTCAGCAGCATGCGACGCAGGGCCGGAATATCCGATCCAACATTCGCAGCGCCGTAAAATCCAGCCTCCAAAACGGACGTCGGAGCACCTTCACTCTTCGAGGGCAAGACATGTACATCGAGAGCCCCGTAAAATTCTTCGACGGATGCGAGAAACCCCAAAAAGTGCACGCGATCTCGAACGCCAAGCCGATCCGCTAGAACCTCAAGCGTAGCCCGTTCTCTTCCATCGCCGGCAATGCAAAGATGCACATCTGGATCTGGTATCTTCGCTACGGATTGGATCAAGACGTCTATATTCTTCACCGGATCGAGGCGCGCTGCCACGCCCATAAACCGTGTCGACGTCGGTAACCTGAGTTGCTTGTGCCAAAAAGCTCGATATTCATGGCGCGATCGCGCAGGTGGCGCAAGAAAAATGGCATTTGGAACTTCTAGGATGGTCTTGCAGGGCAGGATATCGCCGAGCGTCGGTTGTACAACAAATAAGCCTGACGCCTGGCGAAGATGCCATAGATGCAACTTTGGAAATAAAAACGACTTGAGCGGATGCCCTAGAAAATCGTATAGCGGGTTGCTGTGAATCGTGGCTGTCCAGGGTATTTGTTGACGTTTTGCGGCATACGCCGCAAGTATGTTCATGCGAGGTCCATGTGAATGCAATAACCACGCTCGCTCCTGACGAATGATCCGAGCGAGCGCATCGATGACCGATCGAAATCCACCCGTGATCTTGGTCAAGGAACCTCCAGTGCGTTCCACTGCAGACGCTAGCGGCCCATCCCCCAAGCTGACAAATCGATATTGGTATTGCGTGCGGGCTTCAGCCAGGCCCTCGGCCCACGTGCGCAGGTGGGACGCCGCGCCCCCCACCTCGTTTCCAGCAAAAAAGACTATGACAGTGCGCAATCCATTTCCCCCGCAGCCACTTACGACGGACGATGTCCCTGCTTCGTATGTGTGTGAATATAGCGATCAAGATCTTCGTCATCAAACCAAAATGATCCTCGGTATAAAAACAAAAAGTCTATCGATGTATGCACTCGATCCGCTGTAAACGCCAGCATGTGATTGCGGCAGACGGTCGGATCCGGCCAGACTTCTTGAAATCGACGATTCATACGATTGAATTGTTCTTTGCTCATGCACGGAATCATGCATACAAACGCTTCGTTCGGCAGTTCCAGAATATCATAATTCCTGCCATCGTATTCGATATTGAATCCCAGGCGCATGACAACCATCCTTATCGCGCAACACGAAATCTGAGATTGAACGGTGGCAAAGAACCACTGATTTCAGTATAGCGGACGACGGATCGCCAAACAAACGAAGGTAGCGCCTATTCGTAACGCAACGCCTCGATGGGATTCAAGCGAGCCGCCTTGTTTGCCGGATAAAGTCCACAAACGACACCAATCACAGCCGAAAACAAAAAGCTTAATACCGCAACCGGCCATGGAACTGACGCAGGAATTCCTGTTGCCATACGAATGCCAAGCCCGATTAAACTTCCGATCACGACGCCTGCCAGGCCACCGATCGCCGTGATCGTCGCCGATTCGACGAGAAACTGGAACAAAATCGCGGTCCTTGTGGCACCCAGCGAAATGCGAATGCCAATTTCCTGGGTCCGCTCCGTCACAGAGACCAACATGATGTTCATGACACCGACGCCGCCCACCAAAAGTGCGATACCCGCAATGGCGCCAATCACCAAGGTCAATATCGTCGTCACCTTGGACAACAGGGCCCCAACACTTGAGGCGAGTCCCGATGAATCCGCAAAGGCAGTTGCATCGCCCGCGTGAATATTGAGGGCTGTAACGATACGCTGTGCAAGATTTTGCAAGTTGATGCCTGGCGCCGCCTGCACATCCATCTCGCTGATGCTCCAATTCGGGAACAAGTCCTGACAAGTCGTTGCAGGCATGTACAGCGCGTCACTGCCCATAAATAACGAGAACAAACTTGCCTCCTGAGAGACTGCAACCCCAATCACTTGAAGTGGCACACCGGACACAGTAACCAGACCACCGATGGGATTGCCGCTGCCAAACAGTTTATTTGCAAGCGACTGACTTAGAACTGCGACATCGCGATGGCCAATCACATCCGCTTGGCTGAACATGTGGCCGTGCGTGATCCGCAATCGCGTCAATTCATTCAAGTTCGCTGGCCCCGCCTCAATCGACGCATTGTCGGAGCGATTGCCGGAACCGACCACAGCCGTGCCATACAAGGTGTAGTTGACCTGCTGCACACCAGAGAACGAGGCTGCAATGGCCAAGTCAGACTCGTCGATGGCCAGCACTTGCCCAGGCTGTGGCAACCCCGGCGCAACCAACTCGCGCGGGACAATCTGAATGGTGTTCTGCGCACTGCCACTTGCAATCGCACCTAATACGGCTGCCTTGCCACCGTTGCCGATGGCGACGATGGCAATAATCGACGCGACGCCAATTAAGATGCCAAGCATCGTCAGAAAGGAGCGCAGCTTGTTTGTGCGCAAAGAAATCAACGCCATGCTGACCATTTCCCAGGCGTTCACCCTCTGCGCACCTCCTCGCGCTGAATATGGCCATCCACTATGTAAATCGTGCGATCCGCCGCGGCGGCAACGGTCGGGTCATGCGTGATCACCACAATTGTGCGTCCCGCACTATGTAACTCGCGCAACAATTCGATAATTTCAAGACCCGTGCGCTGATCTAATGCGCCGGTCGGTTCATCCGCCAAGATCAATGCCGGATCGTTGGCCAGGGCGCGGGCGATGGCTACGCGTTGCTTCTGCCCACCCGAGAGAGCCGTCGGCAGATGCTGCGCGCGGTCCGCCATACCGACGCGCGCCAACAACTCGAGCGCGCGCGAACGCCGCTGTGCACGGCTTACACCCGCATAGAGCAGCGGTAACTCGACGTTGCGCACGGCTGTGATGCGCGGCAGCAGATGGAAGTTCTGAAATACAAAACCAATGGTGCGGTTGCGTAAGACGGCGAGATCGCGCGCGGAGAGGCCTCCAACAGACGTACCGCTCAGCCGGTATTCGCCCGCTGACGGCGTATCCAAACAGCCGATGATATGCATCAACGTCGATTTGCCGCTCCCAGATGGACCCATGATCGAGACAAACTCCCCTTCTTCGATCCGAAGATTGATGCCATGGAGAACCGTCAACGGCTCGTCACCGACCTTGTACGCCTTGCACACGCCATTAAGTTCGATCACGTCGGCTTCACAACCTCTCCATTCGTCAGCGTATCAGGCGGATTCACGACCACGGTTTGGCCAGGGCGAAGCCCGGAGATGACCTGAACAGCCGTGTCGCTCGTCATGCCAAGCTTGACCGGAACCAACGACACGCGGTTGCCCCGCAACACATATACCGCATAGCTCGTGCCTTCTTGAACGAGTGCACCATAAGGTACGGTTGGGACCTTGTCAGGCGTGACGCTGCTGATTCGACAATTGACCTGGTATCCGTAGGGAACGGGTAGGGTTCCCTGTGGTGCGACAAGCACTTGTACCTGCGGTGTCCCGCTCGCGGAGACGCTGGCAAACGGCGCAACCTGTTTCACAACACCTCGAAATACCTGATTTGGAAAGGCGTCGCTCGTCATACTCACCGCCATTCCGGTTTGAATTTGTGCAGCATCCACTTCCGACAGTTCCAAGACCACCTGTTTGCTCGGGCTAACCACTTCCACGACCGGCGTTTGATTGCCTTCGGCATCTAAGCCGTTCGCGCTGGCGATAAGCACAATTCCAGTCACACTCGCCGTAATGGTCAGCTGGTTCAACTGTGCTTTCGCCTCTGCCAATTGATTTTGGGCTTGTACCAAAGTCGACTGGGCTGCATCGACCTGTGGCAACCATAGACCTTTTAAGGCAGCGGGTGCCTGCTGATACTGAGTGAGTGCACGTTGATAGGCCAACTGCGCCTGTGTCACAGCCGTCTGTGCCTGGTTGACAGCGAGCGTGGCTGCGCTCGTATTCAACTGTAATAAAGGTTGTCCCACATGCACGTGCTGACCGACCGCTACGTACAGATGGGCGACAGGCTGTGGCAGACTCGTCGCATCGACGATTTGTCGGTTGACCGGTCGGACGTCCCCGGTACTAATGGTCACTCGCTGCATATGTTGAAGTTGTACGCTTGCCGTTTGAACTTGCACAAGGGCGTGCCGCGATCGCCAAAAGACAGCGGATACAAGGCCAGCAATGACGATCACGCAGAGAATTACCATGAAGACCAGTTTGCGCCTTTTGCTATAGCCTTCGCGCACCACCCGACCCCTCCCACGATTCATCACCATCTAACATACCATAGCAACGCCCGTTTACTCACTGCATAATTGGCCATCTAGCGCGTACACATGGGACATACCCAGTGTGTGAAGACGAGGGATGGGAGCATGACCAATAGTAAAACGGTATGCCGATTGATTGGCTGGACATGTACCACATTAGGGGCACTTGGTATCGCATACGGGCAGCTTGGGTCTTACCTGCGCTTTTCGGACTTAGAATCCTATACCTACCTAGTGTTTGGGTTGATTTCGATATGGGCAGCCAGGCGGCGACAACGCACGGCCGTAGCCGTGTTGTTTGCGGTCGGAATGGCGTGTTTTCTTTGGGCCGCACTCGGACTGGCTGCCCCGGCAAACGAATGGGCTCGCTACTTCGGCGAGCAACAGCCGCTTGATGTATTGATTCGGGAGATGATTGCACTATGGGGTGGCGGTACCGCGCTTCGTGAAATTCTGGATTGGCGGCGACAACAAACATCTTCCGCTTCTTAAACCGCACCGCCTGGACATACTACCCTGTGAACGTTCAGTCCACAGGAGGGATATTGCATGAAGCTGCAACAGATTATGACGACCGACGTTACCTGCTGCTGTGGAACCGACTCGATTCAGAAAGCGGCACAGGCAATGAAGAATCAAAACTGTGGTTCGATCCCGGTTTGTGACAACAAACGCGTGATCGGCATGATCACGGACCGCGACATCGTTTTAAAAGCAGTTGCGCGTGGCAAAATCGACACCCGTGTCGAGGATTGCATGACGAATACGGTTGTAACAGCAACACCTGACATGGATGCCCACGAGGCAGCTGATCTAATGGCTCAACATCAGATTCGCCGCCTGCCAATCGTCAATGCGCAAGGCGAGTTATGTGGTATTGTTTCCATCGGCGACTTGGCTACGGTGGACATTCACATCAACGAGGCAGGCGATGCCCTCAGCAAAATCTCGGCTCGGACAGAAACACAAAATAGCGTTTTACATTGACAAAATAGACGTTTGCTTTTTGGGGCTGGGGGATCTCAGCCCCTCCTTGGCATAATCAGCACACAAAAAAAAATACACAGAAGGGCTGTCCGAAACCGGTACAGCCCTTCTGTGTATGATTACTCGACTTCAGTGGAGCCCTCGGCCAGTTTTTGCTGAGCATACGCAACCAGCTTACGCGTAATGCTACCACCGATAGAACCGTTCTCGAACGACGAGACAAATCCCCAATAGCCGTCAGCAGGCGGCGTGATGCCGAGTTCTCCAGCAATTTCGTACTTGAGATCCTGCAACGCCTTCGAAGCCTGCGAAAGCAATAACCGATTGTTGTTGGCCATGCCCCATCCCTCCTTGAACACATTGTTCCCGAACGGGATGCCGTCACGCCAAGACAATCAAGGATCATGTGGCAATTCGTAGAGCTTAGCGCTCTGCGATGGGAACGTACTTGCGGCCGACCTTGCCAACGTACTCGGCACGCGGACGAATCAAGCGATTGTTGCGGTACTGTTCCAGAACATGAGCCGTCCATCCAGAAATCCGGCTGCACGCGAAAATGGGCGTGTACAAGTGGGTTGGAATGCCCATCGAGTAATACGTGGACGCGGAATAAAAGTCGACGTTTGCGTTAAGCCCCTTCTTTTCCTTCACAAACTGCTCGATGATTTGGGACATCTCAAACCACTTCGTCTCGCCAGCCAGTTCGCCAGCCTGTTTGCTCAATTGGCGCAAGTGAGTAGCACGTGGATCTTCTGTGCGATAGACGCGGTGGCCGAAGCCCATGATTTTCTTTTTGTTGGCAAGAGCCTCTTCAATCCAGGACAACGCCTGATCCTTTTCCCCAATTTCCAGGAGCATCCGCATGACTTGTTCATTTGCCCCACCGTGCAATGGGCCTTTGAGTGTGCCAATCGCCGACGTGATTGCCGAGTACATATCAGACAAAGTGCCTGCCGTGACACGAGCCGAGAACGTGGACGCGTTCAATTCGTGATCGGCATGCAAAATCAAAGCTGTATTGAACGCCTTTTCCTCAAATGCAGACGGACGTTCACCACGCAATTGATAGAAAAAGCTTGCTGCTGCGCTGAGTTCCGGAATGGGAGCAACTGGCTCAAGTCCCTGACGAATGCGCTCAAAAGAAGTGACAATGGTGGGGATTTTTGCGACCAGCCGAGCCGCTTTGCGAAGGTTGGCTTCTATACTCTCATCGCCGTCATCGGGATCGTACAAACCGAGATGGGAAACGGCTGTGCGAAGAACTGCCATCGCGTTCGCGTCTTTCGGGAGTCGTTTCAACATCTCCAAAACTGGCTCTGGCAAGCTGCGCTCGCTGGCCAATTTTTCAGTGAACGCTTTCAGTTCCGTCTTGGACGGGAGTTCACCGTGCCATAGTAGGTAGACGACTTCCTCAAAGGTGGCTCCACCATTGACGAGATCGTGAATATCATAGCCTTGAAATATCAAGCGCCCTTCTTTTCCATCTAGAAAACAAATTTCTGATGTATTGGCTACTACATCTTCCAACCCGGCTTTAAAACCTGTATCCGCTGCCATAATAGCAGAACCTCCTCTTCCCTATTGCCGAAGGCTCGCATGGGCGAGCCATCGACAAAATGCCGCTTGCTGTACTCGGCCATTATACTACAATCACAGCCAGCCTCAAAAAGTGTAAACTCTGACCAGCAGCGGTAGATGCCTTGGTTTAAACCAGCGCCATGACACCCGCGACGATGAGCAGTACCGCGCCAGACAGTTTGTCTGGCGAAAGTGACACTCGCTTGCCGAGATGTCGTCCCACTTCAAGGCCTAAGAGTGTGAGACAGAGACTGATCACACCAAAAATCACAGCCGCAATACCGAGTGGTGCATTGAACATCCCGATGCCAAAGCCAACAGTGAGGTTGTCCAATGAAAGCGCGATCGCCAGAAATAAGATTTTCATCCCTCGCGCTTTCGCCGCCCGCTCCGCCTCGTCATCGCCGCCCTCGCGCCGTAGTAAGCTATAGACGCCCATGACGACCAAAACTGCGATGCCGACCAGCTTCGCCCGGCGGCCGATGTCGCCTGCCACCGACTCGCCAATGACCATGCCAATAACCGGCATAATCGCCTCAAACACCGCAAAAATCAGCGCCGTCCGCCATTGTTGGGCCCGCGTCAACTGTGAAGTACCAAGGCCAACTGAGGCAAGCGCATTGTTCGATCCCATCGCAAGCCCGAAAAGAATCAGTTGCCAAATCAGTGTGATCCATCCCCCATCCTGGTTCGCCAGATCGATCCGGTCGCCACATGAAAAAAGCGCAACGCATCGCCTACAAAGGACTGTGTACCGACACAAAGAACGAGATCGTTTGCGGTCGCAGCTGTCACGGCGTCTGCAATCGCGCGTTCGACTTCGGGGACGGATTTCGCGGCGATGCCGTGATTGGCGGCAAGCTGAGCGAGGTCGCGACTGTATTGCAAATGCGGATTGCTCGCCGTCGTAAAGATGAACTCGTCGACAACCGACGCGAGCGTTCCCACAACACCTTCCGCATCTTTATCGTCGGGCAAGGATAAGACTGCACACACCCGCCCTGTTTGCCCTGCCTGGCGACGTTCGACAAACCTGCGCACAAACGCCGCGTTCACCGCATGAATCGCGCCGTCCACGACGACGGTCGGCGATTCATGCACGACATGCAAACGCCCTGGAAGAATTAAATCGCTGAGATCGACAGCAATAGGCATATGGGCATGTCGATCACCTTGATGACTCGCTCGATGGGCAATGGCTTTGGCCGCCGCGACAAGGGAGAGACCGACGTTGTCCGGGTAGGATAGCAAACGCTCGTCAATTCGAGCCGAGTGCACATGGCCTTGATACGACGCCCGAACCAGATATGTACCCAAATGTTCGGCAGGCATCACATCTACCTGAAACGTATCATTCATGTACGCAAAATCCCCAACGCGCCCAATGTACGGCCGCATCGCCGCCATTGCGCGGGGCGCTTGCTGACTGCTCACCGCCCATGACACATCTTCAGTAAGAATGCCCATTTTTGCGATCACGACGTCTTCCCATGTCGGCCCCAGTCGATCCAAATGTTCTGGAAAGATAGGCGTGATCACAACCCCTTGATGGACAATTTGATTGACATCGTCGTGGCGTGCACCGCGCCCAAGTTCGAACAGATTAAAGTCGGTTTGTTGCTCCTTAAACCAAAGAGCTGCCATGGCGGCGACGATACCAACAGGCCCTATGTATTGATCCGGCGGAACCGGAAGCCTATCGACCACATGCCGTACCCTGTCCGCCATACGGACGAAGTCCGGCTCCGGAATCATCTCGCCATTTACGCGGATTCGTTCCAGAAAGTCAACCAGGTGGGGACTCGTAAAAAGCCCAACTCGATATCCTAAACGCTCCAGTATCGCAGCCGTAAGAATGGCATGGGATCCCTTTCCTTTGCTTCCGGTCACCGCAATATTGTATCCGTATCGGTCCGGCCGGCCTAACGCATCCAAGATCCGGCCTGTCCATTCCGGATGCCGAACATCGCGATCCAAGCCGATGTGCCTTTCCTTTGGAAGGCGGCCATACGACGCAAACACAAAACGAATTGCATTTGTCACCTGTGCTGCCCATGACGACGCCAAGACAATGCCCCTCTCTCTTGTCGCTAGTGTACCACGGGGATCTACACGCGAAAATACCACCCTCGTCTCGCGAAGGTGGTATTCCGTGTCGGCCCTACTCGCCGGTTTCTCAGTACACAAATTGATACGCCTTGCGGTTCGCTTCATACGCACGAATGTCGGCCTCATACTGCAGCGTGAGCCCGATGTCGTCCAAACCGTTCAACAACATGTAGCGCTTGTGTGCATCCACTTCGAACGCAATTCTGTGCCCACAGTCCGTTTCAATGACCTGCGCTTCCAGATCAACTGTCGCCCGTTCCCACTGTCCTTTGGCATGCGTCTCCGCCAATTCCTTGCGGACGTCAGTGGGAATGACAATCGGCAAAACCCCGTTTTTAAAGCAGTTGTTAAAAAAGATATCCGCAAACGACGGTGCAATCACGACACGAAACCCATAGTCTGCGAGTGCCCAAACGGCATGCTCACGTGATGAACCACAGCCAAAGTTCTCATCAGCTAACAAGATGGTGGCTCCTTGGGCGCGAGCCGTGTTCAACTCGAAGTTCGCATTCGGCGTTCCATCCGCTTGATAACGCCAGTCATAAAACAAAAATTCGCCAAAACCATCGCGTTCAATCCGCTTTAAAAACTGCTTTGGAATGATTTGATCTGTATCGACGTTCAGTCGATTCATACAAACCACTTTACCTTCGTGCTTAACCAAAGGCTCCATCAGGCCGTAACCCCTTCCGATTGAAACGTGCGCACATCGACGAAATGACCAGCAATCGCAGCGGCGGCAGCCATGGCGGGACTGACCAAATGAGTTCTCGCTCCTCGCCCTTGTCGGCCTTCAAAGTTGCGGTTTGACGTGGATGCAGAACGCTCGCCAGCCGGGATGATGTCCGGATTCATGCCAAGGCACATGCTACAGCCCGGTTCGCGCCACTCAAAACCTGCAGCCAGGAAGATTTCATGCAACCCTTCTTCCTCCGCCTGCTGCTTCACTTGCTTGGACCCCGGTACGACCATTGCGTGCACGCCTTCGGCAACCTTGCGTCCTTTGACAATCACAGCAGCGAGCCGCAAATCTTCGATCCGCGCGTTCGTACAAGAACCGATGAAAACATGCTGAATCGGTATCTCGGAAATTTTCGTACCAGGCTCCAACCCCATATATTCGAGAGCTTGTCGAATAGCCCGCGCTTCTGTCTCGGTCGCCGCGTCAGCAGGATCCGGAACCACGCCGTTCACACTACCGCCCATACCAGGATTCGTGCCCCACGTCACTTGCGGCTCAAGCGATTCGACGTCGAACTCGATATCGACATCGAATCGGGCATCCGCGTCCGACACCAGCGACTTCCATTCGCTGACCGCAGCTTCCCAAGCCTCGCCACATGGGGCATGCTGCCGGCCTTTGACGTACGCAATGGTCGTTTCATCAGGTGCCATCATGCCCGCACGTGCACCAAACTCAATCGACATATTGCAAATGGTCATCCGCTGCTCCATGGACAACTGGGGAATCAGCGTTCCAGCGTACTCAACGACATATCCGGTCCCAAAGTTGACACCATATTTGGCGATGAGCCCTAGAATGACGTCTTTTGCGGTGATTCCCGGTTGAAGCGAACCGTTCAGGCGAATCCGCATCGTTTTCGGCCTATTTTGCCATAGACATTGCGTTGCAAGAACATGTTCCACCTCGCTCGTACCAATGCCGAAGGCCAATGCGCCAAACGCACCATGCGTCGACGTATGACTATCCCCACATACAATGGTCTTACCGGGCAAGGTCAATCCCAGCTCCGGACCGATGACATGTACAATACCCTGAAAGGGGCTGTCGAGGCCGGCGAGCGAAACGTTAAACTCACGGCAGTTCTCCATCAATGTCTCAATCTGCTTTTTTGCAATGGCATCGCGCACATCGGTTGGATTGACAGTCGGCACATTGTGATCCATCGTAGCGAACGTCTGTGCCGGTTGACGCACAGTGCGCTTTGCAAAGCGCAAACCTGCGAACGCCTGTGGCGATGTCACTTCATGCACAAGATGCAGGTCGATATAAAGAAGGGCCTGCCCGTCAGGAAGTTGTTTGACGACGTGTGCGTCCCATACTTTTTCAAATAGCGTTTTGCCCATCTTATGCCAACCTCCTTCGAACATCGGCGCGCACCAATTCGCTCATTTCCTTAGTTCCGACAAACGCTTGGTTCAACCCTGCGAGATCGCGCGTGCGTACCCCTTGCTCAATGACAGCTAAGACCGCAGCTTCGATAGCATCGGCTGCTTGCGGATATCCTAGGGAGTGACGAAGCATCATCGCGACGGACAAAAATGTAGCCAATGGATTCGCGATACCCTGCCCTGCAATATCTGGGGCCGAACCGTGCACAGGTTCGTACAGGCCCGGGCCCTCGCCGCCGATGCTAGCAGATGGCAGCATGCCGATGGACCCTGTGAGAACTGCAGCCTCATCACTGAGAATGTCGCCAAACATGTTCTCGGTGACGATCACGTCAAAACTGTTTGGCCGTGTTACCAGTTGCATCGCGGCATTATCGACAAGCACGTGATCGACTGCCACATCGGGATATTCTGCAGACAACTCGTTGACCACCTCGCGCCACATGCGGCTGGACTCGAGGACGTTAGCCTTGTCTACGGAGGTCAACCTCTTTCTGCGACCTTGGGCCAAGCTAAACGCCTGGCGCACGACGCGCTCGATCTCGCCGCGGGTGTAGTACAACGTATCGACGACCGCTTGGCCTCCTTCGACACGGGCCTTTGGCTGTCCAAAATAAAGGCCTCCCGTCAGTTCGCGAACGATGATCATATCCACGCCTTCCAGCAACTCGGACTTCAAAGGAGACGCCAGCATTAAACCGGGCCATGTGCGAATGGGCCGGAGATTTGCGAACACGTTCAACCGTTTCCGTATGCCGAGTAAACCTGCTTCAGGACGTACGTCGCCCGGCAAGTTATCCCACTTCGGGCCACCCACGGCGCCAAGTAATACGGCGTCCGCACGTAAACACTTCGCAACCGTCTCCTCGGGCAACGGCGTGCCGGTTTCTTCGTAAGCGCCGCCGCCGATGAGCCCTTCGTCAAGTTCCCACTGTACTCCTAACGCAGCGGCAACATCGACAAGCAGTTGCCTCGCCTCGGCTGTCACTTCTCGGCCGATGCCGTCGCCAGGTAAAATAACAATTCGTTTCGTCATACTAAACACAGTCCTTATTTCCAAGATGAGATGACGTAAGAGTCAGACTAGAATTTCTCTCTACGAATTTCAAAGTGGAAATCAGGGAAGCCGGCCGACAGCTCCCCTGACAGTCCTCAAATTCGCGCCGCAGAAGCAGGAGCTGATGCGTCTTCTGCCTTTTTCGACTTGATAAACGGCATCATCGCACGCAACTCACGGCCAACCACTTCGATGGGATGCTCCTGTTCACGTCGATTGATGGCATTAAACATCGGACGATTCGCTTGATTTTCCAAAATCCACCCTTTGGCAAAGGTTCCGCTTTGGATATCTGCCAGGATTCGTTTCATTTCCGCCTTCGTCTCTGCGGTGACCACGCGCGGTCCAGAGGTGAAGTCCCCCCATTGCGCAGTGTCGGAAATCGAGTAACGCATATATTCGAGGCCACCCTCGTAAATGAGGTCGACGATCAATTTCATTTCATGCAGACATTCAAAATACGCAATCTCAGGTTGATATCCGGCTTCTACCAAAGTTTCGAAACCAGCTTTGATCAATGCCGAAAGACCGCCGCACAATACAGCCTGCTCGCCAAAAAGATCTGTCTCCGTCTCTTCTCGGAACGTCGTCGTAAGTACGCCTGCTCGACCAGCACCAATGCCACGAGCATATGCCAATGCCAATTCTTGTGCTTGCCCACTCGCATTCTGATGCACGGCAATCAACGCCGGAACGCCACCTCCGGCCTCGTATACGCGGCGAACCAGATGCCCTGGTCCCTTCGGAGCGACCATAAACACGTCCACATCTGCAGGAGGTTGGATCTGCGAAAAGTGGATGTTAAAACCGTGTGCAAACGCCAAAGCCTTCCCCGCGTGCAAATAAGGACGAATCTCCGACTCGTAAACGGCGACTTGCCGTTCGTCTGGCAAAAGAATCATGAGGACATCGGCTTCTTCAACCGCTTCGCCGACTGGCAAAACCGTAAACCCATCGGCCTCAGCACGCTGCCAGGACGCCCCTGGACGCAGCCCAACAATGACGTCAAAACCACTGTCGCGCAAATTTTGCGCATGAGCATGCCCTTGTGAGCCATAGCCAATGATGGCAATTCGTTTATGGGTCAATGCTTGAATGGAAATATCCGCGTCATAATACACTTTTGTCATGGTCGACACTCCTCATTTTGACTTTTGAATGGCCCTTCAGTGGATGAGACAGCGTGCCGACAGGCTCCCACAGCCCGTCGGCCGCCTTGTTAAATGGGAAGTACCTGGCTTTCATTAAGCCGTCTCAGTTCACTCACAGCACTAGCTTCTCGAGGCAGCGCCGTCAATCCCGTTCGCGCCAGTTCGCGAATGCCATACGGGCGCAACAAACTGATCAATGCCTCAATTTTCTCCGCGTCGCCTGTGACTTGGACGGTTACCGTGTCCCTGCCAACGTCGACGATGCTCGCCCGGAACGGATCGATAAGCGACGTGATAATAGCTCTTTGCGCAATCGGACTGTTGACCTGTATCAACGCCAACTCCCTCGACACCATCGGCGCCTCGGTCAAATCGGTTACCTTCAAAACATCAATCTGCTTATGCAACTGCTTCATGACCTGCTCGAGCGCCGCTTCGTCCATCTCGCTCATCACCAAGGTCATGCGGGAGACGTCAGGACTCTCCGTGATGCACACCGTGAGGCTCTGAATGTTGAATCCTTTGCGCATGAACAAGGCTGTGATGCGATTCAATACGCCCGGTTTGTTATGCACGAGTACAGATAGCACCGGTGTCATGGCTTCACCCCCACCATTTGATGAATTCCGGTGCCAGGTGCCACCATCGGGAACACGTTCTCTCGCGGCTCGACCACACATTCGAGAAACCCAGGTCCAGGAGCCGCTAAAAACGCTGCTAGAGCATCAGTTAAAGCATCGTCCTCCTGCACGCGCGTGGCAGGGATGCGATACGCCTCGGCCAACTTGATAAAATCAGGTTGCCATTCGAGCAGCGATGCCGAGTATCGTTCGCCATGGAACAATTCCTGCCATTGGCGGACCATACCAAGTGCACCATTGTTAACTATTACAACTTTAATTGGCAGTTCCATCTCGCCGATGACAGCCAATTCCTGCTGAGTCATCTGGAAGCCCGCATCGCCCAGAATAGCGACGACTTGTTGCTCTGGCTTGCCGAAATACGCACCAATTGCAGCGGGTAAACCAAACCCCATCGTGCCCAGGCCTCCAGACGTCACCCAGCGATCCGGTACTTCAAACGGGAAAAACTGCGCTGTCCACATCTGGTGTTGGCCTACATCTGTGATCACAACCGCGTTACCTGCGGTTAGCCGCGCGATCTCGGCAATCAGGCGCTGGGGTTTAATACCAGCACCTTCCTGCACATACCAGTAGGGAAACTGTTCCTTGGTCGCGAGCAATTCGTTCATCCATGCATCCGCGTGGGGCGACTCCACATCCGTAGCCAACATCATCAGCAACGCTTCTCGCACATCTCCGACGACGGGAATCTGCGTGCTGACGTTCTTGCCGATTTCCGCCGGATCGATATCGACGTGCGCGACCGTGGCGTGGGGAGCAAAAAACTCGAGTTTGCCTGTCAAGCGGTCGTCAAAGCGAGCCCCCAAATTGATTAAAAAGTCTGTTTCATGTAACGCCTTGTTGGCCGCCGCACTGCCGTGCATGCCGCCCATTCCAAGAAAAAGTGGGTGGCTCGCCGGGAATCCGCCTAATCCCAGCAAAGTATGGACAACAGGAAGTCGGTGCCGCTCGGCGAAAGCCACAAGTTCTGCACTCGCGCCCGCGTGCAAAATTCCTGCGCCGGCAAGGATCACAGGCTTCTTGGCACGCGACAACCCAGACATCAACTTGCGAATTTGAAGCTGATGCGGGATGACCGTCGGCTGATAACCCGGTAGTTGCAGCGGATCGTCGTATGAAAACAGTGCAGTCTCCCCAGCTACATCCTTCGGAATATCGATTAAAACCGGCCCTTTTCGTCCTGAGTTCGCAATGTGAAACGCCTCTTTGAAGACTTTGGGAATTTCCGATGCATGCCGAATTTGATAGTTGTGTTTAGTGATGGGTGTGCTGATGCCGATGATGGATGTCTCCTGAAAGGCATCTGTACCAATCACCGTCTTCGCCACTTGTCCCGTGATCGCCACGATGGGGATACTGTCCATCATCGCGTCAGCCAGACCTGTGACGAGATTGGTTGCCCCAGGCCCTGAGGTCGCGATCACGACGCCCGGCCG
This sequence comes from Alicyclobacillus hesperidum subsp. aegles, assembly GCF_027923525.1. Taxonomy (NCBI): domain Bacteria; kingdom Bacillati; phylum Bacillota; class Bacilli; order Caryophanales; family Alicyclobacillaceae; genus Alicyclobacillus; species Alicyclobacillus hesperidum. Next base: position 122,208 of record NZ_BSBJ01000009.1, on the reverse strand, counting down.
ACCAGTTACGCGTGCGTATCCTTCTGCTGCATGAATGGCACCCTGCTCGTGCCGCGTCAGCACGTGGCGAATGCCACACTCGTACAACGCGTCGTAAAGAGGCAGAACGGCGCCACCCGGGTAGCCAAAAATGACGTCCACGCGCTCTCGTCGCAAGGCCTCTACGACCATGTCAGCCCCCTTCAACAACATCGCGCCATCCGTCCTGTGATTCGCCTCTCCCATCGGACGCTTCATTTCATCCGCAGGCTTTGACATACCTGGCATCGTTTTGCCTCCTCTCTTTGTATCGAAAAATAATAGTTGTCATCCTCTTCAGACTTTCAAAACTGCACCGGTGTTGGCGGAAGTGACAAGATGGGCATATCTTGCAAGGTAGCCTGTCAGCCTTTCCTTCTCCGGTGGCTGATACGACTCCCTGCGCCGCTCCAAATCTTCATTCGAGACATTGAGCTGAATGGAGCGGTTGGCCAGATCGATGACAATCTCGTCGCCATCCTCTACCAAAGCAATGGGTCCTCCAACCCCTGCCTCTGGCGAAATGTGGCCGACGCAAATCCCACGCGTCGCGCCGGAAAACCGCCCGTCCGTAATGAGCGCCACGTCGCGGCCCAATCCACGTCCGACAATAGACGACGTAGGTGCGAGCATCTCAGGCATACCGGGTCCGCCTTTTGGCCCTTCGTAGCGAATGACCACCACGTGCCCGGGTTGTACGCGACCCTCATTGATGCCAGCCAAGGCTTCATCTTGCGAATTGAAGACAATAGCCTTCCCGACAAAACGAGTGATGTCTGGATCGACCGCACCTACTTTGAGGACCGCCCCGTCCGGTGCTAAATTTCCGTAGAAAATGGAGAGTCCGCCCTCTTTGCTGTACGGGTCGCTCGCCGGGTGAATGACCTTCTCGTCGACAATGTGTGCATTCTGTACCGATTCGTACAGCGTCTTCCCGGAAATGGTCAGACGATCTCGATGCACCGCATCGGTGTGTTCACACAGTTCACGGATGATCGCCGAGACACCGCCAGCTCGATGCACGTCCTGCATACTGTATTCCGAGGCTGGACTAATTTTCGCAAGGTATGGCACGCGCTTTGCAATTTCATTGATGTCGGCAAGGGAATAGTCGATCCCGGCCTCGTGTGCAATCGCCATCAGGTGAAGTACTGTATTCGTGGACCCGCCCATCGCCATGTCAAGCGCGAACGCGTCGTCGATGGCTTCACGGGTGATGATATCGCGCGGACGGATATCTTCCTGAACCATGCGAATGAGGTGTTTTGCGGCTTCGTAGATCAATTCATGCCGCTCTTTCGATGTGGCAACAAGCGTCCCATTGCCGGGAAGGGCTATGCCGAGCATCTCCATAATGCAGTTCATCGAATTCGCGGTGAACATTCCAGAACACGACCCGCAGGTCGGACACGCATTTTGCTCGAGATCCAGCAGTTCGCTCTCGGAAATGGCGCCGCTTTGATAGCGCCCGACTCCTTCAAACACGGAACTTAACGACAATGTTTGACCTGTTCGCGACTTGCCAGCTTCCATCGGCCCGCCTGAGACAAAGACGGCTGGAACGTTCGTGCGCACGGCGGCCATCAGCATACCGGGCGTAATTTTGTCGCAGTTCGGAATATAAAAGACACCGTCAAACCAATGTGCATTAATCATCGTCTCTGCCGAGTCGGCAATCAGTTCGCGGCTTGCGAGGGAGTACCGCATACCAATGTGTCCCATGGCAATCCCATCGTCGACGCCAATGGTATTGAATTCAAATGGAATTCCGCCTGCCTGACGAATTGCGTCTTTGACCACTTCGGCGAATTCTTTCAGATGGACGTGACCCGGGACGATATCGACATAGGAGTTACAGACGCCAATAAACGGTTTGGGTAGATCCGTCGGACGAACTCCAGTTGCATACAGCAAACTGCGGTGAGGCGCCCTATCGACGCCCTTTTTGATCATGTCGCTTCGCATGATTTTGCCACTCCCTGCAATTCTATATCTAGCGAAATTTCATTATATACAAACTATTTTATTTGGAAAATATCGCACCGCCGCAACAAAGAGCGGTGCGATATTTCTTTGCCGCAAGCCAAACAAAACCTGTGTTTAGATGCGGACGCCATCAGTCCGCACGATTTGGGTAAAGGCCTCGTGAATTCGCTTCGTGATGGACCCCGGCGCCCCATTGCCAATGGTCCTGCGATCGACGCTGATCACAGGGACAATCTCGGCAGCGGTGCCAGTCAAGAAGACTTCATCGGCAACGTAGACATCGTGCTGCGTGAACGGCTCCTGTTTGACAACATAGCCAAGTTCGCCGGCCAATTCGATAACAGCCTGTCGCGTAATGCCTTCCAGTGCCCCGAGATAAGCTGGAGGCGTCGTCAGCACGCCGTCGCGGACAACAAAAATGTTTTCCCCTGAGCCTTCGACCACATAGCCCTCGGAATTTAACACAATCGCTTCACTGGCGCCGGCGTTTAACGCCTCCATCTTGATGAGAATGTTGTTGAGGTAGTTAAGAGATTTAATTTTCGGGTTGAGCGAATCACTACGGTTCCGGCGAGTAGCCGCAGTAACGGCATGAATGCCTTGTTCATACAAGGCTGCCGAAAACATGGCAAGTTGCTCAGCGATGATAAATACGCGCGCTCCGTGGCAGTTGGTGGGGCTTAAACCCAAATCTCCGCTCCCACGGGTAACTACCAGGCGAATGTACGCGGACGACAATTCATTTCGACGCAACGTTTCACAAACGAGATCTGTCATCTCTTCCTGTGTATAAGGGATCTCGAGTGCAATGGACTTCGCCGAATCATACAGCCGGCGAATATGTTGTTGTAATCGAAATACATTTCCGTCGTACGAACGAATGCCTTCAAAGATTCCATCTCCGTAAAGCAAGCCATGGTCAAATACGGAAACCTTGGCGTCGTCCCGGCTTACGAAAGCACCGTCCAGAAAAATTTGAGATCCCAAGTACAACGCCCCTCTTTCGCTGTTGTCAGCGAGTTTCTATTTTGAATTGAATTTTCAAACAATATTCCGTCAAAACGCCGCTAACCTTGTGCTAATGCATTGAAATGCTTCGTTTTGACAAGAATCAGACGACTTGCTGGTCATTTTAGTACGGGTATGGAGCCCTGTCAATTAGGGGAGAGCCCGAGGAACGCCGTGAAACCGCTTGCAAAAGGAGAATGGGCAACGTAAAAAGCCGCCATATCAACGTTTCCGGGACTGGCTAAAAAATTCGCAGAGCAAGAAGATAACTCGCAACCGAACCCATATCATAGGCGAACCCATTACTCGATTTCCGTGCTTTCACTTGCCATAAGCCTACTGAGCCCATAACAAAGGCGGGCCCACTGCCCGCCCTTGTCCACTTTTCTTCACTCTGCCACCGGCTCGACCGGCATCACAGCTTCAACTGCCAACTGCGGCGACCGAGACAGTTGAACAGCAATTTCCCGAGCCAACCGCGAGGATATGTCGTGTGTAACAATCACAATTTCCGCGCGGTCTCCTTCGACTCGTTTCTGCAGCACAGTCTCCATGCTTGCACGGTATTCGCCAAACAAGTGAGCTACTTGCGCAAACACACCGGGTTGATCCGCCGCGGTTAAGCGGAAGTAATATTTGTAAACATCGTCCTCTCGCTCGACCACAGGCTTGCGCTCACCCGCAGAACCGTTCGGTGAACTGGCCACAAAGCCGAGCTTTAAGTTACGGACAAGCGCAATGATATCACCGACAACCGCACTCGCGGTCGGCATCCGCCCAGCACCACGTCCAAAGAACATCAGATCGCCTGCCGCATCTCCACGCACAAAAAGAGCGTTGTAGGCATCCGACACATGCGCCAGAGGATGGTTCTTCGGAATGAGCGTCGGGCGCACGGCTAACGTCAGTTCCCCATCGCGATCGCGCCCGACGGCTAAAAGCTTGATGACATAACCTGCTTCGTCCGCATAGCGCACATCAGTTGCCGTAATGTGGCGAATGCCCTCCACGCGCACGTCACTGAGATGGACTTCCGTATGGAAAGCAATGGAGGCGAGGATCACCAATTTACGTGCCGCATCGAGGCCGTCGACGTCACTTGAAGGGTCTGCCTCAGCATAGCCCAAGTCCTGCGCCATCTGCAGAGCTTCGGCGAAATCGATGTGGCGCGTCGTCATTTGGGTTAAAATGAAGTTTGTGGTGCCGTTGATAATCCCTTTTAAATCCGTAACTTCGTTAGCCGTCAGGTTTTCCTTCAGCGGCCCGACGAGTGGAATGGCGCCACCGACCGCAGCCTCAAAGAGCACGCTTACGCCATTTGCAGCCGCAGTCTGCAGAATTTCAGGTCCGTGCAAGGCGATGAGATCCTTGTTGGCCGTCACAACGTGTTTCCCCCGCGACAAGGCCTCCAAAATATACGTCTTTGCTGGTTCGATCCCGCCAATGGTCTCCACGACAATTTGAATGTCATCGTCCGCCAGAATATCCTCCGGCGAAGTGGTCAACTGTTCGTCGATGAAAGAAACACCGCGATCTTTTTGCGTGTCGCGCACGAGAATAGTCTTCACGACCGGCCGCAGACCCGTCATATCGGCAACTCTATCTGCACGGCGCCGCACAAGCGAAACGACGCCTGCACCAACCGTCCCACATCCCAACAATCCGATTTGAATTTGCATCTCCTATGTCCTCCCCGACTCCTGCCACAACAATCGCTCCGGTTGCGACTGACGATGCCTAAAGCAACATACAAACAGCCGCGAAACCGTCCAAACATTTTGCTTCTTTATACCCTCCGTCCACAAACACTGTCAAGCAGGCAGGTGTACCAAGATTTCGGGAAGGGTTGGCAGAGCATCCATCGCTCCCTGCTTTGTCGTCGTGAGCGCTCCTGCTACCGTCGCAAATGTCACGGCGTCGACAAACAGCTCGTCGTCCCGTATCACCTGCAACAAAGCCTTGGCATTGCGCGTTACGCGATACAAAAGAGCTCCCAAAAATGCATCGCCAGCGGCTGTTGTGTCTACCGCGGCCACAGGTAAAGAAGGAATGCGGACGCGACCGCTGTCCGTGTCGACGATAGCTCCCTGCGGTCCGCAGGTCACCGCAAACCGAACCGCGGGAAACGCCGAGCGAAGCTGATTCATGCCCGCATCCACGTTATCCTCACCCGTGAGAAAAAGCACTTCATCATCGGAGATTTTCACGAGGTCTGCCGCTGCTATCGCCGTTTGTATGCGCGATCGCGCTTCTTCTAAATCTCTCCACAGCGGCGGCCGCAGGTTTGGGTCAAACGAGATGACACAACCAGCCGCCTTCGCCAGTTCCATGGCGGCAAAAGTCGCATCGTACGAGGGATTGTCCGTGAGAGAAAGGGAACCAAAATGAAAGACGCGAGCCTGCTCAAACCAGGTGGGATCCAACTCTTTGGCCTGTAGCTGTGTGTCTGCACCAGGACTGCGCTCAAAGGAAAATGACCGTTCTCCGTCCGCTGCGAGCTGCACAAATGCCAGGGTCGTGCGGGCGGGATCGCGCAGAAGCGACGTGGTATCGATGCCAAACGCCTGCACAGAGCGTTCCAGATAATCACCGAACGGATCCCTGCCCACCTTAGCTATGAGTTGTCCGGTACCGCCCAAGCGACAAACGGTCGCCAAGACATTGGCGGGTGCCCCTCCAGCCGATCCAACCATCTGAGGCGCACCCTCCGCCACTAGCGATACACGAAAGTCGATCAACAATTCGCCTAATGCCAGTACGTCCAATCGCTTATCGTTCCTCCTTGCGCCGCTCACCTGCTGATTCGGACATTACCCTTTCACAGCACCCTGCGTCAAACCAGAAACAATCCATTTCCGGAAGATAATAACGAGCAATACAATAGGGACGATGGAAACGACCGATCCGGCGAAAATCGTTCCGTAGGGAACCGTGTACTGCCCACTAAACAGCGCGATGCCCACTGGAATGGTCCGCATCGTATTCGATGGATTGAATACGAGGGCCATGAAAAACTCCGTCCAACAGGCGACGAACGTAAAGACTGCGGCTGTGAACAGCCCTGGCGTTGTAAGCGGCAAGAAAATCCGCCAAAAGGCCGTGAACACGGACGAACCGTCGATCTTGGCCGCTTCAAACAGCGCACCTGGAACTTGCAAAAAGTAATTTCGCAAAATCCAGATTGCAAACGGCAAATTAAACGCTGTGTACGGGATGATCAGCGCTTGATAGCTGTCCAACCAACCCACATCTCGCAGAAGCATGTATAGAGGTGTAATGACAACCAACGGTGGAAAGACCGAGATAATCAACAAAAAAATCAACATTGGCCGCTTGCCGCTCACGGGTAAGCGCGCGATCGCAAATCCTGCCATCGAACTAAAGGCCAATACGATAAATGTCGAGACGACAGCGACAATCACGCTGTTTAAGATATACCGGCCAAAATGAAACTGGCCAAACGCCTCAGCATAGTGTTGAAAAGTCCAGTGCTTAGGAAAATATGCCGGCGGATACGAACTAATGTCGGTATTGGGTTCGAACGATGAAACAAACATCCAATAAAAGGGCAGGAGAATCGCAATCAAAAATGCAATGAGTACCACGTAACCAAGGATTCGCTTCGACAATGGCTTGGTCATTGTGCTTCCTCCCCTACCATGCCGCGGAACGCAGACAAGAAGATCAAGCAAGCGCCGAGAATGAGAATGACTGTACTAATAGCTACCGCAGCGCCTAGGCCAAAGTGTAGATTGGTAAACAAGGTTTCTTCCCCGAGCATCGCGAGCGATGTCGTTGTCGTACCTGGCCCACCTTGCGTTAGGACGAACGGCAGGTCGAAGATGCCGAATGCCTGCAGGATGCGGAACAAACCAGCGAGTGCTATGCTGCCGCGCAACTGCGGAAATGTGACATTCCAAAACGACTGCCAAGCGTTTGCTCCATCAATTAAAGCCGCTTCGTAGTAATCCTTCGGGATCATTTGTAGACCACTTAAAAGGATGATAACTACAAACGGCGTTGTCTTCCAAATATCAGCAATCATAAGTGAAACAACGGCAGTGAACGGTTGTCCAAGCCAATTAACCTGTGTATGAATGATGTGCAATCCCTGTAGAATTGCGTTTAAGACACCATAGACACCGTTATAGATGTAGCCCCACATCTGAGCCGAAATCACCGTAATTAAAGCCCAAGGTATCAGCATGACAATAATCGAGATGCTCTTCAGCCGTTCGACGTTTTGAATCGCCAAGGCGATGAGCAGACCGAAAAACAGCTCCACGGCAACCGTAATCACCGAGTAGTAAATCGTGAAACCTACGCTGTGCCAGAATAGTGGCGCGGAGTATACATCCTTGTAATTCTGCAATCCCGTAAACGTGAACTGGAAGCCGTTTGTCGTCAACTGGATGTTGTTAAAACTCATGAATAATGAATATATGATTGGGAAAATCGTAACAGCCAGTATGACAATGCCAGCGGGCGTCAGCAACCCCCATCCGGCACGAACATCTGTACGCTGTAAAATCCCGCTGCGCCGCTCCTTCTTACTTGTACTCGCGGCTTCCATGGCCATCCTTGTCAACCTCCCTAACTCATGGTGAGAGCGGGACGGGCTCCAAGGGTTACTCGGAGCCCCTTACCCACATTAAAGTCCACCCGAACCAGACCCCGATTGCGCGCTGTTAATTTGCGAATTCGCGTTCTTCAGAGCCGTGCTGACGCTGACGCTGCCAGCCAGAGCCTCGTTAACATTGTCGTAAATCGCCTTCGAAACACTCGGATACTGCGGCGTTTGCGACGGACGCGATACAAACTTCACCTTCGGCAACAGAGCGAAGACCGGACTGTATTTCTTCAAAGTAGGACTGTTCGCCACTGCCTTGATGGTTGGCATCTCCGAGTTGGCCGCAAGGATTTCCTGTGCTTGCGGACTCGTCATCCAGTCGATAAATTGCAGTGCGGCAGCGAGATCTTTGGTGTGTGGATTAAGGTACAAATCCCATCCACCGACTGTGCTATAGCCACTGCTCCCGTGCCCAGCGAACGTAGGCAGCGCCGTAACCCCAACCTTGCCAACAACCTTCGAACTTGCCGGGTTTTGCGAATCGGACCATGCGTAGGACCAATTGCGCAAGAAGACGGCCTGTCCTTGCGTGAAGACGTTCTCGGACTGTGGCTCTTGGAAGGTATCGACGGTCTTCGGCGTGACACCCGACGTGATCAAGCTCCGCATGAAACTCAATGCTTTATTGGCAGCGGGCGTATTTAAGGATGCCTTGCCATTAGTCAACACGCTGCCACCTGCATCGGCAAGGTACTCGTCGAAGTCGCAGGTCAATCCTTCGTAATCCGCGCCTTGCCAAACAAAACCGTACTTCGCTCCACCCTTCTTGACAATCGTTGCTGCCTCGGACTTAACCTGTTCCCAAGTCGTTGGCACGGGCAAGTGGTACTTTTGGAGCAAATCCTTTCGGTAGTACAAGAACGCTGTATCTGCGAACAACGGTGCCGCATAGACCTTGCCGTTGTAGGTCGCTCCTTGAACCAAACCGTTGGAGAAGCGATTCCAGAACGACTTTGGCAAATAATCACTCAATGGGGCCGCGAGTTGTGCATGAGCGAACTGTGCAGGCCAGATCACGTCACCCATGTAGACGTCTGGCGTCGATGACCCACCGCTGATGGTCGCCGTCAGATCAGCGCGGTTGGTGTCCGTACTCGACGGCTGTACCTGCATCGTCACCTTGATTTTTGGATACTTTTTCTCAAATGCAGCAACCAATTGTTTAGCGACAGGACCTGTCGTAAACGACTCTGCCCAAACAATGGAGCCGGAAGCGTGGCTATAATTGACCAGATGTGTCGGTGCTACAACGTTTGTTGAAACGGTGTTTTGTTTTGGTGCAATGGCTGCAGAACCGTTGGCCGTATTCCCGGATTGTGTTTGGCCGCATCCGGCCAACAGTGCCGTAGTCGTCGAAGCAATGGCTACGACGGCTGCCCAATTTCCTGTACGCGCTTTCATTTGTCTTTTGCCCCCTTGTATCATGATCCTAGTGCACGAACGGATTCTCGTTCCACCAATCGGTGCGGTAGCAGATAGTCCCCTATTTCGGACGGTGACGGTTCTCTTCCGACGGCTCTTACCAACCAACTGACCGCAGCCTCGCCAATCTCGGCAAACGGTTGCGCCACCGTGGTTAACCTCGGTGTAATCATGCGAGCGAGAGGAAGGTCATCGAAACCCACGACAGAGATATCCTCGGGCACGTGTAAACCGTTGTCATTTAAGCAACGAATGGCCCCTAGCGCCATTTCATCCGAGGCGGTACAGAGCGCCGTCATATGGAAGTTCGGCTGCTTTTCTAGTAGTCGTTGCATCGCCTGGTATCCGTCGTCAAATCGGTACTGACCATACTCCACGAGTTCCTCGTTATACTCAATTCCAAAATGGCGAAGCCCTTTGCGATACCCTTCCAAACGAAGTTCGCCCGTCTTATCGTCCCACTGCCTGCCAGCGATCATTCCAATCCTCTGGTGTCCGCGCGTAACTAGGTAGGCCACAACATCAAACATTGCGCGCACTTCGTCGATCCGAAACGAAGGCAAGGGTGTTCGCGCCTCACTCTGCGTGAGTGTCAACACAACCGGGATACCAACGCGCTGCAGTATTGGATCGTAATCCTCGGTGACCAGTTTGCTGGTAAAAATAATCCCAGAAACCTGATAGCCGCCGAGGATGGAGAAGCCGTCCAGCGCTCGTTCACGCGAATGCTCGGAATCGTACAGCAGAACCTTCATCCCGTTCTGTTGACTGGCTCGGTCGATACCCTTGTACAATTCGTTAAAGAAGAAATCCGTGATGCCGGGAACAATGAGACCGAGTGTATCACTGCGTTTCGCGGACAAGCCTCGCGCGATGGCACTCGGCTGATAAGCCATGCGCTCCATGGCTGCGCGAACCCTCTCCATGGTCTCGGGATCAACCATGTCTGGTTTGTTCAAGACCCGCGAAACCGTTGCGGTTGAAACACCCGCAGCCTTCGCAACGTCACGAATGGTCGCTCGCAAGCGTACTCACCTCCTTTGCAATTGTTTCATAAAACGGTTTCAAAAAATGTGACAGCCAAATCATAGCCAAGGAACCCCTTGATGTCAACGCTTTCATTACTATTTTGCATAGACGATGATGGTTTATGTAACAAACCAATATTGAAAATGAAATTGCGCAGATTGTGATGATACAGGTAAGATGAAAATATATTTTCGAACGAGGCGGTCGGAGATGAAATATCCCAATCGAGTTCAACAATTGCGACAAAGCACCGGATTGTCTCGTGCTGAAGTGGCGCAACAAGTTGGCATTACACCACAGGCTTTGGGGCTTATCGAACAAGGTCGCGTGAGTCCATTGACGCACGTTGCACTGGGGCTCTCTCGGGCGTTAGGAACGACAGTTGAATCACTTTTTCAGCAACCGGAGGCCGAACAAGCGACATGGCGTCTATTTGCTCCGGATCTCGACCCTGCTCGTGTGCCCGACAGAATCCGCACCGTCGTCGGGCATGTGAGCGGCCAGCCCATTGTCCGTTCCCTGCAGCATGCGGCATTTGGCACGCCAGCATGCGCCATGGCCGCGCCAACGTCCATCCAGAAGGCTCGCGTCGAATGGCTTGGCGATCCGGCGCAAAGCTTCACTACCCTCTTCGTATCCGGATGCGACCCGGCGCTATCGCTGGTCTGTGGGTGGATGAACAAGCAATCGTCCACCTGCCAAGCCGTGCATTTTCACGCGACCAATCGCCAGTCATTGGCGGAACTTGCTGCCGGTGTGACACATGTTGCGGCTATACATGGGACGCTGGAAGACTTGCCAGGGCTATTGAAACAGTGCGAAGAACCGGTGGTTGCAATCGAACTTGCCCGGGCGTGTATGGGCTGGATCGTCCCCCACGGGAACCCAAAGCGCTGGGTTGTGAGCAGAGATTTTGGCGACGGGGAGATCCGCATCGTCAATCGCCCGATAGGGGCCGGTGCACGACTGCTTATCGACACAGAACTAGCCCGTCAAAGCCTAAACCCCAAGCAAGTGATGGGATACGATCGCGAGGTGGCCGATCACTGGCAGGTCGCGCAAGCAGTCGCACTAGGCGCAGCGGACGTGGGTGTCGCCCACGAATGTGTATGCACGCTACATCATGTGTCATTTATCCCCATCCGCAACGAAATCACGATGCTCTTCATCCCTCGTTCATATCTACGGCATCCGGCCGTCCAAAGTCTATGCGAGGTGTTGCAGTCGGACCGATTTCGCTCCGATTTGGGCGCTGCTGGGCCGTACGACGTGGCACATACAGGTCAACTTTTTGTCAATTGATATATGAAGCCTATCAACCTTCTAAAAGGAAGTGAGTGATTTGTCTATGACTCAAATCAAATGCCGCACATCGATCACATCCCTTATCGGGGCTCTACTTATTTCCAGCATGCTAACGGGGTGCACAACGCCCTCTCACGAAACCAACACGAAAACAGCTTCCGCCAGTGTCACGCACCAAACGCCCTTATCAGTGCTGTATGCAGGCTCCATGACACATGTGATGGAGAACGAGATTCGCCCGGCTGCCAACGCGGCACTACATATCGATTTCCAAGGTGAAGGCGCTGGCTCTGCCGAGTTGGCTCACATGATCACAGCTAAAGTCGCCAATCCCGACGTATTTATCAGCGCCTCCCCAAGCGTGGACACCAACGATTTAATGGGACCTTCGAACGGCAATGCGATCCGCTGGTATCTCACACTTGCTTCTGATCAATTGGTCATCGCATATGCGCCGCATAGCCGATTCCGATCCGAACTGCAAGCGGCTGCGCAAAATAAGATTCCGTGGTATAAGGTGCTTGCAACGCCAGGCTTACGCCTTGGCCGCACCGACCCTAACCTCGATCCGAAGGGTGCCGATACCATTTTAATGATGAAGCTGGCGGAAAAACTTTACCACCAGCCGCACCTTGAACAAACATTGCTCGGAAGCGACGAAAACCCAAAACAGGTTTACCCCGAGGAAGATTTGATTGCGCAGTTGACCAGCGGACAAATGGACGCCGTGATCGCGTATAAACACGAGGCCATTGAGTGGCACGTCCCATACATCACACTGCCAAACGCCATCAATTTGGGTGATCCGGCGGATGCCAAAACCTACGCACAGGTGTCGTGGCAGCCGACACACGGCAAGCCCGTGGTCGGTGCACCAATTCTATTTACCATCACGGTTCCCGAACGAGCTCCCCATGCGTCGGCAGCGGTGGCCTTTGTCCGTTATATGGTTGATGGCCAAGGGCACACAATGCTCATGCGCGATGGATTTACGGCGACCAAAATTGAAGTCGGCGGAGATGAAACAGCCGTGCCGCACAGCCTTTCGTCGACGATTCAGGGGAAGATTTCGTGAAGTTAACCGGACTGCGCCTCACTTTGCTCATTGTTTTCGCAATCGTACCGATTCTTTACACGTTGCTACCCATGGCGCACCTGTTTGTCGGCACATCTCCAGCTTCTATGTGGAGATCTTGGATGGATCCCGAGCTGCTTGCCGCCGTCGCGACGTCGCTTCTCGGCGCGGTGACGGCAACTGCTCTGTCCTTGGGCTTCGGTTTACCGGCAGCCTTTTTGATCGCGATTGCTCGATTTCCTGGAAAGTGGTTGCTTGAATCGCTTCTCTTGCTGCCACTCGTCCTGCCACCCATTGTCGGCGGCGTTGCATTAGTCGACCTGTTTGGGCCTTATGCCTGGATTGGTCAGTGGGCGGCTATGCGTGGTGTGATGTTGACAAATTCGCTTTGGGGAATCGTGCTGGCGCAATGGTATATCACCGGGCCATTCCTGATTGTCACTGCGGAGGCAGGATTTCGTGAGGTACCGAGTGAGCTTCGCGAAGCGGCGATATTGGATGGAGCAGACTTATTGACACAATTTTGGAGATTGTATGTTCCGTTAGCAGGAAAGGCGATTTTAGCGGGAACCGCATTGACGTTCGCCAGGGCAGTGGGGGAGTTTGGCGCTACCATGTTAATGGCATACCATCCGTACAGCCTGCCAGTCGACATCTGGGTGCAATTTACCGCGAATGGCGTCTCCGGCATGATTCCGATTGCCTGTGGAGCCATCCTGATGATGGTCGTTGGCCTTGTTATCGGACGGTGGATCATGCGAGTGCGGCAGAGTCATCAGCGAGAGACGTCCTCATCTGCGTCACCTTGGTGAAGTGAGCAGACGCCAAACCGATACATCCCTGATGGCATGAGCCGAAAGCAGGTGTGCATTTCAGATTCGGCGTGTTTGCTGTCACGCAGTTGATGACAAATCACACACCAAATCATGTCATCTCGCAGTGACCAATCCTCATTGTGCACGATAGGCGCCCCCCAAAAGATTGGTGTAGACCTACGATATCACAGCGGGGGTGCAGAATCTGACGAAAGCTGTCGAAGTCGTGAAAATCTCCTGACGGCTTGGCGAATAGCCCCTCAATTTGTCGATTGAAATCCATTGTGGATTGTGTTTCAAGAGGTTCTGTTCTTAGCGAAAAGCACCCGCAACAGCACCGGATCGCCCACAACATCAGCTAAGGTATATTCGTCCAACACAGCTAAAAATGCCTCCATCGCCTTCTGTAAAACGCGTTTCAGTCTGCAGGTCGGATTCAAAATACATATTCCGGCCTCAGCTTGAAAACACTCGACAACGTGCAGGTTTTCTTCCATTTGGCGGACCACATCCCCGATGCGAATTTCAGTCGCAGGTTTGGCGAGCCGAAACCCACCGTTGCGGCCGCGAATGGTCTGAATGTAACCAAGTTGACCAAGCCTGTGCACGGCCTTGGTCAAATGATTTCGCGATATCCCGTACACTTTCGCGATTTCATCGATATTCGCAAGTTCTTCTGATGGAAGGGAGGCTGCATACATGAGTGTTCGCAACGAATAATCCGTAAACAGCGTCAAGTTCACGTTTTAGATCCCCTTTCGTCATACATCCGTCAAACAAAGATGCATTTTATATATATTTTTTAATGTCCCAAGCTCTTATAATGACATCGTCAGAGAGAACGACATGGGAGGAATCAGAATGCTGAGCACAGAGACGAAGTCCATTATCCTTTCAACCGTGCCCGTTTTAGAACAACATGGCGAGGCCATTACTGGCCGATTCTATCATATTCTGTTCAGCGAACATCCAGAGCTACTCAACTTGTTTAACCAAACGAACCAGCGTCAAGGGAAGCAACAGACTGCACTTGCCAATGCCGTGTACGCCGCGGCAGCGCATATCGACAACCTTTCCGTCATTCTTCCAGTCGTTCAACGGATTTCGGAAAAACACAGAGCGCTTGGTGTCACGCCTGATCAATATCCCATCGTCGGCGAAACCTTGTTAAAAGCCATCAAGGACGTTTTGGGCGATGCGGCAACGCCAGAAATTATGGACGCCTGGGCACAGGCGTACGGCGCGATTGCCGACGTATTCATCTCGGTGGAACAAGAACTCTACCGCGAAGCGGCCGAACAACCAGGCGGATGGCGTGGATTCCGCGAGTTCATCGTGCGCGACAAGGTCAAAGAAAGCGAGGCCATTACGTCGTTTTACCTTGAACCAGCCGACGGCAAAGCCATAGCCAGCTATGTCCCTGGTCAATATTTGACCTTCCTCGTGCAGGTGCCTGGGCAACAATACCTGCAACGACGTCATTATAGCCTGTCCGATGCGCCTGGCAAACCGTATTATCGGATCAGCGTGAAGCGGGAAGCTGGAATAAACGGCTTGCCGGATGGCATCGTGTCGACCTATTTGCATGATACGGTGCAAGCCGGTGACAAGTTACAGGTGAGCGCCCCTGCAGGCGATTTCAAATTGGATACGACAAACAATAAACCTATCGTACTGCTAAGCGGCGGCGTGGGCATGACACCGCTCATCAGCATGGCACAGACCCTGGCAGAGCGCGGTGACACCCGCCCCATCGTCTATATCCACTCCGCCATCGAAGGCAGCGTGCACGCATTCGATCAGCAGTTACGCGAACTGGCCAAACAGCCAAACTTCTCTTACCACGTGGTGTACGAACGGCCACAAGGGGAAGACGAGCGGCATCCACACTTCGCCAAGTCCGGATTTGTCGATCGCGATTTGATCGAACGGCTGGCACCAGCAGATGCAACATTCTACTTTTGCGGACCGACCCCATACATGCGCGCCGTCTACAAGACTTTGCATGCAATGGGCATTGAAGAAGAGCGCATTCGCTTCGAATTCTTCGGACCTACGTCGCAATTGCTCGACTGACCGCGTAACGATAACCACTGCAACGCCCCGGCTGAACCAGTCGGGGCGTTCTCACTGTAAATCAAAATTTGCGAATCGTGTAGCCATCTTTGAGTAAGTACCAAAGCTGAGGGAATTCGTTGCCAAGCACCCACACAGAGACGCCACGCAACTGGTATTCGTCCACCAGCGCTAGCTTAATGGCGGCGCTCTGGGCGTCGTCGAACCACACGCGATGCTGCACGCCGGCAACCATGTATTCAAAATACGGCGAGGCTGATTTTACATCCCAGATGATAGGTGCCTTCTCCGCGATGGCCAAATTCTGGGCAGCATTGTTCGACACGCCACTGGCCCGAGTACGCCCTTTCTCATACGGCAATGGCCAATCATACCCATAAAGGGACATGCCCATAAGAATCTTTCCCGGCTCGATCACGCTGGTCGCATAGTCCAATACCGCCCTTACCTGATCGATCGGAGCGATGGCCATCGGTGGTCCGCTTGCCATCATCCAACTACACATCCTCTGATCTGTGGTATCGATGAGTCTCTGTTAGAACGCGGAAAACGTATAGCAAATAGAGACGGAGATGTCTGGGTCAAACGACGTCAGTCTCACCTCGTGCACCAGTGCGGCTAAAATGCGCCTCTGGACAGACGTATATTCCGATTCGAACGGTCGAACAGTCAGCCACGACAAAATCAAGTCGCCGAGCGATGCCTCCTGCTGATAGTTGTCGCTTCCTTCTGATACAGCCTCTAATGAGGCCAACCGCTCGCGCAAGGGGCCGTTAAGATGATCAAACTGTTCGAGTGAGATGGTGCCACTTGCATACGCAGCAAATAGCTTCTCAAATTGCGCGACAAGGCGTGATCGTTCAACCTCTGTCACCTGTCGATAAAGCGGTCTATCCGCAATCAGGCGATCCTTTAGAGGCAAATACGTCAACACATCTTCCCTGACTCGCTGGATAACGGCCTGTTCCAGATCGTCCGCGCGCACATACGGAGCATTACAGGCCGACCGCCCGTACTCCGCCTGGCGGGCACAGCGATAGTAGAGCGTATGGCGCCCATTCTCTTTTGTCACGAGCCGTCCACCACAGACACAACGCGCCAAACCCACGAGCAGGTGCACACTGCCGACGCGGCCGCGGTGTAAACGACGCTCCTCTAAGCAATGTGCGACCGCCGCAAACGTCTCGCGATCGATAATAGCTGGATGCGCTTCGAACACGTGGACGATCTCGGCTTCATCCCGCACCCAGTCGCTTCGGCGTTCGACAACGCCAAACTGGCCGCGTCGAAAGCGCATACGCTTCGTTCGACGGCCATACACGATCTCGCCGCAATAGACCGGATTCTGCAAGATACGGGCAATCCGGCGCTGGCTCCATAGTTTCCCATTTGGCGTCGCGATGCCTTGCCGATTGAGTCGTTCCGCGATGGCTCGGCAGCCTAAGCCAGCTCGATACATCGCGAAGATCTGACGGATGATAGGCGCTTCTTCATCGTCGACTTCAAGCCTTTGCGTCTCGCGGTTCAGGCGATAGCCGTCAGGTGGCCGACCGTTCCATCTGCCACTGCGAGCCTTTTGCATCGCGCCGAGCCGCACGCGAACCGATGTCTTTTCCGATTCTGCCTGAGCGAGAGCACTGTGAATGGTAAACACAAACTCAGCGCGATCGCGATCGCTGTCGAAGTTTTCCTCAATAGATAGAACCCGCACCCCACAGGCAATTAATAAACGCAACATGGTTAAGGCGTCCACAGTATCGCGTGCAAAGCGAGAGATACCCTTACACAATAAGACATCAAAGCGGCCAAGCTTGGCATCGTCCAGCAGCCGCAACACAGCTGGGCGCTTTACCATACTCAGCCCCGTAATGCCTTCGTCGACATACACAAGCTCGTCTGGGGCCAACCATATCTCGTCTGCATCACTCGCCCGCCGACGCGCATATTCACGTGCATATGCGATCTGATGTTCGAGTGAATCGCCGTGTACCTGCGATTCGTCGGAAACGCGAGCGTAGATGGCGCAGACGCGAGTCGTACGATGGTCGGATCTCAGTGTCATGGATGGTTCTCCCTATTTGACATCCCTGAACTTAGTACTGACCGCATCAACTCGACGAGTCGATCCGCGACCGCCGCGGGATCCACCGTGCCAAACTGGACGCTCGATATTTTGACAATTTTTCGCTTTCGCAATCGGCATCCCCCCGCCTAACCGTATGCAATAACCGCCCGTCCGTTTGCCCACTGTCAACGACTATCGCAAAAAGTTTGGAAACCTGGGTGCATTTAAGTTTGTTTCAAGGATGATTGGGTAGAATGAGGAAGTGTACAAGATTATTTACGATGTGATGGGCAGGTGCGAAGGATGTTCGGAACAATTGCGGCCATCGTCCTCATCACGGCCGGCATGATTACCTTCAATCGTTATGTGAAGAAACAAACCGAGCGACTGGAAGAAAAAATTCAGTCGATGAAGGCTTGATACGGTTACTCCTCTCTCCTTCTTTGCTTAAAAAGGCCGCAGGAGCACTTCTCCTACGGCCTTTCTCGCTGTATGATGCGGCTCGCACTTAGTCCAAATCGAAATCGACGTCTTGCAACGGGATAAGCTTTGTCCGTTTAATCCATTTGTAGCCGAACCACAAGGCCAAAAATAACGGAATTCCGATGTATGTCGCGATGACCCCGGTCCAATCGACTTTGCCACCCGTAAAGGCGCTGATATCTTGCCCAACAATGACAATTGCGCACAACACGGTCGCCAGCAACGGGCCAAACGGATACCATTTCGCCCGGTACGCAAGCCTGTTTAAGTCACGTCCCTGTGCGAGATAAGCCTTGCGGAACCGGTAGTGGCTAACAGCCACCCCGAGCCAGGCAAGAAAACCAGTCAAACTGGCCGCGTTCATCATCCACGTATAAACGGCACCGTTGCCGACAAATGACGACAGAAATGCAACGAATCCAATGACCGTGTTAACATAGAGCGCGTTCATCGGCACGCCGCGTCGGTTGACTCGCGCAAACACGCGTGGGGCTTTCCCCTCACAGGCAAGTGCCCAAAGCATGCGGCTCGACGCGTACAACGAGGAATTCCCCGCCGACAGCACGGCCGTCAAAATCACGGCATTCATGACAGCTGCGGCAAGTGCAAACCCAGCTCGCCGGAAGACGAGTGTAAATGGACTGATCGCGACGTTGTTGACGCTCGCGTTCAACAAGTTCGGATCCGTATACGGAATAAGCATGCCAATGAGGAAGATGGCTAAGACATAAAACAACAAAATCCGCCAGAATACTTGACGAATGGCTCGCGGCACGGCCCGCTCCGGATGCTCGCTTTCCCCTGCCGCCAAACCAACCAATTCCGTCCCCTGAAAGGCAAATCCAGCGACCATCACGGTGCCAAGGAACCCAAGCCAACCACCATGAAAGGGCGTCCCGCCCGTCATGAACGTGTGCCAACCAACCGGATGTCCGCCCAAGATGCCAAAAATCATAGCTAGACCAATGATAATAAAGACGATAATCGTCAAAACCTTAATTCCCGCAAACCAGTACTCGCCTTCCCCGTACCCTCGCACAGAGACGACGTTTAGCAAAAACAACACGGCGAGGAATACGGCACTCCAAACCACGGAAGGCGTGTGTGGAAACCAATACTTCATTACGATGGCGCCCGCCGACAACTCGGCCGGCAACGTAACGGTCCATGTGTACCAATAATTCCAACCCAGTGCGAAACCAAACGCCGGATCGACAAACCGCGTGGCATACTGCTCAAACGAGCCTGCAATTGGCATGAATGTGGCCATCTCGCCGAGACTGGTCATGATGAAGTAGACCATGATGCCGACAATGATATATGCCAACAGCGCGCCGCCGGGCCCCGCCGTGGAAATGGACGATCCGCTCGCCACGAAAAGCCCTGTGCCGATGGCCCCACCCAGGGCAATCATCGATAGATGGCGGGAGCGAAGTTCACGGTGCAACCCGACCTCCGCATGTTTGCGCACAGGTTGCTCTGAAAAGGGTGTACTCGCTGGCCTCTGACTCACCTTGTTAGCTCCTTTCTTGTCCCGAAAATCATCGTATAGCGTGTACATATAAATCGCAATGAGAAATGCTTTCCTACGCTAAAGAAATAGTGAAATAAAGTGCAAAGACATAATCAAATGCAGCTTGGAGACCCTCAGAATAAGCGATGTTTGTAAAGGAGAGGAACTCCATGAAAAGGTTTGCTGCCTATCTATCGACGTCGGCTCTACTGTTTACCCTGTGGGCTCCAGTCAGTGCCAGCGCAGCCGTGACCGGATCAAGCCACAAAGGGGATATCGAGTTTCGCGTCGGGTCCTCCACCTCGACGGTCATTGCAGGCGCCCGCGTGATCGTCATCAATCACGACGGGAACATCGTCGCCACAGGCCTGACCAATGCCCAAGGCACGTGGGACGCGCAGGTACCCCTGTACAAGGCCGATTGGAACAAAAAGTTTGACGCCAAAGGCGTCGTCAACGCCATCGTCATTGCGGACGGTTTTAATGAACAAGCCGTGTATATCATCCCCATCACCGAACACACAGTTCAACCTGTCATTCTGCAGCCGATACAGGCCAATCGGCGCAACGCGCCTTCGGCGTCCCTCGGCAACTTTAGTACACACGATTTGCGGCGCTACATTGACCGCTATGCGTCTGAACTGAAACTGAAGCGGCAGGCACCGATTCCTGGCGATCCGGAGTACGCGCCATGGAGTCCTCAGCAACAGCAGTAAGGAGTGGCTGCTCATGCGAACCTTTCGTTCTTTGCAATTGACACTTGCGTCGACGGCGCTTGCGTTCGCGTTCGAGCAAGCACCGGTGGTAAGTGCCCAGACGATTTATAACACGCCGTATCCGTCGGTCATACGGGTTGCCATCCGCGCCAATAACAACCCGACCAGCCCCATTCTGTACGTGCAGACTGTCGGCTTTGAAGAGTACTGCGAAGACGTGTTGCCAAACGAGTGGATGCCCGGTTGGAACGCCGAGGCTCTTAAGGCTGGGGCAATTGCGGTGAAAATGTTCGCCTGGTACTGGACGCTCCACCCCACAACCGAAGGCGGATTTACATACGACGTGGACAACACCACAAACTTCCAGACATTCAAATACCTAAGCGGCCAAGTCGCCACGGATTTGGCGGTTCAAGAGACGTGGAACATGGTATTTGTGCCAAGCGACGGGTCTATTAAGCCGCTCGACTTCCGGGCTGGCACACCAGATGGCAGCAACTCGGGATACGTGGGAACCTTCATTATGTCACAATGGGGATCGCAATACTGGGCGCAAACCGCAAAGCTTCCTTTCACGACGATCCTCAGCCTCTTTTACCCCGGGTATCAACTGCGATTTGTATAGCGCCACTGTATCAGAGGGTCGAGCCCAAGTAGCTCGGCCCCCCTTTTTGTGAAACATTCCCCTGCTTCCACTGCGATCTTTCCCCCTTTGCTGCGTCTAATCAGATGTGAAGAGATTGCGAGGTGCCATGGTCTCATGGAACATTACCCATCGTCTGTCCGCGAAGAAGTCTCGAGATTATACGAGCGCTATGCGGACGATGTCTATCGCTATGCGAGATTGACTCTGGGCACCGAAGACGATGCTTACGACGTGGTGCAGGAGGCATTTTTACGGGCTATTCGCGGTTGGCCAAGATTTCGCAAGGAAGCAAGTGAGCGCACATGGCTGCTACAAATCGCGCGCAATGTCATGTATGACAAGTTTCGTAGACGTCGCTCCGAACAAAGGGTGATGCAGTTTGCACAAATCCATCAAACCAAGTGGCAAGATGCCATCGATCACTCCCTTGTGATCGAAAGCGCCATCAGGAAGCTGCGCGAATCTTACCGCCAAGTCGTCATTCTACGTCATGTTGAAGGCCTTAATGTAGAAGAAACCGCACAAGTACTGGGGTGGAGCGAGAACAAGGTGCGTTCGACTACGCATCGTGCACTTGCCAAACTGCGAGACCTGCTCACTGATGATGAGGAAACGGGGGTTTGGGACAGATGAGCCATTGGCACAGCATCGAGAAGGATCTCGAAAAAATGAAATCGGTTCGCATGTCAAAAGAACAGCGGGATGGCATCTGGCAGAATATCGTGGCCCATTTGGACAGCGTGCCAAAGCGCAACATGGTAAGCGCCCGCAGTGTATGGGCGTCAGTGGGGGGGGTTACCGCTGCAATCGCGCTCGTCGTAGGTGGCTATGCTGCCGTGCACAAAGGATCACCCGGCCCACGTACGGCGGTTGAGGCGCCAGTCCAAGCCGGCTCGGCGAATGGTTCGCCCGCCATTCTGTATCAATTAAACAACTATACAGCACAAGCCAATCGAGCGACAGTTCCCTTTTACGAAGACGGTCACATTGTCCAGGAACGAATGCCGATACAGAAAAGTTTGGCAATCGCCAAGGAACATAGTCCATGGCGAACCGATCCGGTCCTGTCTGCCCAAGCGTATACAGCGAATCTCTTACCTGCAGGTTTTGCTCATGCAGCTTGGAGCACCACGAACCATCACACGTTGACCACGACCAAAAACGGCGTCATCGCGACATACCAATTGTTAAGTAGGAACGATGCTGGCTCTCCGCCAACAGCGAACGTGCAACTTTCCATCACAGGTGAAGGACATGCATTGTACTATCAAATTCATCTTTTTGAATTACAACATAGGTACGTATGGGATATCGCGCAAATTGTCCATACGCCGGCCCCACCGCTTCCGCTACCCGCAGGCATCAAATCGTTGTCAGTGACCACAGGCCTAGCGGGAATCGGGTACGTACCGAACCAGCTCGATAAAGTTGCACATCAGATAACAGCGTGGCTAGAGACGGCAACACGCACGTCGTATCAGCTACCGCCCGCGCCCGCGAACCTGATCTTCAACGTGAATGTCGCACCGGATACCCTGTATCTAACCGCGTCCGACGGCACACAGATTTCTATCACACCAGCCTATACGATCGTAAGACGAGACGAAAAGTATGAAGTGCTGACACAGCCCGACACCGTCGAATACAAGACTCCGACAGAAGTGGCGTATCTACATTGTCCAGCTTTATACAAGTGGCTTGACGATCACGCCTGGAAAGCATCGTTTCACCTGTCGTGAAACCCTGTTTGTGCGCCAGTGTTTATCAATGCACGGCCAGCAGCCAAACATACAAACCAGAGAGTGTGATAAACAGTGTTGGAAGCGTGAGCACAATACCTGTTTTGAAGTATTGACCCCAACCGATGCGCACCCCTTTTTGCGCCAAGACGTGTAACCAAAGTAATGTGGCAAGTGAGCCAATGGGTGTGATTTTGGGTCCTAAATCACACCCAATAACATTGGCGTAGACCATCGCTTCACGCATAAGACCCGTTGCGGCGGCGGAGTGAATCGCAAGTGCACCCACCATCACCGTCGGTAAATTGTTCATAATGCTCGACAGGATGGCTGCAACAAAACCTGTGAACAACGTCCCGGCGTAAAGCCCACCGTGCGTCGACCACCGCATGAGACTGCCAAGCAATGTGGTCAGTCCCACGTTGCGAAGTCCGTATACGACGACATACATACCAATCGAAAACACAACGATGGACCAAGGTGCACTCCGAATCGTCGACCACGGTGCGACGGTCTTGGTTCTCGCTCCGGCGATGAGAAACACCAGCGCAACCGCCAAGGTAACGAAGCTGACAGGGATATGAAACAACTCAGTCAGAACGTAACCGACAAGCAAGACAGCGAGGATGATCCAGGAAGCCAAAAACATACCTTTGTGTCGAATGGCACTTGCCGCCTCTGGCAAATCACTTGGGCAATAGGCATTGGGAATGTCCTTACGAAAGAAGAGATATAACATCAAGAAGCTGGCGACAAACGCAAACAAGTCAGGGACAATCATGTGTAAGGCATAGCTGATAAAACCGACGCCAAAGTAATCGGCGGACACGATGTTGACAAGGTTACTCACGATGAACGGCAGTGACGTGGTATCGGCAATAAATCCACTTGCCAGTACAAACGGTAGCATCTTCCTCACGTCAAATTTCAACAGCTTCACTTTTTCTAGTACGATGGGTGTCAAAATGAGCGCAGCTCCATCATTGGCGAAGAAGGCTGAGACGATGGCCCCGAGTGTAATGACATACAAAAAAACTTTTCTCCCGTCCCCTTTGGCGACATGTGCCATTTTGAGCGCGGCCCACTCGAAAAAACCGATTTTGTCCAAGATTATGGAGTTCATGATGATGCCTACGAATGCCAAGGTCGCATCCCAAACAATTTTCGTCACCGACCATACATCTGCAACACGCACAACATGAAGCAGCAGTGCGAGCACCGCACCGCCTATGGCGCTCCATCCGATGGGCAACCCCTTGGGTTGCCATATGACAAACACCAACGTCAAAACAAACACCGCCAGTGCAAACCACGCCGCAGGCGCTATCATGTGGCCACACCCTCACACTCGACATGCAAATCTTCTCTATGTACCAATTCGTTCTCGTCCCTCAGATTCATCAACTCGTTGAGCGATATGCCCACTTCCTGAAGGTGAATCTTGTTTAATGAATAGAAAACCCACACACCTCTGCGAGTTTCCTTCACCAGCCCCACGGCCTTCAGTCGGCTCATATGTTTTGACACAGCCGGCTGTGAGATGCCAAACAGCGGCACCAATTCACATACACACCAGTCGCGGATGTTTAACAGTGCAATGATTCGAAGACGCGTGGGATCCGCCAAGGCCTTCAACGTGCTCGCGAGTTTTTCCAAATCCAATCCCGATCACCTCAACACATCATAACCACATCGTTATCAATCGATCAAACGACGCACATCCGTTACCCCATCGATCAGTACGGTACACCCATGCAGCCTAAACGTGTAGCATCTTGTTGACCATCGGTGGTCCGCCGACCCATCCCCACTCATACGTCATCAGCATGACAAAGTCGACTTCCTGCCCCAACGTCCGGTAATCGAACGCACCCATCCAAGGCTGATTCGGGTTGTCGGCCGTCTTTGGTCCCATCGCAATGGATATGCTGAGGTTCCGACTGCGCAAAGATTTGCCCAACTCGCGAATAAACTCATTGTACAGTGGCCGGTCCGATGGACCCATATGTTCGAAGTCGACGTTCACACCAGCATATCCTTTGCTTGTGCAGATCGATAAAGCCTGGTCGATCACGGTCTGACGTAAGGAGCGGTTGGCCAGGATGGAATGTGCGAGTTGCGTGTTGAAGTTGTTGCCATCAAAGTTCGTGATCGTGACAAGTGGGCGAATGTTGTATCGTTTTGCTGAGGCAAGCACGATGTCGTCCTTTGGAGCTTCAAAATGGCCATCAGCGCGAACCTGATAAGAGAATGTACAAACATACGTCAGGTCTGAGACGTCGCCTAAGATTTCCTCGTCGCTCTGCTCGCCAGTCGGCACGATGTACCCGTTTACTTCAATCGTTTTTCGCGTCGTGCGCCGCACAGGCAGATATATTTGCGACCCTACCGAAAGTGCGGACCCACTCACATAGCCGGTCCAACTCGCGAAGACCGCAGGCGAAATACCGAAACGCTGCGCAATAGATTCCGGTGTATCACCTGATTGAATGGTGTAGGCTTGAACAGCAAGCGGATCTCCCTTCGGAATCAACAGAGCTAGACCCGGTACGATTTCGGTGCGCGAAGGCAGTTCGTTGTAACGCAAGATGTCGCGCACCGATACACCATAGGTGGCGGCAATCTGCCTGAGCGTCTCTCCAGAACGGACGCGATGAATTCGCATGGTATAGCCTCCCTGATGCAAAACAGTCACTCCAGCCTATGCTGGGGGCTGGCTTCATGCGCATCTGGGGTGGCTAAACTTTATGCAGAAGTGGTTGAAGCGTTCTTCACAAAAATATCGGCATTGCCATCAGAATAAACCAACGTCCAATTCGGGTTATTCGAAAGATAAACAGTCAGAGCATAGCCTGGAGGCAACAATGCCGACTGAAAATTGTACTTGGCAAGCAATTGTGGAGCGTCCCACGCTAAATTTTGCAAATCCATATAGTCTGCAAATACGCTGCTCCGTAAAAAGATATCAGTGCGCCCGTCAACGAATGTCGGGACGCCGCGATATATTAAATATCCCCCATAGTCGTACGCGTTTAACAACGGTCCTGGAATGTGGTGTTGAATGAGGTAGTTGACGGCCGCAACAGGATAAGCACCAGGATCCATATGCGATGCCACCGTCCCCTTCACCGAAGGCATTTTCAATCCGAATTCGGCTACTTCAGCCAACAGCGCAATGAAACAAACGTAGCGGAAAAATCTCGACGGCGCAGTGAGCACCCGCGCCCAATCGTATGTGGCAAACCCAATCAAAGGTGCCCCCGCAATCGCCAGATAGGGCATGAAACGTTGGTAGACAAGTGTGAGCGCAAAACATCCACCAAAGTAGAGGATGTACTTTAACGGAATCTCCCGACGCCGGGCAATGACAATCACAAGCACACCTGCAAGAAACGGAATGACGCCATATTTGTAATACGAGCTATGAAAGTTTGGCGAATGCCATTCGTTAATCGAACTGGTCATCAGGGTGTTATTTGACAACAGGGCATAGGTAAATTCGTGATAGCCATTGGGATTGAGCAATCCAAAACCGACGGATACCACTGCCGTGACAAGTAACCACAGACGGGTTCTGTTCGACAGCTCATGCCTCTCTAAGCGACCAATGGTCGGCACAAATGAAACGACCACTTCAAATATCAACATCAGGATACCAATCGAGACCGACGCATGGGCGTTGGCCCAAATCAGAATTAACAAGGGAACGAGCACGAGCAACCAAACACGGCCGGATCGGACGCGCTCTAGAATAAGCAAAAACACAGCAAACATCGTGTAGGATACGAGTTGCGGACGCACCACCCAGAAGGCAATGCCAGCTGCCACCGCGATGATGGCCGCGATGGCAGCGAAGACGCGGTTGCCTTGTGACAACGTTGAGACCAGACGATAAACGGCCAACACGGTGACCGTGTGCAAAAACACGACCAGTCCCCACACACCGGCAAATCCCAGGTGATTGGCAAGCCACGCAAGCACAACCTCAAACAGCCATTCTTGCGTCACCCAAGGTTGTCCATGCATGGACCACGAAAACGGATCCGTCGTCGGAATCTTGTGATGCGTTAAGATATAATCGCCTGTGGCGAGGTGCCAAGGCGTGTCTGGATCTGACAGCGGAAGGGCCGCGTGTACGGCAAAGTACAGAAGCCATCCGAGTAATATGACGTATTCTAGCCGAGCCCACGGCCTTGGTCGCTTCACTTCGATCACGCTGCCTCACCTCATATGTGCTTGCGCGTTCGCATGTCGAGATACATGACGGAAATCGCTACATAGACAAACGGCGTTGTCAACAAGGAAACGAGCAGCGATACGAGCAAGGCTCCCCCGCTCGAAGGAAACAATAGGTCGCCAAAGAGCGTCAAAACGCCTTGGGCGATGGAACAAATCACAAACAACAGGACAAAAAAGCCAAGCAAACGCCACAAGTCCCCGCGGGCAATTCTAAAACAGCGGCGAATCGCTCGAAAGAAGCCGACGCCCTCCTCCGCCACCACGACGGGCAAAAACAAGGCGTGTAAGAAAAACCACAGGCTGGCGATCATATACGCCAGACTACCTAATACGGTTACCACATACGCCAGTGCCTCGGAAATACCTGCAACGACAGAAGCCAAGAGACTGACGGCGAACGTCCAGATGCCGCTACCGACGACATATAGGATGATTGTCATGACAATCGTCAGGATGACGAGCGGCAATCTGCGAAAGGCATCGTTGCCTGCATCCGCCGTCGGCACATCGACACCTCGTGCAATCATGCCAACGACGACACGGCTCACCATCGCAAGCATGAGCGGGAAGACAAGGAGCACGTAGACAAGCGTCAACAATGGGATCCACGTCGCATACGCCGCCGGGATGGCATGAAGCATTTGTCCAATGGTGCGAGCGGACTGCAGGCGCGACACCCAATTCGATGAGTCCGTCATACTCGCACTGCTCAAAAAGCGAAGTTGCACATAGGCGTTTAAGATTTGGAATGGTAGTAAGATAAGCGCAGAGGCCGCCATCATCGTGCGAAACCGGCGGCGATAGACCGCGAGCGACACCTGGAACACATCGCGGAGTGTAAACGATGTATGAGAAGGCAAACCGATTCCTCCTGCGAGGTTGTGGAATCGCAACCGGCGCAAACCCTGGAAGCGTCCCTATCATCATAGCACACCAAGGGAAGCCCGCGCGCCAACGAAACCATGATCACACGGACAGACTCGATTCAATGCCACTTTCCGCGTGCAGCCGCGCATAAAAGCCCCCTTGCCGCAACAGCGCCTCGTGTGTCCCCATCTCGACGATCCGCCCTTGCTCAAGCACGATAATGGCATCTGCATGCCGAATCGTCGACAATCGATGCGCGATGACAAGCGTTGTCCGCCCTTCTGTCACAGCTGCCAATCCGCGTTGCACGAGCCTCTCCGTCTGACTGTCGAGGCTTGCTGTCGCCTCATCCAAGATCAAAATGCGCGGGTTTAATGCGACGATGCGCGCGAACGAGACGAGTTGCCGCTCGCCCATCGACAGGTTGCTTCCTTTACCGTACAAAAACGTGTCATAGCCATCTGGCAACCGCTCAATCACGCTATCTGCACCGACCGCCTTCGCCGCCCGCTCAATGTGTTCGTCGCCAAGCTCTGGCCGAAACAGGCGAATGTTGTCCCGCACCGTGCCGGTCAACAGACTCACATCCTGCTGCACAATGCCAACAATCGCGTGTAAGTCGCGCTGCCGCATGGAAGCAATCGGCACACCGTCAATTTCAATGGTACCCGCCTGCGGTTCGTAAAAGCGCGTAAGCAGACTCATCAGCGAGCTTTTCCCGGCTCCGGTAGCACCGACAACGCCAATCAACTGCCCAGGTTCGACGACAAACGAGATGTCACGCAGCACAGGGCTCTCCGGCTGATACCCAAATGTAACGCCCCGAAACTCGACTCGACCCAACACCCGTTTTGGATCCACGACAACAGGGTCTTCAGCATCGACAATCTCGGGCTCGATGCGCAAGACTTGCCCGATTCTGTCTGCCGCCACCATCGCCGATTGCAAGGTGTTCCATTGCTGCGTCATGGCATTGATGGGCTGAAAAAACTGCTGGATGTAGCGGATAAAAGCATACAGCGTACCGAACGCAATCGCCCGATGCAAGACGGCTTCGCCGCCAATGAAGACGACAGCGCTCACAGCCACATTTCCGAGCAACTCAAACGTGCGATTAAACCACACCGACGTCGTGTACTCGCGCACATTTGCATCGCGGTGCTGTTCATCCAACTGCAAAAAAGCCCGTCGCTGGCGTGCCTCCTGGTGGAAAATCTGCGTGATCCGCATGCCCGCCAAATTCTCCGCCAAAAATGCGATCATCGCCGATAAGAGCGATCGCGTCTTCTGATAGCGCCTGCGCAATCTGCCGCGAAATGAAATCGCAACGGCAAAGATGATGGGGATTAACACCATCGAGTAAAGCGCAATCCTGGCATTCAGGCGAAACATCGCGAACAGAATCATCAAGATGGACAGCCCATCGCGAATCAAGCTTAAAAAGAAGTTCGTAAAAAACTGACTGACAGTCTCGGTATCACTCGACACGTTGGTAACCAATGTGCCAATCGCCCGCGAGTCAAAAAAGCGCATCGCTTGACGTTCAATATGCTGAAACAGCGATAGCCGGATGTTTTGAATGACGCTTTGACCCGCCCGCTGTAAAAGCGTGACCTGAAGATAGTTTGCCGCAACTCCGGCGATCACGACGCCAATGTACACAAGTGCAATGATCAATAATGCATGTCCATTCGGATGCGCGGTCGCAATATCGCTGTCGATGGCGACCTTTACGAGATACGGCTGCAACACGCTCGACGCGTTAAACACAATGACCAACGCGATGACGAGAACGAATTGCCACAGATAAGGTCTTGCAAACGGTAGAAGACGGCGAAGAGATTTAACGCCTGGCTTCTGTTTTTGCGTGGGCTTGGTGGCACGCTCGTTCATGTGTCGATCACCTCCCCCTCTGCCTGAAACGCGTACGTCTGCGCATAAATCCCGCCGCGCTGAAGCAGTTCTTCATGCGTACCCTGCTCGGCAATCCTGCCTTCCTCCAGCACGATGATCCAGTCTGCAGTGCGCACGGCCGAAAGGCGGTGAGCAATGATGAGCGTCGTCCGGTTTTGGCGAACCTCTTGTAAAGCGCGAAGGATCCGCTTTTCCGTCTCCATGTCCACGGCGGACAAGCTATCGTCGAGAATCAGGATGGGAGCGTCCTTCAGCCATGCACGCGCGATCGCAGTGCGCTGGCGCTGCCCTCCTGACAATGTGACGCCGCGCTCCCCGATGATGGTGTCGAAGCCGTCGGGAAAACGAACGATATCATCGTAAATGCACGCCGCCCGAGCCGCACGTTCGATCTCGCTTTCCGTTGCATCCGACCGCCCGAACGAGATGTTATCGCGAATCGTCGTTGAAAACAGGAAACCGTCCTGGGGTACATACGCGATGGCCTCGCGCAATTGTTGCAACCGCAGTTCGCGTATATCACAGCCGTCGAGGAACACCGAATGGGCAGGCGGATCAAACATCCGCGGCAACAAGTTGACGAGCGTCGTCTTGCCGCTGCCCGTACGTCCCACAATGCCAAGCGTCTGCCCTGGTTTCAAATGTACGTGAATGTCGCGCAAAACGGGTTCAGCACCATCGGGGTAGCTGAATTGAGCGAGATCGATCCGAATGTCACCTCGGATGCTTGGGAGTTCCACAGGGTGCTCAGAATCCGCAATTGCCGGTCGTTCATCGAGAAGTACCTGCAGGCGGGTCAACGATGCAGAAGCCCGCTGAAAATTGTTAATCACCTGCCCAATTTGTTGCAACGGCACAACCAGTTGACCTAAGTACAAGGTGAAAGCCACGAAAGCTCCAAGCTGAATGGCACGTGTCACCGCGAGCCAACCGCCATAAAGCAGTGCAATACCGAATGCAATTGAGCTCGCCGTCGGAATGACCGCCTGGAACAGCGCAGTCTTGCGGACCAAGGACATCTGCTCAGCGACGATGTCGTTGACGCGAGCGTGAAAACGGCTTGCCTCAATCGGTTCGTTGGCTGTCGCTTTGACGAGACGGATCGACGAAAAACTCTCTTCGGCGAATTCCGACATGGTAGACAGCGCTTCTTGTACGCGGCGCGACGATACCCTGACCTGGGGGCCAATCCAGACGATGAAAAAGGGAATTGCAACGAGTGGGATCATGCTGGCCAGCGTCAGTTTCCAACTGACGGTGGTGAACGTCATGATAAGCGTGGCGGTCATCAGGAAGATCGAGTTCGTCAAAATGTTGAAGCCACCGGATAGCGCTTCACGGACCTGGCGGACGTCGTTCATGGCATGATTGAGGAGATCGCCAATGCTTCGCTTTCTGAAATATTCGGTAGACAGGAGTTCCCAGTGCTCAAATAAGCGCAAACGCAGGAGGTATTCAAAGCCGCGTGCCGCGCGCCCGTTTTGTGCCTGTCCGATGCCGTAAAAAAGGACATAAACAGAACCGACGATGAACAAGAGCGCTGCGTACACCAAAATGCCGCGGCCGCTCAACCGATGCTTGGCAAGTGCATCGGTGAAGCGGCCGAGAATATTCGGAAATTGGACGAAAATAAATTCGGACACAATAATGGACAATGTCGATCCGACATAACCCCATTTATGACGTAACAAGTAATCTCGTAAAAGGGACTGGGGGCTCATGGCAACCACCTTCCATTGCAAACACGTCAACTCTCTTACCTTAACTCAGTGCCCGACTGGCAGGCAAGCGGCCACGACCCAATATCCGAACGCACACACCACTGCCGTTACAGCGGCACTTTTTAGTTTGTAATTGGCGTATTGCATGACAGGCAATTTCATCACGGTCGCCATCGCGATCGTATTGTCGCTTAGGGGCGACGCAAAGCCCCCGAAAGTGCCGCTGGCAAACACGGCACCAGCGACGAGTGGCAAACTCTCCGCACCGCCTGCCGCCAGCGAAAAGGCTAGGGGCATCAGCATGCCCCAGGTGCCAAACGAGCTGCCCAGCACATAGGAGATGGCGCAGCCAAACAGAAACAGGGCGGGAACGATAAGATGCGCCGGAACATAGCGGACAATCTCCCGTTGGCAAAACGCAGAAAAGCCGAGATCGGCAGCGACCGCGGAGACTGCCCAGATCAGAACAAGAAGCACAATCACAGGCATCATCTCGTTACCCCCTTGCAAAAAGCCGATCATCAGCCGCTGCAAGGGCAGTCGCCGAACAGTGTAGAGGACGAACATCGCGACAACGGTGATCACCAAAGCTTCCAGCATTGCGCGTGCTGCATTAGCCTGGGCAAACGCCGTGAGGACTGACACGCCCGGAGCACGGCCCGATAGGTACGTAAAGATGACGGTGGCGCAAAGCAGCAGCGCGAGGGGCAGGATGAGGTTAAGTTGACTTGGACGGGCACGTTCCGCCAAGACCTCGACCGGATCCGGTACAGACTCCTCTGGTGCATGCGGCTTGGTCCGACGCATTGGGCGCTGTACCGCCGCATCCGCCGGCATTCCGATGGCTCCTGCCTCGACCGCAAATGCCGCTCGTCGGCTCACGGCTGCACCTGCCCATGGAGAAGCGCTGCGCACGGCGTCGGTGGACTGCCAGTTTGTGTGCATCTTCGTACGCGAATGCCGGAAAAAGGTCAAACCGAATCCCACAGCAAGCATCGCCCATGCAAACAAGTTGAACGGTATGCTCGCAAGAAACAAGCGGTACGGCGAAGCCGTCGCGGCAGCATGATCGCTCGAAGTGTGCATGAGACCCACCATGTATGCGACAAATGCGGTGCCAAGTGGTACCAGCGCGCATAAAGGGGTCGAGGTGACGTCGATCGCGAAGGCCACTCGCTCCGGACGGACCCCGAAACGCTGAAAGGCGCGACTGACAATCGGCGCGATCGTCATGATTCGAAAGTCGGGTGCCATGAATGTGAACAAGCTTGAAAGCCATGTGAAAGCAAAGGCGCCGCGCGGCGAACGAATGCGTTGCTCCATCCAATTCGCAAACCCTTGTACACCGCCACTTATTCGCAATAACCCGACAAAGGAACCGAACAAATAGAGAAACAGCATAAGACTCACGTTGCCTGGAACAGCCATCTCGTTGCCCAAGTAAGTAAGCGCGGATGAAAGCCCGGCAACCGGTCGTGGATGCATCATGTAGGCCCCAGTGAATAGCCCTAGGGCCAATCCCAAAATGACCTGTTTAGTCAAGAGTGCGATTGGAATCACGACCAAAAACGGAATCAGCGATAAGACAGAACCGTGCATCGTTGGACAACTCCCCCTTGGCACTTCCAGCTTTAACGTGCACAAGGGAAAGCAGTCTCATGCGAGAATGAGGTGTGATTCGATACGGCACGCATGTGGAATACTGCAGACGGAATGAACGAAGTGATCGTTCGCCTTGCGGAGGAAACAGGCCACAAAGGGGGGCAATAAAATGGCATGGCCCCTGTCGCTGGACATCGTGGAAGTGGCAAGTGTTTTGTCGTCCGTCGGTACACTTGCCATTGCGGTGACGTCATGGTACCAGATTCACCGCGCGAACCAGGAGACATTTTATCCGATTGTAGCGATCGACGACATCGGACAAACATCATGTGGAGTTTGGGAAATTGCCATGAAAAATTACGGGACTGGGCCTGCACTAGAACTTATGCTTGCCATTCAGAGCGACGACGGGTGTACGGCAATCCCGCCCATCGTCAGCGGCAATCGCGTTACGGGGCTTCACTTGGCGCCCAATGAACAAAAAACCATACAAATTTCGATGAACGAAAGTCGTCTAGCGCATCGCGCAAACCCATCCAGGAAGCGAGAAGCACTTCGCATTTCATACCGCTGCATACGAGGACGTAGGCATGAATTGTTCACGGAGTTGCCAGAAGAACTTGAGTCAAATCTATAAAACAGCGCAGACCAGCAACGGCCTGCGCTGTTGTTGTGTTCGACTTATTTCGAGATCCAGATGTAGTTGAGAAGCGGATATCCCGTCGTCGGGTTCATATACTGCGCCGTCGCATTGTGTACATTGGGAGCCACAACGCCCAAGGAAGCAGCCGTGTTGTTCCACAGAACCGGGACCTGCTCAGACACAAATTCCTCGTACTTGAAGAAGTTTTGTTGAGATTGAGCTGCGGACGCGGCCGGCTCATTCGTCTTCTTAATCAATTGGTCAAGTGTCGGATTGTCGTATCCGAAGTTATCCAGGCCGCCTGGCTCAAACAGCTGTTCTCCAGAAGGATACGATCCGCCATAGGTAATTCCGGTACCTGCAGCGGCAGCCCACTTACTGGGCTCCTTCGAATTGCTCATAATGCCAATTTCTTGAGCAAACTCTTCAGGCTTGAGATTGACAACAACACCGATCTGCTGCCAATCTTGCTGAATCAACTCTACCATTTGTGTCGTCGAAGGAGAACCAGATGGATACATGAGATCAAACTCAAGTTTTTGGCCGTTCTTCGTCATGACGCCATTCTGCAACGTCCAGCCATCAGACTCCAGCAATTGTTTTGCCTTGCTCAAGCTGAACGGGAACAGCGGCTTTTGCAGCTTTGGATCCAAGAACACCGTTTTCGGCGTTGCCGGAATCGGTCCATACTGCGGCGGTGCGTAACCGTGGTAAATCTCCTTGTCAATGGTGTTCTGATCAATTGCATATTCAAGGGCTTGACGGACCTTCAAGTCTGAGAATGCCGAATACAAAGGTGAGCCCTTCAACTGATTCAGTTCCACGAAGTAGTAGCCGAAGTTATATCCTGGAACGATACTGTCGCCAACCGACGTGAGGGCTTGACGCGATCCCCACTGTGCCGGATCCAAATAACCGAGGTTGATGGCACCTGTTTTCAGTGCAGAAAACTCAGCATCAGAGGATGCTTCGTACTGGAAAATCACCTTATCGAGCGTGCTCTTGTGCCCACCGAACGTCGGGTTCGGTACGAGTACCCAAGCCTGACTGCTCTTTGCACTTTGCAACTTGAATGGACCATCTACGACCTTAAAGAACGTCGGATTGGTAGCTTCCTTGCCCAGGTACGTAATCTCTTGATTCATATTGGAAGGATACTTATTCCACGCGTGCTCTGGGAGAGGCGTCAACTGACCAATGCCATTGTAAATGAACCATTGCTGATTCACTGGTTTTTTCAATGTGATGGTGACTGTGTACTTACCCGTGGCGACGACACTCTTCACGTTGTCAGGTACGCCACCCGAACCCGCATTATAATTCGGCCAAGGCGCCGGAGCCTTCGGATTGTCGGTTGCCTTAATCAGATTGTAGTCCCACACGACATCCTGCGCTGTGACGGGTTGCCCATCGGACCATTTCCAATTCTGTTTAAGTTGAATGGTGAACACTGTACCGGTCGCGTTATACGTGATTTTATTGGCAAAACTGTCCGCGTAGTCAATCCAATACTGATTATTGATGTATATGACGCCCGGATACATTTGCGTAAATAGCTGTGCGTTGTAGAGGCTTGCATTTTGTGAGTTTTCAATCGGCAGATACCACGTGATGTTCGTGGCAGGTGGCAACGCGTATACAAGTGTACCGCCTTTTTGCGGAGCTACCGTAGCTGCGGCCCCGACCGAAGTTGCTTTGTTTGCCGAATTGCTGTTTTGCGCCGGCGCGGACGCACAACCGGCCACAACACCGGCAGCCAAGACTGCGGACATTCCAAATGCGCCTGCAAGATGACGCTTTTTCATTTCTTGCTACCCCCTTGATGTTTCTGTACGAACGATAAAACCTTTCATAGTGACCGAATCGCCGGTTTGTCCTCTCGCACCCCACCTTTTGGTCCCGCGCCACATCTGCGCTGAACCATCCGAATTAACTGATTATTTGTTGTATAGTGAAATGATACGTATGTTTGATAAGTTTGTAAAGATATTCACACGCCGTTTCAAACCGTCAAACAGGCCGATCTATATGCTGAAAACGCTGATTTCGCGGGGATTTCAGGGGGGAACGGGAAGTGGGAAACGCATTTTAAGAATTCTCTTACAAAGTGGGGTACTGTGGTTGTCTGGAAGGAAATATAACAAATCAACTCAAAAAAGCGGCGAATGGACATGATATTCTCTGTCCATTCGCCCGCATTTCACTTGTGTTGTTAGGATGTATTTACAAGTTGTCAAAGCTGATGCGCGGATCGACGAGACTATACAAGATGTCTGCCAACAGGTTTCCGACAATTGTAAGTACACCAAGGAACATGGTCACACCAAGCAGCACAGGATAGTCAAGCGTACCCGTGGCATTCCAGTACAACAACCCCATCCCTGGATAGTTGAAAATCTCTTCGATGAAGAGTGCACCAGCGAACAACCCCGGGAACGACAGACCAAACAGCGTAATCTGCGGCAAGATGGAATTTCGTAACACATGTCGGAACATCACTTGCGATTCGCGCAATCCCTTGGCCCGTGCGGTACGGACATAATCGAGAAGAAGCGTTTCGCGAACAGAGGAACGCATATAGCGCGAGTACCCTGCCAAGGTGATTAATGTCAAGGTTGCCGCCGGCAGTACGAGGTGGTGAAGCCAGTCCGCAAATCCGGGATTCTGATCCTGTGGATTCACCACTCCGCCTGAAGGGAACCAGTGCAAATCAATGGCAAAGAAGATGACGAGCAAAATACCCAGCCAGAAAGATGGCATCGAATAGAAGAAGTAATTGAGAACGGAAACGATGTGATCGACAATCGAGTTCTCAAAATACGCCTGAATCGTGCCGATGGCCATCGCAAACAACTGTGCGAAGACGGTTGAAATCAACACCAACGACAACGTGGTTGGCAAAGCATGCACAATCAGTGAGGTCACCGGTTCACTGTAGTTGTACGAATAGCCCAAATTCCCGCGAACGAGATTGCCAAGCCAGATTAAGTACTGCATATAAAGCGGTTTGTTCAAACCAAGCGATGCGGACAGTGCGGCCGCGCGCTGCGCCGTATAGTGCTGGCCAAGCATAATGCGCACCGGGTTGCCTGGTACGATGTGAAGCAGAATAAACGAGATAATGGAGATACCAAGCAACGCTGGAATTGCCTCCATAATACGGCGAACAATATAACTGAGCAACGCGATTCACCTCGATTCATCGAACCTGGCCGCACGGTAACCGCTTGGCCAGGTCAAATTGACGTTCAATCCGTACGCGTGTCCAACGCATGACGGAGGCCATCGCCGACAAAGTTAACACAAAGTTCCGCAATCAAAATCAGTATTCCAGGTGGATATGTGAGCCACCAAGCATTCTGGAAGATATAGTTCATCGACGCCGACAAATCAGCACCCCAGTTCGGAGCCGGCGGTGGCAAACCTAGTCCCAAGAACGATAGACCTGCAATGTTGAGAATCGAGTCAGCAACCGCAAATGTCGTTGTAACCAAAACCGTGCCGATAAAGTTGGGCACAAGGTACTTCAACATTAAGCGCCAGGTGCGCACACCTGAGAGTAAAGCTGCTTCGACGTACGTTTCATTTTTAATCTTGAGCACTTCGCCGCGGACGATACGGCTGACCCCGAGCCAACTGGTCGCCGCCAGGACGAAAATCATCAGGCCGACATTCGGCTTAAACGTCGCGTTCAAAAAGAGCAGAATAAAGATACTTGGGATTGACAACAAGATGTCGACGATACGCATGAGCACCATGTCAACCCAACCACCGACGAGTCCACTGACCATCCCGTATAGGGTACCAAATGCCATCGCGACAAACGCCGACAAGAAGCCGACTTCGAGCGATGCCTGTCCGCCAACCATCATGCGTGCAAGCACATCGTGTCCGGCGTCATCTGTACCCAGTGGGTGGGCCCAACTTGGCGGTTGCAACAGGGCTGTGAAGTCGCCATGTAGCGGATCCACATGATAAATCATCGGCCCAATGAACGAGAATGCGAACAACAACACGATGCCAATGAGGCCAATCGCGCTCATCGGGTAGCGCCAGAACCGCTTCCATGTACGCCAGCGATTCGACTGCGCCTTCGGTGCAACAGAGACTTTGTTCACCTCGGTTTGTGTTACCACGGCTGCCCCTCCTTCCTCATCCGGCGATCCGCATCATGTGCGGATCGCCATCGTCATTTTGCGTCTTGACTCCGACGCGATAATCACTTGGACATCCAAATATAGTTAAAGAGAGGATACTCGGTCGTCGGATTGAGATATTCAGGCGTCGCATTATGAACGTTCGGAGCTGCCACCGAGAGGCTCGCCACGGCGTTGTTCCACAACACCGGTACCTGCTTCGAGACGTACTCTTCATAAGCAAAGAACGCCTGCTGCGACGCTGCCTGCGAAGCCGAAGGTTCGGTCGTCTTGGCAATCAGCTTATCGAGCGTCGGATCATTGTATCCGAAGTTGTCGAGGCCACCTGGCTCAAACAACTGTTCACCGGATGGGTATGATCCGCCATAGGTGATGCCGGTGCCGGCCGCTGCTGCCCACTTACCAGGTTGACTACTGTTGTTCATGATGCCAAATTCCTCGGCCAGTTGTACAGGCTTCAATGTAACCACTACGCCAATTTGCTTCCAATCTTGTTGGATGAGCTCCATCATCTGCGTCGTGGATTCTCCACCCGTCGGATACATCAGCTCAAACTTCAGTTGCTGGCCATTCTTCGTCATGACGCCGTTTTGCATCTTCCAACCGTCGGATTCGAGCAACTGCTTGGCCTTATTCAAATTGAACGGGAACAATGGCTTAGCTAGCTTCGGATCCAAGAAAACCGTCTTCGGCGTCGCTGGAATGGGGCCGTACTGTGCCGGCGCATACCCATGGTAAATCTCATTGTTGATGGTATTTTGATCAATTGCGTACTCCAGGGCTTGACGCACCTTTACATCGCTGAACGCAGCATACATCGGCGATCCTTTTTGCTGGTTCAACTCGATGAAGTAATACCCGAAGTTATACGCAGGTGTAATCACGTCGCCTGCAGAAGTCAGGGCGTCCTTCGAGCCGTATTGCGAAAGATCCAAGTATCCCAGGTTGACGTTGCCCGTCTTTAAGGCTGAGAACTCCGCGTCTGAAGAAGCCTCATACTGGAAAATCAGCTTGTCAAGCGTACTCTTGTGTCCGCCAAAGGTCGGATTCGGCACGAGCGTCCAAGATTGACTGCTCTTTGCACTCACAAGCTTGAACGGACCATCCACAACCGTGAAAAATGAAGGATCCGTGGCCTCTTTGCCCAAGTATGCAATCTCTTGGTTGATGTCGTTCGGGTACTTGTTCCACGCATGTTCCGGCAGAGCCGTCAACTGCCCGATACCATTGTAGATGAACCACTGCTGGTTCACCGGCTTATTGAGCGTAATGGTCACAGTGTATGGATTCGTCGCCACAACACTCTTCACATTGGCCGGAACCCCGCCCGATCCGGCGTTGTAATTAGGCCACGGCGCTGGTGCATTTTTGCTATCCGTCGCCTTGATCAAGTTATAGTCCCACACAACGTCATTAGCAGTCACCGGTTTACCATCAGACCATTTCCAGTTCTTTTTTAAGGAAATGGTGTACACAGTTCCTGCAGGGTTGTACGTGATCTTATCCGCGAAGCTGTTGTTATAGTCGACCTGGTACTGATTATTGATGTAGATCACGTTCGGATACATCTGCGTAACGAGCTGAGCATTGTAGATGCTCGCGTTACCCGCATTTTCGATGGGCAGATACCACGTGATGTTGGTCGACGGCGGCAGTGCGACAACCAGAGTTCCACCCTTTTGAATCTTGGCCGATCCCGTTGTCGTATTGCCTGCGCCATTCCCGGTTGCTGGGGCAACCGGGGATGAATTGTTCGCGGCCGCGCCGCACCCTGTTAGGGTAGCAACAGACAGTGCAGTCGATAAAGCAAGTAACGCAGCAACGTTTTGTTTCTTCACTGAAGTTCCCCCTCTGATGTCAAACCCTCACCACATTAGGATCCCGAAGTCCGAACCTGTTCATGCACTGGCACTGGCAACCGCGCATGCCATGCGCAAGACGTTGCCTCAACCATGCAAATGACAAGCCACCCAGTGCTCGGGATG
Source organism: Alicyclobacillus hesperidum subsp. aegles (assembly GCF_027923525.1). Classification (NCBI taxonomy): domain Bacteria; kingdom Bacillati; phylum Bacillota; class Bacilli; order Caryophanales; family Alicyclobacillaceae; genus Alicyclobacillus; species Alicyclobacillus hesperidum. The sequence continues at coordinate 82,554 of NZ_BSBJ01000009.1, read as the reverse complement.
AACCATCACGGGCTTAGGCATCTGCGAGCGACACACGTCCATCGCGCGCGGACAGCGTGTATGGAAGGGACAACCAGTCGGTGGGTTCGCTGGACTTGGAACGTCCCCTTGCAAAATGATGCGCTCGCGTCGTTTCACGCGCCGCGGCTCTGGGGCAGCCGACAGCAGCGCCTGCGTATACGGGTGCAGCGGATCAGCGTAAAGTGAAGATTTCGGTCCGTTTTCAACCATATGACCGAGATACATCACTCCGACGCGATCGCTGATATGCCTTACGACCGCTAGGTTGTGCGAAATAAAGAGATATGCAAGATTAAATTCGTGCTTCAAATCCATAAGCAGATTCAAAATCTGCGACTGAATCGACACGTCGAGAGCTGAAACAGCCTCGTCCGCGACGATGAGCTTGGGATTCAAAGCAAGTGCGCGAGCGATCCCGATACGCTGGCGCTGGCCACCGGAAAACTCGTGTGGAAAGCGCGTGATGTCCGTGCGCCGTAAGCCAACCGTGTCAAGGAGTTGGGCGGCGCGTTCAAATGCGTCGTCACGCGACAGTACCTTATTGACGATAAGCGGCTCCGCAATGCTTTCCCCGACACTCATCTTCGGGTTCAGCGAAGCGTAGGGATCCTGAAAGACCATTTGCGCATGCCGACGACTCTCGCGCAACGCCGCACCCTTAGCGTGTGTAATATCCTTGCCGTCAATCAAAATCTTGCCATCCGTTGGCGTCGTCAGCCGCATGATCATGCGCCCTGTCGTCGACTTTCCGCAACCGGATTCACCGACGATCCCGAGCGTTTCACCAGGCTTGACGTCAAAAGAGACCCCGTCTACCGCTCGCACATGGCCTATGGTTCGCTTAAATACGCCTGAACGGATAGGAAAGTACTTTTTTAAATCTTTCACTTCCAACACATACTGGCTCATCGTACCCCTCCCTTCTTCATGAAACGAGATCGCAACGAACCAGATGGCCCGGTGCTACTTCGCGCAACTCTGGCGCTTTTTCAAAGCAAGATGGCTGCGCCAATGGACAGCGCTCCGCAAATCGACAACCTTTTGGGAAGTTCGCTGCGCTTGGAACGGTGCCCGGAATCGAGTAAAGAACGTCTTTGTCCTCTTCGAGCGACGGAATGGAGTCCATCAGCGCTCGCGTGTACGGATGCTTCGGCTGTTCGAACACCGTATCGGCGTTCACACTCTCGACCACCTGACCAGCGTACATGACGACGACATGATCCGCCATGTCGGCGACGACGCCGAGATCGTGCGTAATCATGATGATGGCCGTGCCAGTCTCATCGCGCATCTTCTTCATGAGCTCCAGAACCTGCGCTTGAATGGTCACATCGAGCGCCGTTGTCGGCTCGTCCGCAATCAGCAGCTTGGGCTCGCAGATCATGGCCATCGCAATCATCACGCGCTGGCGCAGACCGCCTGACAACTGGTGTGGAAACTCGTGAATAATTTCATTGGCGCGCGGCACACCGACAAATTTCAGCATTTCGACAGCCTTGTCCAAAGCCTGGCGCTTGTTCATGCCGCGGTGGCGGATCAAAATCTCGCTGATCTGCGTTCCAATCGTCAGAACAGGATTGAGCGCCGTCATGGGCTCTTGGAAGATCATCGAAATCTCACTGCCACGCATGTCGGCCATCTCGCGATCGCTCAGTTTCAGGAGATCCTTGCCATCAAACAAGATCTCACCGTTAACAATCTTGCCGCGCGGCTTTGGCACAAGGCGCATAATGGACAGTGACGTCATGCTCTTGCCGCAGCCTGACTCGCCGACGATGCACACAATCTGCCCCTTTTGGACGTCGATGTCGATTCCGTCGACGGCGCGCACCTCTGCGTGTTTGCTTACGAAATACGTCTTTAAATCGCGAATCGCGAGGAGCGGTTCCGCCATTGTCATGCCCCTCCCATCTCTCGGTTTCGGCAATGTCATGTCAAGTTTCGGAGTCCGTATTAAGAAATATCATAATTGCACGTCAGATTCCGAAAAATTGATTGAAGATTCGTTGGTATAGCGCAAATTTTAGCTGCGGCACAAGGGCTTGTAAAGGCGAGTCAAATCCACGCGAATCACGATTTTCCAGCGAATATGGACAAAAATCGCGCGTTGACGCCCTTTTTGCACAGGTACAAAGGAAGCTAAGAATTCTCTTATTTTCACACGTCACGGCAGTAAATCTTACATATCGTGACGATACCAACCAAACTGCCTCAGTCCATCCCTCCTTGCTTCGAGCGTCCTTCAAGCTGAGCGTGTACAATAACAATGGACGACCATCGCCCGCTTGTGGTGACAGGAGGGTACACATATGCGCATTTTATTGGTGGAAGATGAAGCGCGGCTCGCCTCCGCGCTCAAACAATTGCTCAAAGAAAATCAGTACGCCGTCGACACTGTGCACGATGGCGACTCCGGATACGACTTGGCACTTACAGACAGCTACGACATCGTCATCCTCGACATCATGCTGCCCAAGATGAGCGGCATCGACATTCTCCGGGGCATGCGCGAGAACGGGGTGCAGACCCCTGTGTTGCTCCTCACCGCCAAAGACACGGTCGAAGACCGAGTCACAGGTCTGGACGCGGGTGCTGATGACTATCTTGTCAAACCGTTTGACAACAAAGAATTGCTCGCCCGCGTGCGCGCACTATCGCGCCGTACAGGCCAATTCAGCGGCTCTGACGCCATCGAAGCTGGCCCGTTTCGCCTTGATTTTAGCACCCGTACTGTAACGCGCAACGGGGAAGCGTTGGCGCTGACGGCTAAGGAGTTCCAACTGCTCGAACTGTTCATGCGAAATCAAAACAAAGTGCTGTCCAAAGAGATCATTCTCGACCGCGTGTGGGGACCTGATGCCGATGTGATTGGCAATGCCGTGGAAAACTACGTCCATTTCCTGCGCAAAAAGATCGACGAACCAGGTAAACCTTCGTACATTGCCACCGTTCGCGGTGTCGGCTATCTGTTTCAACCCGATGCTTCCGAAGCGCGCTGATGATTGCCCCGCCAAGAAAGGAAGTGCCCTTTGTTTAGGCGACTTAGTCTTCGTTTGACGATGCTCTCCGTCGTGCTTTTGGTTGTACTCTATACCATCACGTCGGTCGCCGTATACACGACCATTCGTAGCTTCGTCATGCGCAGCGTCGATTTTGGCCTGCGCGAAGCCGCCTACCGCGTGATGAACACAGCCGTCCTTACAGGTATTCCGAGCTTCGGCTCCACGGGTTCACCGCAAATCTACTTCTTACTTGTCGAGAACGGAAGTTTTAGCACGATACCAGATGCGTCACTCGCCGCTCATGTCAAAGCTCGGCTTGATACCGTAAAAAATGACCAAGAATTTCTCAACTACACGTTTGCGGGCGAGCACTATCGCATCTTTTACGTTCAATTGCCGACTTCGGGAGGCGGCTCTCCCTATTTGGCAACACTACTCGACGATTCACAAACCGTTCATGTGTTGAGTGAGTTGCAATCGGTGATTATTCTCGTCGGCGCCTTCGGCATGCTCGGGGCCGCGCTTGTCGGATTTATTTTGTCGGATCGCATGTTGCAGCCGATCCGCCGCGCCTGGCAGCGACAGTTGGAGTTCGTCGCCGACGCGTCGCATGAACTGCGCACGCCGCTCGCTGTCATTCAATCGAATTTAGGTATCGTGATGGAACACACCGATCAATCGGTGGAGGAGAATTTGGAGTGGCTGAACAACGCGCATGGCGAGGCGAGACGACTGGCCAAGCTGGTACAGGATTTGCTCACCCTCGCCCGCTCCGACTCCGAGCGCATGCCCATCGACCGCAAGCCACTTGACCTGCGTGACCTATTGCTGCACATTCAGGATCTCTACGAAACAATTGCCGATATGAAAGGTATTCATCTAACTGTCCGAGCCAATGAACCGCTTGTTATACTCGGCGATCGCGATCGACTCCATCAGTTGCTGGTCATTTTGTTGGACAATGCGGTCAAGTTTACCGATGAGGGTGGCGAGATCGAGTTGGCGGCAACGCGTAGCCGCAACCATGTGACGCTGTCTGTCCGCGACACGGGATTAGGCATCGCGAAAGAGCACTTGCATCGCGTGTTTGACCGCTTCTTTACCGTCGATCCGTCGCGATCGCGCGAGCAGTCGAGCAAAGGCACTGGGCTAGGGCTATCCATTGCCAGATGGGTCGCAGAGGCGCACGGCGGGCGCATCGGTATCTGGAGCGACGGCCTCGGCAAGGGGACGACGGTGCGCGTCGAATTGCCCTTGAATCCGAAGCGTACGACCGCACTTACCATGGGCGATCCGCAAGAGCCGTCTAGCAACGGACGTTGACGCCCTGTGTAGTCAAATATGAACCGAGAAAGTCGACCAACGACCGCTTGGCTTTGGCGCTGTCAAACGGTCGTTGTAGCCTTTCCTCCAGCGTGCTGGCGGTCTCGGGTTGGACGTCGATGGCGGCACCCGCGTACCCATAGAAGCGATTGATAGCGGAAATGGCTGCGCCGATGTCGAGATCGATCGCGATGCAAGCATGTGCAAGAACGTATCCGGGATGGCGAGACGTTGTGCCGGCTAACCCCCCGCGCCACGCCTGTGCAGTGCCAACGATTTTCTTGCCATCGACTTGCACATTGTAGCCACCATCGCAATAGCTCCCTGGGACCTCACCTGTCGAGGCGGATAGCCCAAGATGGACAAACCAGTCGATGAGTGGCTGACAGAGCAACCTGTAATATGCGTCCGTGGTGGCTTTCTCGTGCTGCCGCGGAAAGATTATCGACATGTTGAGCATGCCGCTGCCATGCGGCACTGCGGTGCCACCCGTCGATCGGACGAAAATGGGCCAGCCTTCGTCTGCCATGGCGGCCATCGCAAATTCCCCGTTTGCACCTGCGACGTCTCGTCGACTGACGACCAGTCCTTGCACAGGCGCATGCCGCCATACGCGCACAGTGGGGCGACGCGCACCTTGCGCGACTTGTTTAGCGATTTCGTCATCATAGAGAATATTGTTCAGTGGATGCTCAGCGAATTCGTCCGTCACAATGTCTAGTTCGGTCGGCAGCAATACTCGCCAGTCCGCAGTGCTCATGATGTCACTCCCCGCTCTTCTCTTCGTCCATGTGCATGGTGCGCAAAGTCGGCAATAAGATCATGACGGTAGTCCCGCGACCTTCACGGCTGCGGACATAAATCCTTCCTTGATAAGCCTCGATTAACTGCTTGCTGATGGCAAGCCCCAAGCCCGAGCCCTTGCCCGTCGCCCGTGCCGCATCGCCGCGATAAAACCGTTCAAAGATGTGCGGGAGCACATCTGCGGGTATCCCTTCGCCGTCGTCGCTGACCGATATCCGCACCATCGGGCCTTCCTCGCGGGCCGCAAGTTCAAGCCAGCCCCCTTCCTTCGTATGGCGCATCGCGTTGTCGATAAGGCCTACCAGCACCTGACGCAGCCTGTCCTGCTCGATAGCAACCCGAGTCCCAGGCGTCAAATGGACGTGTGCTTCGATATCCAAATCCGGGCGTAAAACCGAGGCATCTTCGCCCAACCGGACAAACAGTTCCTCTAGACTACGTTGATCCAGGCCTTCGGTCACCGGCGGCAATTTCTCCTCCTCGAGACGTGACATCGTCAAAAGTTGGTCGACCAACTTCTGAAGCCTTTCCACCTCAAGGACAATGTTGCGCACGGCTGGCTCCCAAACGCGCGCGTTCTGATGTCCCCATCGGCGTAGCAGATTTGCGTGTCCAGCTACAATCGCCAAGGGCGTCCGCAATTCGTGCGATGCATCTGCCATGAATCTGCGCTGCTCTTCGACTGCGTCATCAATGCGATCCAGCAATTGATTGAGCGACTGTTGCAGCGACGCAAGTTCTGGTGGCAGCCGCTCAAACCGAAGGCGTCCAGCCCGCCGCCACTCGACTTGTTGTATCCCAGCCATCAGCCGTTGCAGCGGTTGAAATCCCCTGCGCAACAATACGTACATACCACCGGCAAACAAGCCGATCACAGCCACATCCATGATGACAAACACACTTAACATGTGAAAGGTGTCCTGGCGCAAAGGATCCGTCAGACTATAAATCGCCAGCACACCGCTTGCGCCATTTTCAAAATGGACGCCTTCGGTCAGCGCGATCACGCGGTGAAATCCGCTGGCGTCGCGCCACTTATACGGGTAACTCCATTCTGGCTTGGAGAAGGCCTGTCCCTGCGGCTGAGCAGGCACGCGGTTGGCAATCTGTTGTACGATGTCACTACTAAAAACCGGGCTGTTGATTTGGAACAAGACGTTGCCCTCGTTATCCGTCAGACGGATCACCGAGTCTGTCACGGCGACATACCGATCCCAACTCGTCGTCACCGTTTGTTGTGCCAACTGGTCGACGCCTTGGCCGAGTAACGTCGCCATCTCAAGCTCCATTACGCGCTTGTACGAATTTAAGCTGGCCGCCGAGAAAGCCGTCATAAAGACGGTAGTGAAGACAATAAAGACAACAGCGCACCAACATGTGCTCCAACGCAGCAAAGACGCCTGTGTACTACGGCGACTCATCATGCACCTCAAGACGATAGCCTTGGCCACGCACGGTTTTAATGTACTTTCGTTCCGGGTCCAGCTTTTGACGCAGATAACCAATATACACGTCGACCACATTCGTGTCCCCCGGTGTGTGGAATCCCCACACACGTTCCAGCAACTCGTTGCGCGAACACGTTTGATTGACATGCCGCAAAAGGTAGACTAACAAATCGTACTCGCGCGCCGTCAAATCGACATCCTGCCCGCGGTACACAACCCGATGAAGATCCATTTGTACGGTGGCTTCGCCAAACCGAAACGTCGTGGATGACGCCTCATGTCGCCGCCGCAAGGCACGCATGCGTGCCCACAATTCTTCAATTGCAAACGGCTTCACAAGGTAGTCGTCGGCGCCAGCGTTGAGCCCGTCGACACGATCCGCCACCGACCCGCGAGCGGTCAACATAATCAAAGGGACATTCGAGAAGGTGCGAACAGCTTGGCACAATTCGATTCCGTTCATGCCAGGCAACATGATATCGACAAGTAATAGGTCATAGGGATGCTCGCGCGCGAGCGCAAGCCCTGACTCCCCATCCGGTGCGACATCAACTGCCACACCTTGCAACTCTAGTTCCAACGTCAAAAATTCGACTAATCCGGGCTCATCCTCGACTAACAGCACGCGCATTGCCAATCACCCACTTCATCTTACCGCAATTCGCAATCCGGTGCTTCTGACCGTGCGGCGAGCCACGAAACAAAGGCCTGTGCTGCTTGCGGCATCGTCGTGTGCTTGCGTACGACAAGTGTGACGGTACGCGCACCGAGATCGACATCGATGAGATTGACCGTACACAATCTCTTTGCTTGCACATCCTCGGCAACGGCCGGCCATGGCACGATGGCCAGTCCCATCCCCGCCTGTACAAAGCGGCTCATCGCTTCCAAACTGTCAGTCTCCATGAGCGGTAAAGCCGGATCCGCAACACCCATGCGCGTAAACGTATCATGTACCAACTGCCGTAAACCAGACTCTGGATGCATCACGACCATCGGTTGCTGAGCGAGATCGCCCAATGTACAAGCGCATCCAGCGAGTGGGTGGCCAGACGGCGCCACGACGACCAACGCGTCTCGCCAAAGCGGCGTCATCACGAAATCGTCGCTTTTGGCAGGCGGCGTCGTGACGATGGCGGCATCGATCGTTCGCGCTTGCAACCGCTTCATGGTCAATTTGGACGATCCGGTGACAACCTGAAAGCGTACACGCGGATGTTGCTCCGCATATTGCGCGAGAATAGAAGGCAACCGATATAAAGTGGGTGAAAGCCCCGCGCCAATGCGAATAAGACCTGCGCTCGGATCGGCAAACTCGCGTAGTTCTTCCTGTAAGCGCACTTCAAGTGTCTGCAGCTCCGAAGCAAACGCATATACGCGTTCACCTGCGCCAGTGAGCGTCAACCGTTTGCCAGAGCGATCGAATAACGGTGCCCCGAGTCGCCGTTCCAACTGCTGCAACTGACGCGTTACCGTCGGCTGTGTGGTATGTAACACACGTGCCGCGTCAGACAACGTCTGATGCTCGACAACGGCAAGCAAGGTTCGATATAAAACATCCAATGCTTCATCACCTATACGCAAATCGTATCAGAACAATACACATCATTCATTTTACACATATCCAAAAGAGACGTACACTGAAGCATGTGAAAGCGATTTGAGGAGGTCATCCCATGTTTCACGCGGTGGTCGGAGCACAGTACGGCGACGAAGGCAAGGGCAAAATGGTCGACTATTTGGCTGAGTCCGCAGACGTCGTTGTTCGCTATCAAGGCGGCGGTAATGCCGGTCATACAATCGTTAACGAGCACGGAAAGTTTGCATTGCACCTGGTGCCCTCAGGCATCTTTCACAAACATACGATCTCGGTGCTCGGGGCGGGTGTCGTTCTCCACCCAGGGCAGTTGGTGCAAGAACTTGCGACCTTGCAGGACGCGGGGATTGACACCAGCCGCTTCATGATTTCCGAACGTGCGCACATGGTTCTGCCCTATCATCTGTGGCAAGACAGATGGGAAGAAGAACAGCGCGCTAAGAAGGTTGGTACAACACTGCAAGGTATCGGCCCAGCCTACCAAGACAAGGTCGGTCGCTTTGGCCTGCAGATAGGAGAGCTCCGCGACGTAGAGCGCCTCCGCGAACGCCTGCAAGCTGCGTACCAAGCCAAGTTAGCGCGCATCCCCGCACTCGCAAACTACGGGACATGGGACGATGTATGGTCGACCTTGATGGAAGCACGCAATCAGCTACTTCCCTTTATTGCGGATACGACACCGCTGTTGTACGAAGCTTACAAGCAAGACAAACACGTGGTGTTTGAAGGGCAGCTTGGCATCATGCGCGATCTCGATTGGGGGGTCTACCCGTTTGTCACCTCGTCCAATCCCATAGCCGGTGGCATCGGTGCAGGTGCCGGTGTACCGCCAACTGCCATTCGCAGAATCACCGGTATATCCAAGGCGTACACCACTGCAGTCGGCGAAGGCCCGTTCCCGACACAACTGCATGACGAATACGGTCGATATTTGCAGGACAAAGGTCATGAGTATGGGGCTACGACGGGCCGCCCTCGCGCCTGCGGCTGGCTCGACATCCCATCGCTGCGATACGGCGCTTGGATCAATGGCTATACAGAACTCGCCTTAATGAAGCTGGATGTCCTGTCGGGCCTGGATGAGGTTCGCGTCGGAGTCGCCTATGACAAAGGCGGATCGCGTTATGAATGGCCCTTGCCCGCCTATGACATGGAACACGTCGCGCCGGTCTACGAGTCCCTACCGGGCTGGCATGAGGATATATCCACTTGCCGCCACTTTGACGAGTTGCCTGCGAACGCCCGAGCGTTTGTGGAGCAAATTGAGAACTGGGTCGGTGTTCCCATCCGCTACATCAGCGTCGGGCCGGAACGGGCACAGACCATCGTGCGAAACTGATCCGCCTCACTGCAAAGACGAACTCGGGGCCAGCCTACTGGGCTGGCCTTGAAGCGTTTCCACGAGCGTGGCAATCACTCCGAAATTCTCTTGCAAATTCCTCAAAACTCAGGCTATATATTTAGTAGATCGGCTCATATCACGAGAGGGTTGGACAACATGAGAAAGCGTATTCATAGGGCGCTTTGGCCTACTTTTGCGGCTGGCATCGCCCTCGCCGGCATCGCCTTCGGTTCTTGGTCATATTCCCCCACGTTTTCAGCATCCCGAATCCATCAAAGACCTGCGAGTATAGGCGCGGCCAATTTGGCGGACAGCGGCCAGAATGCTCCAAGCCATACGGCGGATCCGTCACGCGTTTCCTATGCTTATTCGCCTGTACCTGCCGACTCCAGCATGGTGCGGTTCGAAGCCTACGGCAGTGGCGTCACAAACGCAGACATTCAGCGCGCCGAGGCCATCCTTAGTCGCGTCCACTCCGTCAGTCGCATCAGCAACTTTCTCGGTCTGCGCATGCATAAACCGGCGACGGTCTATCTAGTCAATAACGCGTCTTCGTACGCCAAACTATTGCAACAAATTGGTGTATCGCAGGGCGATGCCAGTAGTCTCTCTCAGGATTCGAACGGTTTCACCTTACGTAGCACGGTGATTATCCCGTTATTCCAGAATACAAGTGATTACGATCTCGCCAATACCTTGACACATGAGTTGACGCATGTGACCATCAATCAGAACATCTCGTATCTGCCGAGTTGGATGAATGAGGGCATGGCCGTCTATATGGGATTTAACGGACAAAAGGCAATTGAGCCGCAGGCAGAATTCGAGGGTGACGAGCGCGAATACGCCGAGGATATACTGGACGTTGTCCAATCCGGATCTCTTGTGCCCTTATCCAACGACGAAGCAGCCATTTTGTCAGGATCCGAGACCTATGATTACGAACTTCAAGACTGGCTTGCCATCTGTGACCTAATTTCGAAGTTCGGGATTTCCTCGATTGCCAAACTGGCCAACAACCTGACACACGAAAATCCGGATCAGGCATTTCAGTCTGCATTCGGAGAGACAGTTCCGTCCTTTAACGCCAGCTTCACAAAGCAGCTTCAAGCTGCGGTCAGGGCGAAGACAAAGGGCGCATCGTTAAATGTGACCATTCCTCCGGGATTTCACGGTACGCTTCAGTTTCTGTCGCCTAATCGCATCAAGTACGACGCTTTGAATGCATCCCCAGGAAACTACAATATTAAATGGAACGTGAATGGAGGCCTTGCAAGCGTTCTGCCGACCGCGACGCCACTCAAGAATGCGCAGTCAGCGGATCCATCTTCCGCGTACCTGTGGCTAACATCGTCACATAAATTGGTTTATCAAAATAAGACCGTGGCGGACTGCGGATTTCGGTTTGACTACCAGTTTGGTTTATATGCGTTTGAAAGCGCTTGGATCGACTTTACCAATGGTCAAGTTGCATATGTGAATCAACCGTCCCTCTTCGGTGTCACAATTCAAGATGTAAAGGAAATTGCGCCATCCGACCCGCTTTTACCTATTCTGCGTGCGGAATGGGCTTGAACCATCTAATTCCTAACCGGTGAACGGAGACTGAACCCTAGAGGCTCAGCCTCCGTTGCCTATCGGATAACCCCAACCTTAACCATACCACCCACATTCACTCCAAAACACCCTACTTCTTACCTACACCTTTACAAAGTCTTCACAATCCGCATATGCCATCTTCACAATTGAGGCGTAACATTCACTTCGGAATACATCGACCACAATCGAAATGGTGCAAACTGTATCAGTGCTCATCGAAACATTGACAACTCAGACTCACTTATAAGCAAAGGAGCGACCACTGTGTCCGTCAATTCCAGCGTTCTAGAGGCTTTTGACGAAAGCAAGCTCAATTCATTTCATTGGAAAACCATTTTGACGGCAGGAATGGGCTTTTTCACTGATGCGTACGACCTGTTTATCATCGGGACGGTTACCGCTATTTTGACGCCAATGTGGCACCTGACCACGACACAGTTGTCGATACTCAACAGTACTTCATTGGCAGCTGCAGCACTCGGAGCCTTGTTTTTCGGCAAGCTGATGGATTTGCTTGGTCGTAAGGCAATGTACGGAATCGAAGTCGCCATGCTGGCCGTGGGCGCCATTTTATCCGCATGTGCACCGTCCTTCATCTGGCTCGTCATTTTCCGATTCATTGTTGGCCTTGGCGTCGGTGGTGACTACCCAACCAGTTCGGTGATTATGACCGAGTATGCGAATCGAAAAAACCGTGGATTTTTGGTGACGATGGTATTTGCCATGCAGGGCCTTGGGCTTTTAGCTGGACCTTTGGTCGCTTCCCTTTTGCTGTCACTTGGCATTCCACATGCCATTGCCTGGAGACTGATGCTGGGACTCGGTGCAATCCCCGCCGCATCCGTCATCTACTTGCGTCGGAAAATGCCTGAGACGCCGCGCTATCTACTCGCCGTCAAACAGGACGCCAGCCAAGCCGCTAACGTCGCATCACACCTGACAGGCCAGCGTGTCGCCGGCGGATCTTGGAATGGTACGGTTGCAAAGCAAAGTATGTGGAGCCGCAAACATGTCATTCGACTGATTGGCACGGCAGGCAGTTGGTTTTTAATCGACGTCGCATTTTACGGCAACAGCGTCTCATCGCAACTCATTTTGAAGGCTTTGCTCCCACACGCAGCTCTGGTGACGACAACCCTTGTGGCAACAGCTATTTTCCTTGTCGCAGCGGTACCTGGTTATTTCGTGGCCGCCGGTCTCATGGATAAAATCGGCCGCAAAACGATTCAAAGCGTCGGTTTCGTCGTGATGGCCTGTGCGTATGCGGCAATTTTCTTCGTACCGACCATCGCGAAGTTGCCCATTGTGTTCCTGATTGTCTACGCGATTAGTTACTTTTTTATCGAATTCGGACCGAACACCACGACATTCCTCGTTCCGTCGGAGGTATTCCCAACCAATCTGCGCGGAACGGCGCATGGCATGTCTGCGGCGGGTGGCAAAATTGGGGCCTTTCTCGGTGCATTCGTCCTGCCCGGTATTCTCAAGGCGTCAGGGCTCAATGTCACGATGGGCATGCTGGCAGGCGTGGCTTTGTTAGGCGCCGTACTGACTCTGGTGGCCGTACCCGAAATGAAACAGCGTTCACTCGAAGACAACGAAGAGATACAGCACTCAGCAACCTCAACATCACCGCGGCACAGTGTGAGCTAACGACGAGGTCGTTTCACAATTCAAAGACAAGTGCATCGGATTTTGATGGAGGGATTGTACGTTGAATTCGAGGGCGAAGGATACGGTACAAGGCACGACGTGGGACGGACTGGCGGTTCTATGCGAACGACAGCGATTGCGCATCGTCGAGGCGTTATCAAACGGTGAACGCTGTGCAGCAGAATTGAGCGCCACCTTAGGTATCCGCCAGAACACACTGTCACATCACATTAAGGTGCTACGCGACTACGAGTTGATCCGCGTCCGCCGCGATCCGGATGACCAGCGATGGCTCTATTACAGCATCAACGACGCGAAGCTGAGACGGCTGGGGCACACCTTAATGCGCTTGGCGGACAACGCAAGGTCGGCGGAACAGACCGTTGAGCGACCAAAGGCAGCAACAACATAATCCAGTCAAAGTAAAGGCCTTGGCGAACCAATCGCCAAGGCCTTTTTTATAGTGCCGCCGTTATCGACGGCACCGACGGGTCATGTCTGAAATAGGCTTACATCTTCGACCCAATGTAAGAAGCAAGGTCGACAACACGGTTCGAATAGCCCCATTCGTTGTCATACCAAGCGACGACCTTTACCATATCGTCGATGATCATCGTGGATAGGCCATCGACCGTCGAAGAATGCGCATCGCCATTGTAATCGTGGGAAACGAGAGGAAGCTCATTGTACGCCAAGATGCCCTTTAGCGGACCTTCAGCAGCCGCCTTCAGCGCACCGTTAACCTCTTCAATCGTCGCCGTCTTCTTCGTCTGCGCCGTAAGGTCGACAATGGACACATTCGGTGTCGGCACGCGCATAGCCATGCCGTTTAGGCGTCCCTTAAGGTGCGGTAAAACGAGGCCGACAGCCTTGGCAGCACCCGTAGAAGTTGGGATGATGTTCAATGCAGCGGCACGAGCACGGCGCATGTCCTTATGCGGCAGATCGAGAATCCGTTGGTCGTTGGTGTACGAGTGAACCGTCGTCATCAAACCTTTGACGATCCCGAACGTGTCGTCGATTACCTTCGCAACCGGCGCCAAGCAGTTGGTCGTGCAGGATGCGTTGGAAATGACGTGATGGTTTGCCGGGTCGTACACTTCGTGGTTTACACCCATGACGATGGTCACGTCTTCGTTTTTCGCCGGAGCCGAAATAATAACCTTCTTCGCTCCACCTTGCGTGATATGCACTTCGGCCTTGTTCTTATCCGTAAAAATACCCGTCGATTCGATCACGATTTCGACGCCAGCATCGGCCCATCGAATCGCGCCCGGATCGCGCTCAGCGAATACTTTGACCGTCTTGCCCGCAACGATAAGATTATTGCCCTCTGCCTGAACGTCTTCAGCCAAAACGCCGTGTACAGAGTCGTACTTTAACAGCGCCGCCAGCGTCTCTGCGTCCGTGAGGTCGTTTACAGCCACAATTTCGATGTTCGGGTTGTTGAGTGCCGCACGAAACACATTACGTCCAATGCGACCGAACCCGTTAATGCCTACTTTCACTGCCATGTTCGATTCTCTCCTCACATGTCTAATTCGGATTTCATTTGCAGCAGTCTGCGTGCAGCTCCCTCGTCCGTCACCAAGACATCGATGCGATACGCCTGCGCGACCGCAGCAATGGCCTGCGCTTTACTCGCGCCCCCTGCGACGGCAACCACCAGGCGCGCGCGTTCGACATCCGTCAGCCGTAAGCCGATGGTTTGCATGGCGTACACGACTTCGCCGTAGGCGTTGAAATAATGTCCGAAAGCCTCGGCCTTCGCTGCCCGCTCGGTCAGCAATGCCAATTCGGCGTCGCTGGCGTGCCGCCTTCGCGCCATTGCCAAGGCGTCACCGATGCCGTGCACGACAACCGTGGCGGATCGAATGACAGGCAATCGCTGCTGAATGTACGGATCTTCCAGCAATTGTTCCAACGCCTTTTGCGACAAGCTGTCTGGAATGTGCAACATCACCGAGCGACCACCGAGCTTTTCAGCGAGTTCCGCCGCGATCGTGTTCGCCTGGTAGGCCACCGTTTCCCCCACGGTGCCGCGCGCCGGGACGACTTGAATATCGCGCAGCCCGGAACGAACCGGCGCCGATTTCGCCAAGGCTGCAACCGTCGTACCGCCCGTGACGGCGATCACGTCGCCATCGCGAATAGCGTCGATCAGTAGCTCCCCCGCGCTCGAGCCTATGCGCTCCGTCACCCATGGCTCCACATCGCTGTCTCCCTCGACGACGATCACGTTGGCGACAGTAAGCGCCTGCGAAAGCCGCCAAGCTAAGTCCGACCGACCTGCGAGGGCAGCCGCAACTGGCTCCAACTGACTCAATAGAGTCAGTCCTTCGGTCGACAGTGTGACGCCCGACGCCGACGTGAGAAGCAGCCCTTGTTGCTTAAGCGCATCCAATTCGGAGCGCAGGGTCCGCTCCGACTGCCCCATCGCCTGTGCCAAGGCCCGCCGCCCAATGGGTGCAAGGGCGTTGACTCGCTGTAAAATCCGCAACCGATTCTGCAACACGCCCATCAGTTCTGGAACGATCCGCTGCACCGCCGCCCAATCCGTCGTCTCCATAGCGCTTCTCCTCAACATGCCGCCCATGGTTCACGGGTCGGTACGTCACCGGGACACCTTCAGTCCCTGCGATCCAAATATCGTCCCATCACTTGTAGTGTAGCGTCTTTGCCAAGGTTGCGCAATGCCTACCAAATCGCCCTTCATATCTTCCGCAACTGCACCTCTTGTACCTGATGTCCCTCTCCTTTATGTAAGATTAACTGCGCACGAGGTTTGGTGGGCAGTATGTTTTCCCGTAAATTTTTTGCATTGATCTCTTCCCAGATACGCGAGGCCGTCGCTTCAGCTTCCACATCGGTCAGCGATGCATAACGGTGAAAATACGACTCTGGATTGCGAAACGCGGTTTGTCTTAATGTGAAAAAGCGCGTGATGTACCATTCGCGGATTAAGTTCTCAGGCGCATCGACATAGATGGAGAAGTCGAAGAAGTCGGACACAAAGATGTTCATCGGCCTCTGCGCATGGCTGGCGGCCGACGTCTGCAGGACATTGAGCCCCTCTAAAATAACGATATCAGGTTGACGAACTACGATTTTTTCGGTCGGGACGATGTCGTAGGCAAGATGTGAATACACTGGAGCCTCGACAATTGGTTTTCCAGACTTAACATCCGCCAAAAATTGAATAAGCCGCCGCGTGTTGTAGCTCTCCGGAAATCCTTTGCGGTGCATGATACCGCGGCGCTCCAATTCGGCATTTGGAAACAGAAACCCGTCTGTCGTAACGAGATCCACCTTCGGATGATTAGGCCAGCGCGACAAGAGCGCTTGCACGATGCGAGCAGTGGTGCTTTTGCCGACGGCAACACTTCCCGCAATCCCGATGATATAAGGGACCTTCGTTCCGGTATGGCCGAGGAACTTGTGGGTCGCTTCGTACAGGTTTTGTGTCGCACCCACGTACAGGTTTAATAGCCTTGATAAAGGAAGATAAATGTCCTCGACTTCAGCGAGCGACACGCGTTCGTTGATTCCATGCAGGCGCGCCAAATCTTCCTCCTGCAACAAAAGCGGCGTGGAAGCGCGCAATTGTCGCCACTCCTCACGCGAAAACGAGATAAAAGGACTAAAGCGATTTGCCTTGGAGACCCGTTCTTGTCCCATGATTCGCCTCCGATATGTACCGCTTACCATGTTGAAGCCCGGCCAGAGAGCCGGGCTAGTGCAAAGTATACATGGTTTGATCGTTAAACAGAAGGGAGACATTCGCCCCTTCCTACACTTATGCGAGAAACTTGTACTGTGCGGCTACCAAGTCGTAGTAATAGCCTCCATGCGCCATGAGTTGCGCATGTGTCCCACGTTCGACGATCCGGCCCCCGTCAAACACCAAAATTTGATGGGCATCGCGAATCGTCGAGAGCCTGTGCGCGACGACAAACGCCGTCCGCCCTTCCAGCAGTACGTTAAGCCCTTTTTGAATCAGGTGTTCGGTATAGGTATCAATACTCGCCGTCGCCTCATCGAGTATCAAGATGCGCGGATCAGCAAGAATGGCTCGCGCAAACGAAATGAGTTGGCGCTGTCCTTGCGACAAGCGGCTGCCGCGCTCGCGCACCTCCGTGTGATAACCTTCTGGCAAGTTCTCGATAAACTCATGCGCATAGACGGCACGTGCAGCCGCCTTCACCTCTTCGTCGGAAGCAGCCGGATTGCCGTACCGGATATTGTCCATAATGGTTCCCGAAAAGATAAAGGTATCTTGCAACACGATACCAATCTGACTGCGCAAGCTATCGAGGGACACCTTGGCAATATCTTTGCCATCGACAAGAATGGAACCTTCTGTCGGATCGTAAAAGCGAGCTAGCAGGTTGATGACCGTGCTTTTACCGGCGCCCGTATGGCCAACCAAGGCCACGGTTTGCCCTGGCAGAGCTTCAAATGATACGTCGCTCAGCGCTCTCCGGCCCTCTTTATAGGAAAAGCCAACAGAACGGAACTCAACTTTTCCTTTAATGGGTGGCAAAGCGATTGCGTCATCGCGATCGACGACATTCGCTTTGGTGTCGAGATACTGGAAAATGCGTTCTGAAGACGCCATGGCGACGAGAATTTGGTTGTACACTTGACCAAGTTGGCCGATGGGCGTCCAGAAGTTCCCGAGGTAGTTGGCAAAGGAAACGAGCAACCCGACCGTGACGACGCCATTGTGTAACAGATGCACGCCATACCAGAAAAGCAAAGCGCTACCAAGTGCACCGGTCAAGTCGACGAGTGGGCCAAACGGAATGGACCAGCGCTGCGCACGCAAGAACGTCGCCATGTAATCGCGGTTCATCTTTTCAAAGAACACTTGATTCTCGTCCTGGCGCACATACGATTCGGTCACGCGCATGCCTTGAATGCCTTCTGCTAAGTGCGCGTTGATTCGGCTCAGACGAAGACGCACCTGCTGCCACGCGCGACGGATTTGAATCGTCAAGCGCAACGAGAGCATAAACATGAAAGGAACGACGACCAATGTCACAATCGACAACTGCCAGTTCAGTGAAAACATGATGGCAATGATGCCAATCAACGTGAACAAGTTGGTAATCGAATTGATGACGCCGTTCGTGAACAAATCTTGTAGTGAGTTGACGTCATTTAAAATCCGAACCAAAATCGACCCGGCTGGTCTGGCATCGAAAAAATCGCTCGACAATCCCTGGACGTGGACGAACAACTCCCTGCGCAATCCTTGGATGACGCACTGACCAAGTTGGTTCGTCAAATAGATGCGAAATGACGACGCCGCAAAGTTCAGCAAGTAAAGCCCAATGAGTATGGCTCCATAAGCCAACAGCGCATGCACGCGGTGGTGTGCAATCGCCGTATCAATGGTTCGGCCAACCAAGTAGGGGGCGATGAGTGTGACCGCCAGGTTGCCTAGCGTCGCGCAGAAAGCAGCTGCCATCAGCCCAGGATAAGGTCGCATATATGACGCAAGCCGCTTCATGAGTGTAAATTGAAAGCTCTTTTCCAAAGCCTCATCATCGCGGTAAATAAAAGGCGCACGTAGCAATTCTTCGCGATTCGACGCTTCGGAGCGCACTTGTTCCTTCGCGTTCACGCTCATCCGATGTGCCCCTCCGTTCCAGTCTGTGCTGTTTCTCCACTATCGTTCATCGAAGCGAAATCTTGAAACTGCATGTCGAAGATATGCCGGTATAGTCCGTGACTGGCGAGCAATTCCTCATGTGTACCACGTTCGACGATCCGTCCGCCGTCGAGGACGAGAATCTGATCCGCGCGCTTGAGTGACGATATGCGGTGGGCAATGATAAACGTCGTCCGTCCGGCCATGACCTTTTGCAAAGCCTGCTGAATCTCATATTCCGTCTCCATGTCGACCGCGCTCGTCGCATCGTCGAGAATGAGGATGCTTGGATTCAGCAAGATTGCCCGGGCTAAGGCAACGCGTTGCTTTTGCCCACCAGAAAGTCCCATGCCGCGCTCACCGACGAGTGTCATATAACCTTCGGGAAGCTCGTCGATAAACTCCGCGGCGTCCGCCATGGCAGCGGCCCGGCGGACGTCCTCGACCTTTGCGTGAGGGCGCCCGTATGCAATGTTGGCGAAAATGGTCGTCGAGAAGAGGAACGGTTCCTGAAACGCGACGCCGACCTGCGAGCGCAGCGCGTGACGGTTCCAGGATCGAATATTGATCCCGTCAATCAATACTTCGCCTTCCGTCGCATCGCGAAACCTGGCAATGAGCGACGTCAAGGTCGTTTTGCCGGCACCGGTCAAGCCAAGCAAGGCAATGGTCTGACCCGGCTCTGCAGTAAAGTTGATATCCGATAAAACCCACTTGTCGCCCATCTTGACACCGACATTGCGAAACTCTACTTTTCCTTGGACCGATTGCGAGATTTGCTCCTCTGACGCGTCAAGGTCGTCCGGGTACTCGAGAATCTCGAGTAAACGCTCTCCTGCTGCTGTTGCTTGGGTCCAGTTATTGAGGAAAAATCCGAGTTGCGACATCGGCCAAATCATGTACCAAACCACGGACAAAAAGGCGACCAGGTCACCCAAGTTCATATGCGATGACATGACGAGCCAGCCACCGACCATCAAGATAAGTACCACACCAATATTGCCGACGAGTTCGATAAAAGGGAAGAACTTGCGCCAAAGCTTCGTCGCCTGCATGTTTGCACCATAATAGGCGTCATTGCGTTCGTTGAATTTGTCGATCTCAAACGATTCTTTTGCAAACGATTTCACCGTGCGCATACCCATGAGGTTTTCCTGCACGCCCGAATTCAGATTGCCAAGGGTGCGCCGCACAGCCTGAAATACCGGATGCAATTGCCGGTCAAAGCGGATAGCCGTCACCGCCAAAATAGGCATGAGAGCGGTGAGAACCAACGCCAAAATCCAGTTCATCGTCAACATCATGCTGATCCCAAGCACGACGGTAAGGCCTAGGCTCATCAGGTTATTGATGCCGAATGCAAAGAACATGCGGAACGCATCCAAATCCGCCGTCATCCGCGACATCAGATCCCCTGTATGAACGTTGTCATAATAGGAAAACGGTTGATGATTCAGTTTTTTGTACAATGCGTTGCGCAGATCGAACGCGGTTTTGCTGCCAAACACCTGCGCCAAATACGCTTGCGAGAAGTTAAATACGCCTTTGATCACCGACGCAAGCAAAATCGCCGCAGATAGCGGCAGCAAAGCCTGAAAATGATGACCGATGACGACTCGATTGACGATCATTTTCAGTAAATACGGATAGGCGAGTTGAAGTGCTGTCGTTAACACCAGCAAGCCTAAACTAACATACAGCAAGCGCAAATAAGGTCGGTAAAAGCGGCTTAAACGCCGGTACACGCCTTCCACAAAAGTCTCTCCTCTCCCACTTTCCGACACCCGGTGGTGCGACACGAATGTCATTTAACCACAAACCAGGAAGGCTGCATATTGTCGATTTGGTCATCTAATGACGAATTTGGCTGGCAAGAAAACTAAGCCGTTTTGACCTATCTTCTGGGAATTTTAGGGTGGGAGCGGGGCAGACCGCCGAATGCTGGCGGTCACTGTGCCCGCTGTCGAAATTCACTTGGGGAGACGCCATACTTGGCCCGAAACACGCGATAAAAGTAGGAATATGAACGAAAACCACAAAGATCGGCAATTTGCTCTAAATTGAGATTGCTAAAGCGCATTCGATCACATGCCATTTGCAAGCGTACGTCCTGCAAGTATTGAACAATCGTTTGCCCATAGGCTTCCTTAAAGACATGTACCGCCCGCGACACGGAGAGTCCAATGTCTTCAGCGACGTCGCGCAAGGTAAACTCCTCTGCTGCGTGCTTCTCAATATACGAGCGAATGCGCTCCGCCGCTAAGGGAATGGGAGATGCGGCAGCGGGATCGTAACCATATTTATCGACGGTCAGACACAAGGCCCGCAACAGGTAATCGCACAACTCCAAATCCGGCTGGCCCGGTCGCCGGTACTCCTCGATGAGTTGTCGCCAAAGATACACACAGTTCTCATGAAGAGCCAACCGCAGATGCGTCCTTCGCGAGCGCCCTTGCCACCATTGATCTAACCAGGGACCTTCACAAAACAAGTAGAGGTCCGTCGACAACACGTCGTTTGTCGACGTGCGATCAGCATCGTTCCCTTCGATCCGCAGTTCGTACACCTGCCCGGGTGCAAACATGACAAGATCGCCCGCCTCGGCAACCAACAGACGATCGCCAATCAAAACGCGCGCTTGGCCATCGGTTTGCAAGCGGAATAAATACGAGTCGAGTCCAGAGCGAACACTTTGAACGTATGGCGCCTCGTGTTCGGCAAAGCCAGCACCACGCACCTTCGTCCCAAGCCCTGGTTGGGAATGGACGCATGCGTTGTCCATCAACACGGCACCATCACTCCATCTGCGACAAGTTACACAATTCTTTTTGCTATACAGTTTGAATCATACAGGTGCGCGGGCATGTACGGCAATATCGCGGCAACATCTATTAGACATTGTCGCTCGCGTCCACTATACTGGGCAATGGAATGTAACGTCCCAGACAATCCTAGGATCGCACGCGGTTCCATCGGTGCAACGAAGGCAAGGAGGCACATTCAGTGAGTGAGGCAACGCAAACCCACGAAACGGTCGACGTCTCTGACGTCCTGCTCGATCCCGCCGTACAAGCATCCCTCAATACCATCTTGGAGAAACTTCCACAAATTGCGCAAGTGATGACGGCCCTGACAAAGGATGAAGAGACGCTCACGAGTTTAACCACCGTGATCGAAAACCTTCCCCGTCTGTCGAAGATAGTATACTTGCTTGGCCGTGTCTACCAGGCAGCGGAAGATGTCGTCACGGATGGCGATACCCTCGAAGGATTTTCGAACATGTTCCAAAACTTCACGAAACCGGCTGTCGACGTGGCGAAGAAAGGGCTGCGCGCCTACAACGCCGCGAAAGAACGCGCGGAGCACGACACCACGGTGTACAGCGTATTCAGCCTGTTGAAGTTGCTCAAGGATCCCAATGTTCAAAAGGGCATTCGCCTGGTGACCGCCATGCTGGACGAACTCGGCAAGGAGTCTCATCAAGAGTAAACAATGTCGCAAAAAGCCACGCCGAATTGGCGTGGCTTTTTTATATCCGTGCGCATCGCTGCGCCAACCGAACCCTATCCTGTCATAGGTTTCATACCGTGGCCCAACTGGGACATGCTACATCTATGCGTGTCAACAAAACTGGATGGGAGGAGCCAAGATGGACGTTCATCGCGCAAAAGACATCATCGCGTCGAAAGAGTTCATACCGGTTGAATACGAAGGAACACCGGTGTATATCAATCGCGTCTTTGAATCGAGCCCATACGCAGAAGTTCGGTACGAAAATGGCGCCGTTACAGAAGTACCTGTCTCAGAGTTAAAGGAAGTCGGGAAACCTCACTGATGCAAGCCGCCTGGCCCCAATCTGTGACGCGGGCTGGGCTGCCATTGATCTTTTACACCACCGCAAAACCTTGCTACATTGAATAGAGAGTTGTCAAAGAGGCGCTTTCTCGTGAAACCACTTGGACACATCATCGCGAAAGGATGAGTTCGGATATGGATAAGGATGATTTGAAACGCCGCCTGACACCGCTACAGTACGAGGTTACGCAGCACAATGCAACGGAGCCACCGTTCCACAATGAATTTTGGAATCATAACGAGGAAGGCATCTACGTTGACGTCGTCTCTGGCGAGCCGCTGTTCTCCTCGCGGGACAAGTACGATGCAGGTTGCGGCTGGCCCAGTTTTACGAAGCCGATTGAATCCGACGTCGTGATCGAACGGCCAGACTACAGCCACGGCATGGTCCGAACCGAAGTGCGCAGCCAGCAAGCTGACTCCCATCTAGGCCACGTCTTTACAGACGGCCCGCGTGCGACCGGCGGCTTGCGCTACTGCATCAACTCCGCCGCCCTGCGCTTCATCCCGAAGAGCGATATGGAAAAGGAAGGTTACGGAGAATATCTGAAGCTGTTCGATTAAATAGAGTCTGGTCCAAGGCATAAAGGAGTCACGAGATGTTTGTCGTTATCAAGATCATCGAAAGCTTGTTGATCCCGCCCGGCCTGTTCGCTTTGGCTTTCGCCCTCGCCGGGCTCTTTGGCCTTGGCCGATACAGATGGTTGGCAAAGACCAACATCGCAATCGCGCTCGTCATCGCCATCGTCTCGACCCAATGGTTCGCCAACTTACTTTTGGGCCCGCTCGAATCTGCGTATCCCCAGCCCAAAGACCCGCGAGGCGACGCCATCGTCGTGCTGGGCGGCGGCTTTACGACAGGCACGCCGGATATCACCGGACTTGGCAATCTATACGGCGATTCGTCTGTCCGGCTGCTCGCGGCGGCCATGTTGTATCGCCGGCTGCACATCCCAATTCTTCTGTCAGGAGGGCCAAACACACGCGTGGGCGATCACGCTTACTCGTTTGCCGCCATCGGCCGCCGCGACCTCATCGCCCTGGGCGTTCCCAACCAGATGATCTGGCAAGAGCCAAATAGTCGCGACACGCAGGAAAACGCCTTTTTCTCGGCCGCCATTCTGCGGGCGCACCACGTGCAAACGCCCCTGCTCATCACCTCTGCGTACCATATGCGCCGCGCCATGCTCGATTTTGCCAAAGCACAGGTGAAAGCCGTGCCGTATCCTGTCGGCTACTTGGTCAATCGCACAGCGAGCCACGACGCGTTCGGTTGGTTGCCATCTATGCAAGGCCTCGACGATACAACGATTGCCGTGCGCGAGTACCTCGGCATCGCGGCGACCCAGATTGGCGTGCGCGGCTAAACCGGTGACAATCGTTACTCGGCGTGAAGTTGTGCCAGCAGATCCGTATACGACTCTGCCGTCGCTGCCACAATGCCATTGACCAAGGTATTCTGTTGATTAAACACAAAGGGCTTCGCCGCCTTGTCGGTCACGTGGCCGCCGGCAGCTTTTACGATCGCGACACCTGCCGCGATGTCCCACTCGTTTTTCGGCCCAAGGCTAAATGTCGCGTCGGCTTGTCCTGCCCCAACCAGGGCCAACTTGTACGCGATAGACCCAACGGCTTCGACACGCATCGTCTGCTCAAACCGGGCAAATTCCCCGCGCTTGATTTCTGACCGACTGCCTAGCACCGTCAACTGCTCGCCGCGCGTGCGTGAAGCACGTATGGGGTTGCCGTTGAGCCATGCCCCACTGCCGACCAAACCGGTGAATAGTTCGCGCCGGGCCGGGTTGCAAATGACCCCGAGTATGGCTTCACCCCGTTTTGACAGCGCAACCGAGACCGCGTACTGCGGGACGCCTTCCACAAATTCGCGCGTGCCGTCGATCGGATCGACAATCCAAACATACTCCACGTCCAACCGCGAAAGATCGTCACGCGTCTCCTCCGAGAGCCATCCAGAGCCAGGCAAAAGCGCGAGCAACCGCTCGCGCAAAAACGTATCACATGCCAGATCTGCCGTCGTGACCGGATCCGAAACCCCTTTGAATTGCGTATCAAATCCCTTTTTCGCAATATCCTCCACAATGTTGCCCGCATCCTCAACGAACTGTGCGACAGCCTGTAACAGCGATGTATCGATCACGATGCACAAACCTTTCCTTAAGCAAGTTGAGCCCCGCAAAAAGGACTCCTCATGCCCATTATACCGAGTATGTCCAACTTGCTCGTTTGCCTTACAGACTCACACGAAGGCTCGTGCGGCTTCCCAGAGTCCATTCAGATACGCGAGGCCAAGTGCGCGATCGTACAGACCGTAACCGGGGTTTCCTGTCTCCCCCCAGATCATGCGCCCGTGGTCCGGACGGACGGGACCCGCGTAGTTGATCTCGGCGAGCACCCGTACAAGGCCCAGCATGTCGATGGAGCCGTCGGCAGAGAGATGGCCAGATTCGTAAAACGACCGCGGCCCGACTTTGCGCACATTGCGCAAATGCACGAAGTGCACCCGCTTTGCTTCTCCTAATTCACGGAGAATGAGTGGCAAGTCGTTGTCCGCTGAGGCACCAAGCGAACCAGAGCAAAAACAGACGCCATTTGCGGGTTTGTCGCAAAGGCCGATGAGCCGCTGGAAGGCAGCGCGATTGACGATGATACGCGGGATGCCGATGACGGGCCAGGGCGGATCATCAGGATGAATCGCCATGTTGATCCCCACTTCGTCCGCAACGGGTATCACGGCCTGCAGAAAATAGGCGAGGTTGTCCCACAGCGCCTCCGTCCCCATCTCGCGATAGGTCACAAGCATCTCTTGCAAAAGATGCGAATCCGTCTCTAAGTTCCATGCAGGCAATCGCAAACGGCCGGCAAGCAACGCCTGTTCATCGACCTCTTCGTCAAAGTACGCGAGCGTGGTCGATCCGTCGGGCAGTTCATAAGCGAGCGACGTACGCAACCAATCGAACAAAGGCATGAAGTTATAGCACACCGTGCGAACGCCTGCGGCAGCCAGGCGCCGCAACGTCGTCTGATAATTCGCGATGTACTCGTCGCGCGTTGCCCGTCCCAGCTTGATATCCTCGTGTACGGGTACGCTTTCGATCACGCTCAGTTGCAATCCCGCGGCTTCTATGGTTTGGAAAAGCGCCCGGATCTCATCCTCTGGCCAAGCTTCGCCTGCGGGTATGTGATAAAGCGAGGTGACAATGCCAACGACACCCGGGATTTGACGTATGTTCGCAAGTGTCACCGGATCGCTTGATCCATACCAACGAAATGACATCTGCATCGTTGTGAACCTCCTGACCCGTTAACCCAACAATGTCCGCAGACGCTCTGCACGGCGCGCGATACTTATAAAGTCGCGAACGGCAATCTCCGCCTTCGGAAACAGCGAACTGCCCATGCCCACGGCGATTGCGCCTGCCTCGATAAACTGGCGCGCGTTGGTCTCGTCGATGCCGCCTGTGACCATGGCCTGTAAATCGCCAAAGGGCCCGCGCAAGTCGCGAACGTAGCCAGGTCCCATGGCCGCCGCCGGGAAAATCTTGACCGCTTCGGCGCCTGCCTGACGGGCTGCATGCACCTCTGTCGGTGAAAGCACACCTGGCACCATGGGCTTGGCCAGGCTCTCAGCCAGGCTTAGAAGCGCCGGATCGAAATGCGGCGAAACAAAAAACTCGGCCCCGCTTGCATGCGCATCCAACAGTTGCTGTTCCGTCAATACGGTGCCCGCACCAATGCGCGCCCTATCTCCATAACGCTCGCGCGTCTGGGCGATGAGGCGCGAACCTCCCGCCGAATCCATGGTCACTTCAATGGTTGTGACGCCACCTTCAATTAAGGCGCCGATCACGTCATGAAATACGTCTTCCGGCAGCCTGCGTACCACTGCAACGACGCGCGCCGCTTGCAACCACGCCACGATCTCTGATTTCATCGCTCCACAACTCCCTTTCCGTCCAGATGCGCCGCCACTTCTGTCCACGTCGGATACTGGCTAAAGTCTCCGCTCCCCGTCACTGCGTAAGCACCGACGAGCGATCCGAGCCTCAAACATTGGTCAAGCGGAAATCCACGCAGCATGCCGGCGATGAAACCCGCGTTGAATCCGTCACCTGCGCCGACGGTATCGACGACGGTTTCAACAGGCCAGGGATCGACGTGCAGCCGCTTGGCGGTCGTCGCCAGGTCGGCGCCTTTGTCGCCGCATTTGACAACGACGCCCGTGCCGCTAAACCCGTTCTCACAAAGCCGTGTCAACACCTCGCCAGCATCGCAGGTGCCATACAACTGTTCCGCCTCACCATCTCCCATGAACACCCATGTCACGTGGGGCAAGACTTGGCGCACGAACGCCCGCCACTCTTCAATGGGCGCCAATTTCAACCGAATGTTCACATCGAACGACACAGGTACACCCGCCAACTTCGCGGACTTGACCAGTTCAAAGCTCGACTGTTTGGCGTCACTGCCAATCATCCACGTGATGCCCGTCGCGTGCACCCATGCAAAGGCCGCTTCCTGAAGGCGCGAGATTGCACGGTCAATCGCAAATCCCTCGCCGGCCATCGCCGAAAGCGCACGGTAATAAAACACTTGCGTCTGTTTTTTGAGGCCGTGCCACTGTTTGAAGTACACTCCTGTGGGCCGCTCGGCCGACACGTCGACCAGCGTATCATCGACGCCTTCTGCTCGCAGTTGTCTGCGGATCAACTCGCCAAACGGGTCATCGCCAACGCGCGCCAAGTATGAAGTAGGCACCTGGAGTCGCGCCAGACCAATGGCAGTATTCATCTCCGCGCCTGCACAGTCGGTACGAAAATCTCGAACTTCGGTCAACTTCCCAGCTTCTTTGGGAACGCACACGACCATCGGCTCCCCAAACGTGAGCACGCGACCGAGTGGTTGCATGACGTTTGACAATCTGATGCCCCCTGTTCAAAACCGATCAACGCTTTACAAAATCCCAGAAGTTT
Source organism: Alicyclobacillus hesperidum subsp. aegles (assembly GCF_027923525.1). Taxonomy (NCBI): domain Bacteria; kingdom Bacillati; phylum Bacillota; class Bacilli; order Caryophanales; family Alicyclobacillaceae; genus Alicyclobacillus; species Alicyclobacillus hesperidum. Next base: position 55,263 of record NZ_BSBJ01000009.1, on the reverse strand, counting down.
TGTGAGAATAACTGCTTCACGTCGCGCTCGACATCTTCGCGCGTCAAATCCCATCCTGCGTCTTGCAACTGTTGATACTTATGGGTCAAGACGTCGGTTGCGACTTTGCGCGCCCGACGCCACTTATAAATGACGTGTTCCAGCACGCGCGCGTCGGAATGTTGAATGACGAACGTGGGGCCGATTAACTCAAGGCGCAGATTGGAGATTTCTGAAACCAGCGTTTCCGTGTTCAAAAACCACCAACATCCAAATGGCATGATGTTTCCAAATTTGCGCGCCGTGACGGCCAATTCGTGCTGATCCTCGCGCGATAAAAACGTCACAAGAAACTTGTTGTCCGGGTAGCGCCGAGCCAATGCTTCAATCGGCAGCATCGAGGCCTTTGCCGTGCTATCGCCGGCGGATCGCAAACTTGGGTTGACCTGTCTGCGCACACCTATCATCAGCGCAAGCGGCAGTCGTTGTTCCCGGCAGATTGGCAAAATCGCCTCGGCGAGCAGGCGTCCCCGCACGCTATCCTCTGGGAACGCAAACGTGTCAGGTGCAGAAAACGCGAAGTAGACCGGCTTGATTTTCGCAACCCAGTCTTTCAGAAACCTGCGCACCTCCGCCATATCGACCTCGCCAAGTTCTGGCCCCACATGGTAGCCGCTATGCGACAGCTGCGCTTGTGCCCGCGGCCAGTCGTTCAGGAGAACGTCGAGGCGCAAAGCGGCGTGAAAGCGCGGGTTGCGCGGCGTGCCCTGTTCCCAATAGCGCCGCTCAATCTCGTCAAACGGATCGTTGGTCATGACCACGCTGTCAACCCCGGCGAGATCGAGCACATGGTTGGCGTACACGTCGGTGGCGGTCGCTTCGAGTTTTGCTCGCAGGCCGGCCAACTTTTCTCTCCGCAAATCGACGGCAAACGCCTGTGCTATTTGAACCACACCCAAGGCGGCTTCACTCAGCGGTGTCGTCTTTTCAAATAGCTGTTCCCAGATCCAATCCGCCTGTAAAGGCGTCGGCAAGTCCCAAAACTCTGTCGGCGGCATCTGCCCAACGCGCATCGCCTCGGCAATCAGATAGTGATATGTGAGTACATTGTCTGCGCCACTGACCTGAAGCGCCGAGAACGAGGGTGGAAACAAATGTGTGTGCATATCGGTGACGCGTACCGATGCCACGGCTTCGCGCACCCACGTAGCGAGTTCACCTTGCGCTGCCACGAAAGAATCCCCACCTTTTGGTACAATCTACGGAAGCGTAATACTTCTTCAAATCGTCATCGCCGTGAACCCGCCGTCGACTGGAATCAATGCCCCAGTGACAAAACTGGAAGCCCGCTCAGACGCCAACCACACAGCTATCCCTTGAAGTTCCTCCGGCTCCCCTAACCTTCCCATTGGCGTGTGTCGAATGATGTTGTCGATCCGCTCTTTGGTTAGGATTTTCCGATTTTGTTCCGCCGGGAAAAAGCCCGGAATTATGGCATTGACGCGCACATGAGGAGCCAACTCGCGCGCTAAGTACTGCGTCATATTGTTGACAGCCGCCTTCGATGCGGCATACGCAAAGACACCGGAGAGTGGAGGATGTGAGGAAACGGATGAGATGTTGATGATAGAGCCGCCGCCATGCTCCACCATGTGTCTGCCCACAGCCTGGCAGGCAAAAAAGACAGCCTTGGCGTTTGTGGCCATGATGTGATCCCATTCGGCCTCCTCGATGTCGAAAAACGGTGTTTTGCTGTTGACACCTGCACAGTTAACCAAGACGTCAATCCGCCCGGCCCACGCTGCGACATCATGCACGAGGTTCACAATGGACGACTGATTTTGGACATCGACGGCAAACACCTGTGCCTCACCGCCGAGATCCTGCAGATGCTTGGCAACTTGTGCACCTTTCGTTTGATCCCGTCCGGCAATGGCGACCTTTGCCCCGTGCTCGGCAAGCCCCTTTGCAATGTAACTGCCCAGCACGCCGGTACCACCAATGACCAAAGCAGTACGACCATGCAAGTCAAACAGGTGCAAGGCGGACACCCCTTTCTTCGCCCACACTTCGGAAGCGGTTACAGAATAGCCAGAACACAGGCTTTCCTCGTCGTCTCCCAGAGAGATTTGGAATACTAGTGGACACGTCAATTGTAGCACAATTAGGAATTCATGGTGTCCCGCATCGTGCCCTGCGTCCGCTGGTAGCCTGCCAGAAACGCACGAACGGCCATTTCTGCAGCGTTGGCCGTCAAGGAGAATGCTTGCTCCATCGCATCCTGTGCCGAGATGGGGCCATTGACGATCGAAAACATGGCACTGACACCGAGATCGTATAAGCCTTTGGCACCTTCTAGAACCGCGCCGGAAATACAGATCACAGGCACACCCGCTGCCTTTGCGCGTGCTGCCACTCCTGCTACCGCCTTGCCAAAGCATGTTTGCTCGTCTGTGCATCCCTCGCCCGTCAAAACAAGGTCTGCCGTTTGGAGGTGTAGGTCAAAGTCGATCGCGTCGAGAACGAGATCGACGCCACGGGCAAATTGCGCACCCAGGACCAACAGTGCAAAACCAATCCCCCCTGCCGCACCTGCGCCAGGAAGTGTTTGGCACGATCGCGCAAACGCTTGTTCTACCGTGCTGGCGATGTGACTCAGCGCGGCGTCAAGGCGAGGCAGCTCCGCAGCGGTAGCGCCCTTTTGCGGGCCGTAGACAAATGTTGCCCCGCGCGTGCCGCAGAGTGGATTCGCGACGTCGCAAGCCGCCCAGATGTCGGCGCCTTGTAAAGCCGGGTGCAGGTTTGCGAGATCGACCCGCGCCACATCTTGACAAGCGGCAGGCGTCGGTGCCAACGAGCGGCCAGCGGCGTCGTAAAAACGGGCACCCAACGCATAAAGCAATCCGATGCCCGCGTCGTTTGTACCACTGCCACCGAGGCCGACGATGATTCGGCGATGACCTCGTTCGAGCGCATGGAGCAGCAACTCGCCAAGGCCGCGGCTATTTGCCTGCCAGAGATTGCGATCCGCAGGTTGAACCAAGTTTAGGCCCACCGCCGACGCCGCCTCTAACACCGCTGTACCGTCTGGGAGGACGACATAGCCTGCCCGGATGGGCCGCGAAAGCGAATCGTGAACATCGACGTTGACCATTTCGCCTCCCGTTGCCTGAAGCAGGCTTGCCACCGTGCCCTCACCCCCATCGGCGATCGGGAGTTGCAGGATATTGGCCTTTGGGCAAGCACGTTGCACGCCAAGTGCGAAGGCCTGTGCCGCGCGAGCCGAGGTCAGTGAACCTTTGAATGAATCCGGAGCTACAAGAAAGTGCATACAGACACCCTTTCACTCACTATAAACCTGTAACCTGGCATATCTCACAGGTATAATCATAACAGTCTTAGCGCAGAGAGGCCTGCATCATCGCAGAACTGCGCCAAAAGAGGGAGGACCTACATGAACAAGCTGATCTACGCAGTGTTCGGGGACTACTATCACCCAAGTGCGCCCATTTCGGAAGCGTTTGCAGCCATGTTTGAACCACTTGCCAAACAAGGATACACGTATACTGAAATTCGGGAATCTGAACTGGCGGATCGCCTCGCGGAACAGCCTGCTGCTGTCGTCATCTATAAAGAAGACCGCGTCGATCCCACCCTGAACCCCCCAACGCGTTGGCAGGATGAGCGAACTGCAGACATCATCGTGCAATACGTCGAGGCAGGGGGAGGCTGGCTCGCATGGCATGCCGGCATGTCGTGTTACCCGGTCCCCGGCCCGTATACATCTATGCTGCGTGGCCACTTTGTATCGCACCCAAAAGTGAACGCACCCGTTACATATACGCCAGCGAGCCACCCAATCACGGACGGCATCGCTCCGTTTACCATTGTGGATGAACACTATTTTGTCGAACTGCATTCTGGACCGACTGACATTCTCGTGTCATCGACGTCGATCGACGGTGCGTCCACAGCTGGTTGGGCACACTCGTATGGCAGTGGACGCGTCTGTTGTATCACGCCCGCGCATAAACCGGAGGGACTCGCACACCCTGGCGTGCGGCAATTGTTGACGAACGCCATGCTCTGGGTAACGAAACAACTGTGATACCATAGACTTGGTGATTGCATTGAGTCCAAAGCGTTGGCTTTCGGTACTTTCCATTGCCATCCCTGTCGCGAGCCTCGTCGTATCGGCGGTGACCTCGCACTGGGGACTTCTGTTCCTTTGCATCACGCCGGCGTTTTTAAACTGGGGCTTTGGCCGAGGGGATAAGTGATCCCCTCAGCCTCCATGTCGTCGGTAGCGCAAGACAAACCATATAAGTAGAGCCAAGCCGGCAACTTCAAAGAACCCTTGCACCGTGACACCGCCTGTCGAAGATTGTCACTTTTGATCATAGCGCAAAATGGGAGAGCGGCGCTGTGTACGGTGTGGCAAATTCATGAGGATTTTGCGCAATGGTCGCAAGTGCGTATGGCACTCCGTATCTGGACACGCTACAGTTGCACCTTTACACATTTGCAATGAAAGGAGTGACCAGCGGATGCTGAACGCGCGTCGCGCCAAGGAAATTTCTGAATCGCCGGTCATGGCCAACGTAACGCACAACGGCCAGCGTATCTACATTCAACAGGTCGATCTCGCGAGCGAGACCGCCCGCGTCTACGCCTTGGAACGGCCAGAACAAGAATACGACGTACATGTGTCTAACCTCGTCGAGCATTAACGGCCAGTGTCGGCGGATCGGCACGGCAAACGACGCCTACCGATTCGCCGCTTTGTGCGTTAGGATGATGCTCGAGCCCATATGGGCGTTGGCCCGGGCACCTTGACGAAAAGAAGGCATCTTCTATGTATCCAGAACGAATTGTCTGCCTCGCCGCAGAAATCCCAGCAATCCTGTATGAGCTCGGCGCACTCGACCGCGTCGTCGGCATCTCTGCCTACACGACGCGCCCGCCAGAAGCCTTAAACATTCCGAAAGTCTCTGGGTTTCAAAACGGCAGTATCAAAAGGATTCTCGACACAAAGCCGGATGTCGCCATTCTCACTTCCGCGGTTCAAAACGGTTTGGCGGCCGAGCTCGGAAAAGCCGGAGTCACCGTCATTCACCTTTACCCCCAACGATTGCAGGACCTGTTTTCGACCATCACGCTCCTTGGCAACATCGTGGGCGCGCCTGACAGGGCATCTGCGCTCAACGAACGGCTAGAAACGGCGATCGACGCAGTGCGCGGAGAAGCCAAACGCCTGCCGCGCAGGCCACGCGTGTATTTCGAAGAGTGGATGGATCCACTGATCACCGGCATTGGCTGGGTCAGCGATGTCATCGAACTGGCAGGTGGCGAAGATGTCTTTCGGACGAAGGCCACCGGGGGACTTTCGGCGTCGGAGCGCGTGATCCAGCCGGAAGAGGTGATCGCGGCGGACCCGGAAATTGTGTTTGCATCATGGTGTGGCAAGCCGTTCCGACACGAAGAATTCTATGCTCGTCCAGGATTTTCGCAAATTTCGGCCGTACACAACCACCGCGTCTACGAGTGGTCGGGGGAAATTTTGCAATGTGGCCCGATGCTCGTCGATACGCTCGAATCCCTGCATCAGGTGATCGCTAAGGTTGCACGCTCTGAACATTGAATCACGCCTTTGCGGTTCACGGCTTCGACAAAGGGGGCAACCGCATGTCCAAACGACTCTGGTTATTCTATTGTGTCACGATGTTATACTGGTTTTCTACGTATACATACGTGCCCCTTTTATCTCCCTATGTACTCGCGATTGGCGGCACGTTGAGCATGGCGGGCGTGATCGTCGGATCGTATGGCTTTTCGCAGATGTTGATACGGATTCCACTGGGTATCTGGTCGGATCGCATAGGTCGGCGCAAGCCGTTTGTCATCGGCGGCGTGGCGATGGGTGCCGCAAGTAGTTTGGGGTTGGCTCTCACTCACTCGGTCGCCGCAACGTTAATGTTCCGCTTGCTTGCCGGCGTCGCAGCCGCAAGCTGGGTCGTGTTCACCGTCCTTTATGCCAGCTATCACACGCCGGATGAGGCACCGAAGGCCATGGGCGTGATTAGCTTCTACACTTCCCTCGGCCAACTTGCCGCTTCGACGCTTGGGGGGATTGTGGCAGAACGCTTTGGCTGGCACGCGCCGTTTTGGCTTGGCGCCTTGGGCGGCGCCATCGGGATCGCGTTGGCGTTTGGCATCCCGGACAAACCACCAGCCGCCGACAACGTCGGCATTCAGCCGCGCGAAATGCTCGCCGTCGGGCGGGATCGGATCGTCCTTGGCGTTTCGACGCTCGCGGTACTCGCGCAGATCGTCACGTTTACGACGATGTTTGGCTTCACCACCACAGCGGCGACATTGCTGCACGCCAATAAGATGGACTTGAGTTGGTTGACACTGGCGTCAACCCTACCAAACGCCATCGCGTCACTGTACAGCGGCGGCGCGTTCTCCCGCTGGTTGGGACCGCGCAATGTTGTCGCGTCTGGCTTCGTGATCGCAATGGTGTTTACAGCGGCCATTCCGTTTGTGCATCATTTGGGATGGTTGTATATCACACAGGCATGCAACGGGTTCGGGCAGGGGCTGTGTATGCCTGTTCTTATGGGACTCGCGATCCGCCATGTCGAGGCGCGTAAGCGTGCCACGGCGATGGGCTTTTATCAGGCTATCTACGCACTCGGCATGTTTGGCGGTCCAGCCATTGTCGGTTGGCTCGACGACGCCATCGGGATTGGGCGCGGTTTTCTTTGCGTGGCTGGCGTGAGTGCGCTTGCAGCGCTCCTGACCTATGGGCTGGCACCAGCGGTCCATCGAGAGCGGCCTGTACATGACATGAAACAAGGGCAGGCCTAACTGGCCTGCCCTTTTTCCGTACATGCAGTTCTCACGTGATTCGTTCCAACTCGTCGCGCAAGTTTGCGACATCGACAAAGTGCATACCAGCAACCATGCGGATTTCGGAGGCGACAAACCCAGCCGTCGATAGGACGATAAATTTCTTGCCGCGTGCACGCAGCAACTGTAACGGCCGTTCAAAGTCTCCATCGCCGCTCACCAGAATCGCCATATCATAATTGTCAATGGTATTGAACATATCGAGGACGATCTCGATGTCAAGATTCGCTTTACGCGTGATTGAGCCATCATCTTGTAGGATTTCTTTAATCTCTTTCGTTACAAGCGAATAACCACTATAGGCGAGCATATCCAGATATTTTTGTTCGCGAAGATCAGACGGGGCGCTCTTCCCAATATAGTAGAACGCATCGACCAACTCGCCCTTGGAAGCCGCCCAATCTCTCAACTTTTGAGCATCGATATTCCATTTCAGCTTATCTCTTTGCATGTAGTAGTAGTTTGCACCATCCACAAATAGTGAAACTCTCATCGTTGGTATCTCCTTTTCCAAAATTCAGTTTTTCGCATTCATTACACATCCATTAGAGCCATGTGAATAAGAAAACAAGTTTTAATAATTCGATCATACCATGCCGTGCAACGAGTTGCGATCGCGCTGCCGCTATGGGGCAGCCGGTTCTGCGGAAGCAAAGAGAATCTCGTGCATCACGAGGGATGACGCACCCACGGCAACCGCGTGCACATTGCCCATGCGCACGGGTACTTGCTTGTTTGTAAGTAAGGCGCGGTGCTTAATTGCACGCTCCACTTCCGGCAAGACAAACGTGGCGGCCTTGACGACACTTCCCCCTAAGATGACTTCGTCAGGGTTTAATACGTTCAGGATATTTGCAATCCCGATGCCTAATTGCTGACCAAGCGCATGAAATGCCCGAATGAAGGCCCGATTATCGTTTTGCGCCTGCGTAATAGCCTGCTCCAACAACGATTCACCCACGCCGACCGTCGAAACATCGGCACCGGCTTCTCGCAGATAGCGAAGCAACCCTCGCTCGGATGCGTACTCTTCCCAGCATCCATAACTGCCACACATGCAAGCGGAACCCATCGGATTGACGGTCATATGGCCAAGCTCGCCCGCGATCCCATCCCTTCCCCGGTACAATCTGCCGTCGATCACGATGCCCGCGCCAATCCCGATCCCCATATTGACGAAGACGAGATTCTTCAGCCGCATCGCCTGCCCCATATACTCGTTCCACGCACCGCAGTTCGCGTCGTTATCAAAAAATAGCGGGATCGACACGCGTTCCGCAAGCTGTGAGCGAATATCCCACTCGCCCGCAAACAAACTCGGCAAATAATAGACAAGACCGCGATGAAAATTGACCATTCCAGGCAATGCAATACATGCCCCCACTAAGCCGTATGGACTGGAGGGAGCGGCCGCAACCGCTTTCGAAACCTCGTCCGCAATATGATCCAGCAGTTGATCACGCGGATCCCCTGAACTTGCTAAAGGCGTCTGGCGGACCTGCCGATAGACAGGCTCTCCCCGAATATTACAAACAACGGTCGTCATATGGGAAATTTGAACGTCCACACCGACAGCATATGCCGCATTGGCGTTGAAGCGCAGTAAAATGGGCTTGCGCCCGCCGCTCGAAGAGCCGTAGCCCACTTCCAACACGAGTTGTTCAGATATCAGTTCATCTACGATGTTCGACACGGTCGCCTTGTTCAATCCCGTCATCTGCGAGATGTCGATGCGAGATGTCGTCCGCAGGTCGCGAATCAGTTTGAGAACCGTGGCGCGATTCATCCGGCGCATCGCCGATGCGTCGATATTCGCATGCATGAACGCCGGTCACCCCTTAGCTGGTACGAGTCTATTGCAAAGCTTTCGCGAATGCCCTAGCATTGTGCTCATAGACTTGCCTCTTGGGCAAGGCATGTTACGTACCAGTATACGCTGTCCGACGCCCGAACAGAAGTGGCCATTAAGGGGGGGCTTGCTTGTCACTGTTTCGAAAATTGGTGATTCTCTTCAGTGTAGTCATCTTAGTCATTCTCTCTGCAACATTGACGATTGTCTATGTGGAAAGTCGTCGGACCATTGTTCAACTCTCCAAGGAGAAAGCGGTTTCAATGATCCAAACTATCGATTCTGCTCTTCTGAGCGATGTTCCAGATTATCAGTTTGAGTCTGTGTTGCTCAATCTAAAGAAACAAGAGCCTGACCTGATATCATTCGACATTTACAAACTCAACGACTTTTTGTACGATATCGCGTCGACCAATCCGCACCGCATCGGTACACAAGCGTCTCCTTCAAGCACCATCGCGTTGGGTGAACACAAGGTACTAACCATGCTCGACGGGACTACCATAAATCTGATCGTACCACTTACAGGGTATGGTGGCATGCCCTATAGTGCCGACGTCAAGCTGTCCATTGCAGGTGACTTGCGTTCCAACCATATATTGCTCAGCGAGATCTTATACATTGGTCTGTGTGCACTTGCACTCGCATTGCTATCTGCTTGGTTGTTCACCCGCGAAGTCCTGTCCAAGCCTTTGCAGGCGATGATGTCGGCCGTCAACGAGGTTGCTACGGGGAATTTTGTGGTCAATTTGCGAAAGTCCTCGCGCCGCAGTGATGAGCTCGGCAGCCTTGCCCGCAGTTTCGAACGAATGACCAGCGGTCTGCAACAGTTGATTACACGGATGGCGCAAACGGCTGAAGAATTGCACACTGATTTTGAACAACTGGTGGAGAGTGGGGACTTTACGGCCCACGGCGCCCTCCACATGGCAGACGTCATTCAACATCTAAACGAGTCCATTTCATCCCAGTTCTCAAAGCTGCAGGAACTTGGCGGAAAAATGTCGTGGCACCTGCAAGCCACCGCCGAAATCACCAGCTTCGCGCAGACGGCTGACGCAGATGACGAGTCCGACCTTCGCCAGTGGTTGGTTACCATCGAGGGGCTGATGGATGAAGCAGCTCAAGTCCATCGTCACTTACAGGGACTGGCCTCGACCGCCAACGGCCAACTGGGAGCCATTCGCCATATTAACCGCACGGCAGGTCGCCTCAGTGAAATGGCAAGTGAACTGCGCACGTTACTATTGACACTCGAGGTTTGATCTTGTCATCTGTCACCCAGCAAGTCGAAATAACTGTGGGGTTGCATGTCAGCGACCGATGCGCAGCTATCGTGTCGAATGAATGCTCCCCTTTTAGAAAGTTGTCTAAACCATCGAAGAAAACCCCATCCGTATTTCCGACCGTCGTCGAGCTATTCCGGCATCATCAACCGCTAAAAATGAAAAACAGGTTGCAACTTTCGACACCTTAGTTTATGATCACGACGAAGAAGAGATATCGGAACCGATGTAAGCGTTCACCGTCGATTCCATCTCTCATCACTCGCTCTATTTTCAGGGGGGTTTAAGATGAAGAAAAAGTACTTATCCATCGCCGGCGGCGCCGTTTTAGCGCTCGGTGTTGTAACCGCTTGCGGTGCACCTAGCAACAACGCAGGATCGAATGGCTCCGCATCCGGGTCCGCGAGCACAACCAGCAACCAGGTGCAAATCTTTAGCTGGTGGACGGCGGGCGGCGAAGCCAATGGCTTGAATGCCTTGATTAAAACGTTCAACAAAGAGTATCCACATGAAAAGATCGTCAACGAAGCAGTTGCTGGCGGCGGCGGATCGAATGCCAAGGCCGTCTTGGCGAGCCGCATGCAAGCGGGCGATCCACCGGAAACGTTCCAAGTTCACGCTGGACAGGAACTGATGGCATGGGTCAACGCCGGCAAGATGCAACCTCTTGACAGTCTTTACAAGAGCATGGGGTTGAACAAGGTTATTCCGGCAGCCATCATCAACGACCTGTCTAAGAATGGACATGTCTATGCGGTTCCTGTCGACGTCGGCCGTGGAAACGTGTTGTGGTATAACCCGGCGGTATTGAAAAAGTACCACCTGACGCCGCCAAAGACCATGAGCCAGTTCATCTCCGAGTTGAAAACACTCAAGGCAAAAGGCGTAACGCCGCTGGCTTACGGAGACAAAGATCAGCTTGGCTCTGTCATGCTCTGGGAAAACGTTTTGTTGGCGACGATGGGTCCGCAAAATTACGATAAGCTCTGGCAAGGCAAGCTTTCGTTCAACAACCCACAGGTCAAGCAGGCCACCAACACGTTCCTGGAACTGTTGCAGTATACCAACTCGAACCACTCCGCACTCACATGGGACGAAGCGGATCAAATGGTGGCAGACGGCTCGGCAGCTTTCAACCTGATGGGCGACTGGGCAAAAGCGTACTTCCAGTCCAAAGGCTTAAAGGAAGGCAGCCAGTTCGGTTGGACTGCATTCCCAGGCACGAACAACGACTTTGAATACGTCATTGACTCGTTCGGCTTGCCAAAGGGTGCAAAGAACCCGACGGGCGCGATGGATTTCTTGAAGCTTGTAGCTTCGAAGCAAGGGCAGGACGAATTCAACCCGCTCAAGGGCTCTATCCCGCCGCGGACCGATGCAAATGTCAACCTGTTTGACACGTACAGCAAGGAAGCGATGAGCGACTTTAAGAAGGATAGCCTCGTACCGAGCTTGGCAAACGGTGAAGCTGCAAATCCAGCCTTTGAAACGGCGGCTACCCAAGCAGTCACGATGCTTATCAGCACCAAGAACGTCAACGAATTTGTCAGCGCTTTGAACACGGCGGCTGAGGAAAATCCGCTTTCGTAATCAGGCGTATGGGGCTTCTACTGTGGTCAAGTACGGTATGTACTTGACCACTGCCCTAAAGGGGGATCAAGGAATGGAGAAAACACCCGTGCTTACATCACAGTCTGCGGCCATTGCACGGCCATCGGTCGCACATCACAAAAAGAGACGATTCAGCTGGGATAAGATGTGGTCGTTTTTAACGCTCGTACCGTCTCTCGCGGCGGTGCTCATCTTTGTCTATGGCTTTTTAGGCTGGACAGGATATGTATCCTTTACAAAATGGAACTCAATCCTCCCAGACTATCAACTGTGGGGCTTTAAAAATTACCAAATCTTGTTCCAGGATTATCGCTTTCAATCTGACCTTCGCAACTTGCTTTTCTTTACCGTGTTTTTCATTCTGGCATGCATGATCGTTGGTCTATTTCTCGCCGTCTTGGTTGATCAAAAAATCAAAGGCGAAAACATATTCCGGAACATCTTTTTGTTCCCCATGGCCCTGTCGTTCATCGTCACGGGTGTTGTGTGGCAATGGCTGTTAAACCCGAAAACAGGTGTCAATTTGATTTTCGAGGCGTTGGGCGCAAGCCATCCGCCGGCTTGGTATACCAGCACGCGCATCGTACCAAGTTTCCACGTTGGACAAATTCAATTTGGACTTCCCATCGCCATGATTGCCGTTCTCATCGCGAGTGTTTGGCAGATGTCAGGTTTTGCAATGGCTTTATACCTCTCAGGCCTGCGCGCTGTCCCGGAGGAAATTAAGGAAGCAGCGCATGTCGACGGAGCAAATGGATGGAAGACGTTCTGGCGAATTGTGTTTCCCCAGTTGCGCCCGGTCACAGTGACCGTCGTCATCATCCTTGTGCAAAGCTCGATGAAAACGTTCGATCTGGTCTATGCCATGACAGGCCCCGGCAACGGATATGTCACAGATCTACCGTCGCTAGACATGTTCACCACGACATTCCAGGCCAACCAGTATGCACAGGGTTCTGCAATCGCGATTGTCATGTTTGTCCTCATGATGATTTTTGTGATTCCGTACCTCTGGAACAGCCTGCGGAAGGAAGGGCAATAACTATGGTAATGCGCCGGGTTGGACAAAGTGCAACATACACATTGTTAGTTTTCTTTTCTCTGATCTTCCTGGTCCCTATTTACGTCTTATTGACAACCAGCTTTAAGCCAAATAGCGAAGTCGATATCGCGCATATGTGGGCATTGCCCCACCATTTCTCGTTAGCCAGTTACTCGGCGGCATGGGCACAGTTAGGCCCGAACCTCGGTAACAGCTTTTATCTGGCCATCGTGGCCACGATTCTATCATCTGTCATCGGTGCGTTTAATGGCTATGCACTTTCAAAATGGAAGTTTCCAGGTTCCAATATTGTTTTTCCAATCATATTGTTTGGTATGTTTATCCCATACCAGAGCATCTTAATTCCATTGCTCAAGTTCATTCAGGCTATCCATTTGTACAACACGATTCCGGGTCTCATTCTGACCAATACGATTTACGGATTGCCAATCACGACACTCATTTTTCGCAACTTTTACGCCGGTATTCCAGACGACCTGATCGAGTCTGCCCAAATCGATGGAAATGGCTACTGGGGCGTCTTCATGCGTATCATGTTACCACTTGCCATCCCAGGCTTTGTGGTCACAGGGATCTGGCAGTTCACAAGCATATGGAACGAATTCCTGTTCGCCGTATCCCTAACTTCGCCACCGCATCAACCTGTGACGGTTGCCTTGCAAAACTTATCCGGCAGCGACGTCGTTCAGTGGAACGTGCAGATGGCAGGCGCCGTACTCACGGCACTTCCCACCTTGATTGTCTATATCCTGCTGGGACGCTATTTCATTCGCGGGCTGCTCGCTGGTTCCGTGAAAGGTTAAATTTGACTCGCCTCCAATGCGGCATGGCTCCGAGCCATGCCTTTTCATTTGTCTCCTACTTTATGCAACTTTTTGTCCGAAACCGGAAGGACTATTCACGATTTTGTCGAAATAATCACTTTGTCGTTTGATGTAGAAAAAGCACGAAAAAGGCAACCCTCCGGAAACGGAGAGGACGCAAAGCTATAGGGGCTAACACTGTCAGGTGTAGACAGTCATGCCAGCCAGCTGCCGTGGTTCGGTTTGGGACAACCGCCGTCACGGTTGTCCCTTTTCATTTGTGGACACAGGGTGGGACAAACATGATGAAGTACTCGCGGTTCAGAGGCAAAGCGGAGCAAAATGGAGGTGAATGGGATGTCCCTATGCTCGGCCCATGGCGATACAAATTAAAGGAAAATGAGGTTTACTGCTCGCCCGAGATGGATCAAATCTATGGCCTTCAAACTCATGGGAAACCCACGCGTCCGGATCGGTTCATTGAAGCAATCGTGCCGGAAGATCGCGATCTGGTTTTGCACTGTTGGCGCATGCTGTGTTCCGGTAAGCGCGTCGGACGCAGTTTCACCTACCGAATCCAAGTTGGTACTCAAATTAAATTTGTACAATACACCGCAAGTTGCACGTATGACGACCATGGCCGGATGTCAGGACTGGAAGGCACCATCCGCGACGTGACAACGCTGCTTGATACCCCGGTAACAAGCCTGTTTTTGGCGCATGACCGCCGGTTGCTCAATCAGCCGCAGGCCGCTGTTGCTCTTGATCACGAGTTGGGAATCATCCATATCAATCAGTGGACGGAACAGCTCTTTGGATGGTCTGAAGACGAGTTGCTCTTTCAACACGTTCCATACCTACCCACGAGCCTGGAATCCGCGACACATGAGCTGTATCAAACCATCGTGAAAACGGGTGGTACCATCTGGCTCGACACAATCCGTTTGCATAAAGACGGATCGCTTAGGAAGGTATCCGTTGCCTTGGGGCCACTCTATGACGAGAATGGCCTCGTCAAAGGTTTGCTGGCCATGTATACGCCCGTGTCTGGTGTAGCCGATAGCATGGAACGTTCGCTGGCATGCGAAGCGCGCCTGCGCCCGTTCATCGAACACGCTACCGATGTTTTTATGTTGTTGGATCGACAGTATCACGTATTATACGCGAACGCGGCAGTTCAAGAGGTCCTGGGCATGGATCCATCTGAAACGCGTCAGTTATCTGCGCCCATGCTTGTGCATCCTGCGGATCGCAAGGAGTTTGAGATGGCATGCCAGCGAGTTGGCAACTCCGTGTCAGATGCCTTCAACATGGAACTTCGTTTCCAACACCGTTCCGGAGAATACAGACACTGTCTCGCATCTCTATTTACGTGGGTAAGCCCAGGTGGTCAATCGCACGTTGTCGTTCGTTTTCGCGACGTCACGGAAGCGCGATCGGTGCGACAACAGATCGAGTTTCTTGAGCGACATGACGAACTGACGGGGCTGCTGAATCGGAAGGCATTCTTCCATGAGTCAACTGTATGGATCAGCCAATCGGATCCGAATCACCCGCTTACTGTGATGGTTCTGCGCATACAGCAATTCGACCGCATCATCGAGAATCTAGGCCATGCGGTGGGTGATGTCGTCATTCGTCTCGCGGCGGAGCGCATTCGCTTCCGGTTGCCCAAAGACAACATCTGCGCGCGCATCGGGGATCATGAATTCGCTATCATGGTCCGGCAACAAGAGCGCGGCACGCAGACGATGTTCGCTTTGGCGAACGAACTGCTCCGCGCGTTTGAAGAGCCGTTTGCGTCTGCGGGACACACCATCTACCTTGACGCAGACATCGGTATGAGCTTCTGCCCGAACGACGGAGATGACATTGCGACCTTGGTGCAACGTGCCGGTGTGGCTTTACACCGTGCAAACGATGCAAGTGAGAATAGCGTGCAGACCTACTCAACTCAACTTCACACCGATACATACAAACAGTTTGTTCTCGCGAACGACTTGCGTGATGCCCTGGCAAATGACGCATTTCGTCTATATTATCAGCCCCGGGTGGACGCACAAAGCGGACGCATTGTTGCTGCCGAAGCACTGATCCGTTGGGAACACCCTGTCTGGGGATTGGTGTCACCTGTAGAGTTTATCCCCATCGCGGAGGAAACAGGGTATATTGTCGATCTCGGCTATTGGGTGATCCGTACAGCATGCCAACAGCTTCGCGCATGGCAAAACAGGGGTTATCCACCCATCAAAATTTCGGTCAATGTCGCAGTGAAACAGTTTCAAGCAAAAGATGTTGTACAAACCGTCTTATCCATCCTGGATGAGTGGGGCGTTCCTACGTCGGCCATCGAATTCGAAATCACCGAGACGTCTGTGATGCCTAACGATCCGACCGTGATCGACACCATTCAGGCGTTTCGCAAAGCTGGGGTCGCCATCTATTTTGACGACTTTGGCACGGGCTACTCGTCACTGAGTTGGTTGAACCAATTTCAATTAGATGGATTAAAACTAGACAAGTCGTTCATCGATCACCTGCCAAACGCTTGGGCGCCTTCACAGATTGTCAAGTCCGTCATTCAACTCGCGCATCAACTGGGACTCACGGTGGTGGCAGAAGGCGTCGAAAACGTGGATCAACTTACGTTTTTGCAAAGCGAACGTTGCGATCAAGTGCAAGGCTACTTATATAGTAAGCCTGTTCCGGCAACCGCTTTTGAGCACCTGCTCGCGCAGCCATCGATTAGACCCGCATCAGCAGACACGGTGGAGCGAGCGGCAAAGAATCGGCGCCGGTATGTCAGAGTTTCGTTTGACGAGCCGCTGGTTGGCGAAGTGACGCTTGCGTCCATTGCAGGCAAACCGCTGTCTCTGGGTTACACGCAGGTTTCTATTGTCGACGCTGGCGCGGGCGGCATCAGTTTTTTGTCCAAGCTTCGGTTTCCACCTGATCGACGCGAACTTCGTCTGCGCTTCCGTTACTCGTTAGCAGAAGTGAACATCGAAGTGGAAGGCTATGTGGTCTGGGCACATGAACTTCAAAATGGCGTATTTCAGTATGGTGCGGAATTCGATATCGATGCATCGACCAGAACGCGCCTGCAAGAGCTGTTACACCGACATCAGACACTAACCCATACCACAAGCGAAAGAAAATTGGAAGCCGGTATGCCATCATTCTTTGGATAAGGTAGAACGAGGACGGGTGCCCCGCTGGTGAACAACGGGGCATCTCGTTGCCGATGGAATCCGCCGCGAATCGAGTACATCTTGCAAATAGGCTTGTATCGTTTGACCAACGTCCCCAGTACTATCGATTGTCATGGCAAGCGTCGTTTCATCATCCTTACCTTCTGCTTTAAGCTCACGGTATTGTTCCTGTAGATCGAAAAGCAGGTCCGCCTTACGCTCATTGACGCATTTAATCCCATCATAGGGTGTAAATGCTTCAAGGCAAGATGACAGAGCTCGACTCAAACATTCGTACGCGAATATCGTCAAATGGATGGTATCAACCTTTTCACGCGGTCACTTGCAATGCATCCGACAGAGCCTGTCCTAGCCACTCTGTTGTCCCCCGGAAAGTCTACGAGCAAATTGGTTGTCTTTACAGGCGGGAATGTGGCTATAATTACGTATAGAACAAGCAAATGCTATTGACAAACTGCACTACGGAGGGATTGTCATGAAAAGGCCGATATCTGTCGGTACATTCGGAGTTGTTTATCTCATGCTTGCCGCCGTAATCCTAACAGCTCTGATGGCCGGTTTCGCGACGCATCCCGGCGTGGTGTTAAGCATCATGACGCTTCTCACAGCACTCGTTATGGTTCATCGATTGCGGTCTTCCCGTGGTTCATCTTTTCATGTGCACCTAGCTTTACTCGTCGTCACCGTTCTCGTCGGCCTCCTGGTTGTAAGTTTTGGCAATGACAGAACGGAACTTTGGTTCGCAAGCTGCTATGGGCTTTTCAACGTCCTGTATCTATTGGAACTCATGTTTTTGGCGAAGGCATATCGCTGACAAACATCCACCCCGCTCTATGTGACAATAACATATTCTCTTTTTTCTCTATTGACTGCGCTGGTGACTGTCTTTACTGTTGATGTTGCAACGTGTCTACAAATGTCGCTTTCGCCTATATGACGAAGAATACCATCCACCCAAAAGCAGGTGCTGAGCTTGTACGATTCATCGACGACACCGAAATGGATAAGCATCTTGTCTCGCGAAGAGGGACTTGAAACGGCATATACGCAGAACATGACAGCTACGCTAATCGCCAGCAAGAACGGTACTGAGATTATTCACCATCGTCTCGCCCGTATGGGTACAATGGCTATTATGCCAGCAGCAGGTTGGAATGAGCTTGAGTCACTTTGTCTATTAACTGGCTCACTCCGGGTGACATACGGCAGCGAGACATCGGTTCTATATCCTGGTGACAAAGTTGTGGCCGCCCCTGTACATGAACATGTATGCATCGTTGCTATCGAGGATAGCGAGTTTTTATATGTCTCATCAGCTCCAGTCTTTCAATCTTATCAAGGTCTAGTAAATGGTTTTCATGAACTTGCCGTAAAAATTTCTCTTAAGGATGGATACACGGCGTCGCACTGTGAGCGCATACGGCGATATTCGCTGATGATTGGGTGCGAACTAAACCTTAACGCGACCGACCTTCTTTCGCTTAGCTGTGGTGCATTATTTCACGATATCGGGAAAATTCGCATTCCTGATGAAATTCTTATGAAACCTGGTAAGCTAACTCCCGAAGAATTTGATATAATCAAACAGCACACCATTTTTGGAAGGGATATCATGGACTCTCCAGAGAACCCCTTTCTGAACATTGGCAGCAAAGTGGCGGAACAACACCACGAACGCTACGATGGAAGCGGGTATCCATACGGACTGAAGCGGGAGGAGATCTATCTTCCGGCGGCCATCGTCGCAGTGGTGGACAGCTACGACGCAATGGTATCCAATCGTCCTTATCAACCGGCTCGAAAGAAGGCCGATGCGGTTCGGGAGATTGCGTCGCTTAGCGGACAGTTGTACGACCCTCGCGTCGTTGACGCGTTTCTTAAGGTCGTAGATACATTTGCAGACGAAGACTAAGGAGGAATGGCGATGAAACACGTAAAGAAGGTCCTCGTATTTGGCTCGCTCGTTGCGGCTACGCTATTGAGCGTTGCCCCGGCGGCCGTTGACGCGGCAACAACCACGCAGACATTTAGCACTGTCGGCGGCTATCAACCGATGCAACCGCCGTGCCCCACTTCTTCTCCGACACTGTGAGTTTAACTTCTATGGCATGGCCCTTCGGGGCCATATTTTTATTCCAAACTTCTTCTCTCTCTGCTCCCCCACCTCTGAAGCCCGTACGATAGCGCGACGCCAAGTCCGTCTATGATCATGTCATACAATCGCCCATCGCGACCAAAGTACAGTTGGAACAGTTCAGTACAAATGCCAAACACAAGTGCGATCGCGGCAGACAAGCGAGGACGCCGAAGAAGTAGAGTCAATAAAGCTTCAAATATCATAAAGCCAAACAGGTGACAAAGCTTCGCGACGGTATATTTCCACGAACCAAAGTGAAAGTCGAGCTGTAACAGATCCCGAAAGTTCGCATTGGGGTGGAAGTGAAACGCACTTAAATAAAAGTGGAATGGATCAATACTGCAGGTGCCGTAGGCGAGAACACACGTCCATAGCAACACGGCGAGTATTCGCCACCACATGCTCCTTGCCCTCCTCCCCGACAACAAATCCGTATTACTCTACCACAACATATTTGCGCATACAAACGCCACCTTTCACAATCACCACGCCTTATTTGGGCGCATACGCTACCACATCGTGTGCAAGAGGAGGAAAACAGATGAGTTTCGTCCAGGCGGCCCAGTTTGAGCAGCGCTTCTGGCTGCAAGTATTGGGCGATCACGCTCGCTTCATCCGCGACAGCCTATCGGTCGATGAAGGAAAAGAACTGACAACGTCGCAATACTTCATTCAGGAATACGATGCGCTCCTGCATACCGTAAATACCATGGTCCCCGATCCGGCAGCACACATCGAGCTTAGCAAGGAAAGCCTCGCGCTGTCGCGAAAATTGCGCGCCTTCAAACTTCATCTTCTGCGTCGACATCTAACCGGTGGCATCAAAACATATCTGCCACCAACATTTATCAACCACATGCTGAACGAGCTCGACGAATACCTGCGCATTTTGCACCATCTGTGCAAAGGGGAGGTTCCCGAAACGCAGCACCCACTCCACCACCACGTACTGTGGTTACAAGATGCCATGGGTCATGCGGCAACGTTGCAAGACGATGTCGATCCGGCAGAATATCAGCTGGCAAAGCGTAGTTACGCGTTCCGTAAGCAGTTTGAGGCATACTATCTGAAGGCCATCGAACTCGCTGGCTACCTACGCACCAAATTGCGAGAATTCCCTGCCCTCAACCGCTTCAACTTGGAAGTTGGCATGGAACTTACGTTGTTTCAGGAATTTCTCAACGAACTTGAGGAACTGCGTTTATCCGATCAAGCACTCGGCGTCCTTGCGCCCCTTTTGCCTGACCACATGGCGCGCGAGGAACTATATTACCTGACCAAGCTCGCTGAGGTTACAGAACTCGCTGCACCAGTGGGGGACCCCACAAAACCGCGCGTGAACAGTTAATTCCCGCACACCACCAGCTACAGGAGGCAAGCTACCCGATTCAGACGAACCGCAACAGACTTGCCTCCTATTGCCGAATGACAGTTTCCCATTGCTTTCCCACATCATTGCGGCGACAATGCATATACGAATATCATCGGCACAGCCGAACGACTACTGTGATAAAGGTATGAACTCATCATGCAACCCTTGGACCATAAATCGCACTTTATCAATCGCGAATTAAGCTGGTTGGCATTTAATGAACGCGTAGCTTCCGAAGCCATCAACACCGCTAATCCTTTGTTCGAAAGGCTAAAGTTTATGGCCATCTGCGCATCCAACTTGGACGAATTCTTCATGGTTCGTGTGGCTGGACTCAAAGATCAGTTAAAACTTGGGATGGATCGCAGGGATGATAAAACGCAAATGTCTGCCGGACAGCAGTTGCTCGAAATTTCAAAGCGCGTCCACACCGACGTCGAGCGCTTGTATAGCACATGGTCTCGCACCTTGTTACCTGCTTTGCGCCGAGAGGGCATCCATTTCTTAACGTCCAAACAGTTGAACTCCCAACAGCAGGCGTATTTGGAAAGCTATTATCATGAACACATCTTTCCCGTGCTCACGCCACTTGCCATCGACGCAAGTCACCCATTTCCTATGCTTGCAAATCGAACGCTAAACGTCGCCGTTCTCCTGCAACCCTTTGAAAGCCATTCCGAGGTCGATCCGCCTTTGTTTGCCGTCGTTCAAGTGCCGTCGGTGTTGCCGCGATACATCGAAATCGCCGGCACCCATCACAAACGAGCGTTCGTACTGCTCGAAACGGTGATTCAACTGTTTATCCACGCTTTGTTCCCCGGCCATGCCGTTGTCGAACAAGCCTGCTTTCGTATCACGCGCAACGCGGACATCAACGTGGACGAAGAAGGTGCAGAGGATCTCCTTGAGGAGATCGAAAAGGAGCTCAAAAAGCGAAACCGAGGGGCCGCAGTGCGCCTAGAAGTGGAGCAATCCATGTCTCCGGAACTCGTTGAAACATTGCGCGACTGGCTCGAACTTGAGCACGAAGATGTATACTCGATTCTCGGGCCACTTGACCTGACGTTTCTTATGCGCTTTGCCGCCGAGCCGGAGTATGCACATCTGCGCTTCCCACCCATTTCGCCGCAGATTCCGCGCGACTTTATCGGTGAAAGCAACCTGTTTGATACCATTGCCAAGAAGGACATCCTGCTCTTTCACCCGTACGAATCATTCGATCCGGTTGTCCACTTCGTCAACCTCGCGGCCAACGATCCGCAGGTGCTTGCTATCAAACAAACTCTGTACCGCGTCAGTGGCAATTCGCCAATCGTCTTGGCTTTGGCGAGAGCGGCGGAAAACGGCAAACAGGTCACGGTACTCGTGGAACTCAAAGCCCGCTTTGACGAGGAAAACAATATTGTTTGGGCAAAGAAGCTAGAAGAGGCCGGGTGTCACGTCATCTACGGGCTGGTCGGTCTCAAAACGCACAGTAAAATCACGCTGGTTGTCCGCCGGGAAGGAGACAACATCGTGCGCTATGTGCACTTGAGCACCGGCAACTACAACGACAACACAGCCAAATTGTATACCGACATCGGCATGTTCACGGCCCGTGAGGACTTCGGTGAGGATGCATCGTTATTTTTCAACCATCTTACGGGTTTTGCCGATCCGCCCGCGTGGAACCAATTTGCCACGGCTCCACTCGGATTAAAGCAAAAGTTCTTAGACTTGATCGATCGCGAAATTGAACACTGCAACGCAGGCCGTCCAGGGCGCATCATCGCCAAGATGAATGCGCTAACCGACAAAGACCTCATTCTTGCGTTGTATCGGGCATCGAACGCGGGTGTCGAGATCGACCTACTGGTGCGTGGCATTTGCTGCTTGCGACCAGGCCTTGCGAATGTGAGCGAAAATATTCGCGTGTCGAGTATTGTTGGGCGGTTTCTCGAGCACAGCCGCATCTACTACTTTTACAACGGCGGCAACGAGGAACTCTTTTTAGCCAGCGCGGACTGGATGACGCGCAACATGGTAAGCCGCGTAGAAATCCTCTTTCCAGTGCTGCAGGAGAATTTGAAGGAGCGTCTGCAACATATGCTCCACCTGCAGCTCGCAGACAACGTCAATCGCTGGCTCCTACTGCCCTCGGGTCGATATCAAAAGGTTGCCCAAGGCACAGGCGATACACCCTGTGCATCGCAAATGCGGTTCTACGCAGAAGCGCGAGGTGCCGCGGACAAAACGGCTCGAGCCGTCGCCGAATCCATGATTCCCCGCACACCCCCGCGCCTCTGACAATGTTCCTCATTGCAAGGCGATGAACCAGCGCTCCGATTACGGTGCGGTGCACTGTTGCAACAGCGCGTTGCGGCGAACGAGGATCGCTTCGATTTGATCGATTGTGGTCTCATCCATCGACTGCATGGCTCTGGCGATCTCGCCGTCCACCGCGAGCAGATCGTAGAGCATTTGTTCGTTTTCCGCCGTGCCATGAAACACGTACTCGTCTGGTGGAATGGGAGCAGATAAGGCAATAGTCCGGACGTGCTCCACACGGCGAATGTATTGCTCCATCTCTTTCACCGCCGCCAGACCCTCCAAGGGCGGGAATGGATGTTCGCGCGTTGGTTCAGGCAACGCCTGGCGAAGTTTTTTCAGATCCTGGCGTAGCTGGGCCAAATACTGGCCTAGGGCATTGTCGATCGCGTTATGGAGCGCACGGCTGCGCTCACGCAAGCGATACTTCGGGTCTTTGACGTTGATAAACCACGCGTTCATCCAACCTGTCAGCAGTTCGTTGACCACGCCGCGCGGCGCGAGGGCGATGCCGTACTTCATCAGATCGCTCATTCTTCCATCCCCTTTGCGGCCTTACGACTCGTTGCCCAGTTTTGTCATGCGTTCCGCAGCCACCTGCGGGTTGCCGACAAAGAACGGCTCGCCAATGGCCATGTTCGGTGCCGACACGACGCCTTTGCTTGCCATGATCATCGCCGTATAGTAACGCACCGCATCGAGTTCAGAGAGGCCAAACGCTCGTAGGGCAATGAGTTCCTTCATGCGCTCGTCCTTCGGATACACGAGCGCCTTCACATCGTTCAAGGTCAACCCGTAAACCGACAGAAACTCCTGCAGGTGGTCTTTCACGAGTTCCAGAATTTCAGGCATCTTTTCGTTCACCCGCTCCAACTCGGTGAGTTGAACGATTTTATTAATGGACTGTTCGATCACTGGACCCGCGTACCAATTGACTTCTTTCATGCTGACGTAATGCCCCGCCATCGGCATGTGTTGCACCAGCTTCAAGGCGTCGTCCTTGGTGTCAACATGCACATAACAGCTTACGTGATAGCCCATTTCCGCCATTTCGCGCGAGTATGCGATCCCAGATACTTCGAGAATCAGTTTCGCGCGATTGACATAGATGACCTCGTATTGCCAAGGACTGTTACCGCCAAAGAACGCCTGTTGAAAGGCTCCGATAATGGGGCGATCCGGCGTTTGAATCACATATTGACCCGTGTCGTACACGTTCAAAATGGCACCGCGCGACTTTAACACGGCGAAGTGATTCGATTCCACGGTGAGCAAGGAACCATTCAAGATGTTGTTGTCGGGATAGTGGTACGCCAGAACGTCAGGGCCCATCAATTCCTTTCCGTCCTGCGTAAGGGTGCTGATCACTTGGCGAATGGCTGGCATCGCATGTCCTCCTCGTTCCTTTGCATGCAAGAAACTCGTGTTTTTGGATGTCAC
Organism: Alicyclobacillus hesperidum subsp. aegles; assembly: GCF_027923525.1. Taxonomy (NCBI): domain Bacteria; kingdom Bacillati; phylum Bacillota; class Bacilli; order Caryophanales; family Alicyclobacillaceae; genus Alicyclobacillus; species Alicyclobacillus hesperidum. The sequence continues at coordinate 31,289 of NZ_BSBJ01000009.1, read as the reverse complement.
AACCTTTGGAGTGTCTCTTTGGCCATCATATACCCATTGCGTAGCAACTGTCTGCCAATTTTACGAGATCTGAAATTTTTTCGCTCCGATACACAGAAAGAGGAGTAAGATGAAAGAAAAACGTTGGTGATCAGTATGGAAGCCTGGCAGCGAAATCTTGTCGTCCTTTGGATTGGCACACTTCTGACATCCGCTAGCTACTCGATGGTCGTCCCCTTCTTGCCCTTGTTCCTTCTGAAAATTGGCGTGCACTCGCACACCGAACTTTGGTCAGGCGCTTTATACAGCGCTGCATTCCTCGCCGGCGCCATTGCGGCGCCATATTGGGGTTCTGTGGGTGACAGATTCGGCCAAAAGCCGATGATCATCCGGGCAGGCATCGCGTTATTCATTACATACGGCTTAACCGCCTTCGTCCAAAATCCGTACGAACTCCTTGGCCTGCGCATCCTGCAAGGATTGCTATCCGGATACATTCCTGGTTCTATTGCACTCATCGGCAGCAACACGCCGGAAGACAAGGTCGGGTACGCCCTCTCGATGATCTCCGCAGCAAGTTCGGGCGGCGGCATCGTAGGTCCACTCTTGGGAGGAACGATTGCAAGACTTGCGGGCAATCGCGTGGCGTTTGGCAGCGCTGCCATCCTCGTCTTGATATCGGCACTACTCGCCATCTTTTGGGTCAAAGAAGCGCAAATTCGTCGAGCCACTACGCGGCCATCCGTGGTGCGCGCTATTGGCGATGCCCTGCACAACCGCCAACTGGTCACCGCGCTTTTGTTAAATATGGTCGTCTCCTTTTCCATTATGACCATCGAACCAGTGCTCACCTTGTACGTGACACAACTCGATCCGTCGACCCAAAATGCCTCATTTATCGCTGGACTCGTCTTCTCCCTCGCTGGCATTGCCAGTGTGTTATTCGCGCCGATTTGGGGCAAGTGGGCGGACAAAGTTGGCTTTCCAAAGGTGATGATTGTCGGCCTTGTGGGCGGTGCAGTCTGGACACTGATGCAGATTCCGTTTCACAGCGTGATCGCCTTCGCGGCAATTCGGTTCATATACGGTATGTTTTTCTGTGCGGTATATCCGGCCATCAATGGTCTCATTGTGCGCTCGACTTCCCAATCGTTTCGCGGGCGCGCATTTGGCCTGAATCAAACGGCGAATCAGATTGGCAATACACTAGGGCCGCTTGTCGGTGGCGCAATCGCAGATGTCACGTCGATTCACGGCGTATTCTGGGTAACCGGAGCGCTCCTTGCGAGTGTGACATGCACAGCGATCACGTTGGTGCGCAAACCTGGCATGCTGCCCAATGTAAACGAAACACATCACACAGCCCAATAAAGAGCGAAGACCGCCGGTGCTATCGCAGGCGGTCTTCTGTGTTTATGAAAGCGAACCGTCTCGATCTGGCGAGGCATGCTTACGAGCGATTTGCATCGCTTGCAAAACCGTATCCATATCTTTCTGCAAGTCGTCATACTTTGCCTTCCATTGTTCGCATTCACTGCGCAAGCGGTCATACCGCGTGTTCGCCGACTCTAAAAGCGCCTCGAGTTCAATACACCGTTGCTTCAAATCGGCGAGTTGACGCATCTGGTCACCAGATTCATCGACAATTTCGATCCGTTGCAAATACGCAATGAGTTCCTTTTTCGAAATGCGTTCGCGCTGATTTACAGCGAAATCTGCCGTTTCTGACACACTGTCAGCAACTTCCTCCAGCGGTGCTGACGAAACGGCGTCCACCACCGGCTCTTGGCTCCACGACGTACTTGATGGAGCGTTGCTTACCGTTTCTTCGCGGCGCTGTTCAGCGCGTGCCGCCAACCGCGTCTGCTGCAGATCCTCCAGCGTTCGGTGCGGAACGGACAGTGTCGGCCAATCCGGATCCGACTCTATGACACTGCGTTTGTCCCGATGTTTTTCCGCCTTGGTCACGACGGCTTTACGTCTTGCCTTCCAGGCCTTTTGCAACTTCGACTTCGTCTCCGACACGCGCCGAGACCATTGCCCAAGATTCCCCTGAAACAATCGACTGAGTGGAGTCGCCCCTTCACCCAGCCGTTCTTCCGCAATGTCCTCAAACGTGAACTGACCGCGACGAATGGCGTCGATCAAGGCATGCAGGCAGGTTTCATGAAACGGCCCCGTCAGATCCATATGTCTGCACTCGTCACATACGAACTCGGAGAGCTTACTTAAAAACTCCTGTGTTAAATAAGTCGTTTGTGGTACATGGTAATAGACGCCATCGTCTTTATCCTCGACCTCGAGAATCCTTCGATCCGCCAGTCGCAGCGCAGCAAGCTCGGCAGCGGCAAGGTTGATTCGCGGCCCCGGTCCGCCTTCAAGCAACAAGTCGACGCGGCCACTGTGTATCTGACCTTCCTTGAGCGCCCGATAAATGTGCATTAGGAGGACATCTTCGGCTTCACCCTCCGTGTCCGGCCAATCCTTCAGGATGAATGTCGATGGATCTCGCCTGCTTTCAATAAACTGGCGAGCTTCCGCAACGGTCACCTCATTTCCATAATATGTATCATACAACGTAATCCCGTAGCGCGTCGCTACATCGAGTGCCTGCATTCCTTCTAACGTCTTCACAAGCGTCCCCTCACGATCTTTGTGCTACATGACGTTTCTCTCTACAAGATTCGATGCTATCCGATTGTATTCGTCATGCATAGTTGAAGACCTTGTGACATTTTCGGGCAAATACAAATGGTGCCCCAACCTTAGCTTGGGGCACCTAACCAAACCGTTCTATTCGGCGCGTTACATCCGTGTAATTTTCTTAGTTCGAACTGTTGCTCGAATTGGACGTCGTGTTACCGGTACTCGCAGAGCTATTCGCTGCAACGGTAGTCGATACAGCAGTGTGATCAAGGAACGATACACTGTATTGCGGCGCCGCACTGGATGTCGATGAACTTGAACTCGAGGAAGTCGACGAGTTCGAGGAAGAGCTGGAACTACTCGGTGCCGGCAAAGTTAGCGTGACGGTCTTGCCATCGCTGCTGAGCGACACACCCGACACGACAACAGGGGTCGAGGTCGAGCCATCCGTCTCAGTCACAATGAACTCGTCAGCCGTTGGTGCGGCGGTAAACGCTTGATCAAACGTGACAACGAGGCTGTTGGAGTTTGCCGTCACAGACTGAATGGTCGGATCGTTCGCGCCTTGCACATAGACCGTAAACGGTACCTTTGCTTGAAAACCTTGTCCGTCTGTCGCTTGAATATGTGCGACGCCTGGGGCAACTGCGGTCACGGTACCGTCGCTGGCAACCGTGGCCACAGACGTATTATCCGAGGTGAATGTCAAGCTTGGCATCGGCTTGCATTGGTCGCTCACGCCGCTCACCGTAAGGGTCTTGCCGACCTGCAAGGCACCCGATGTCACGCCCGGTGTTCCATCGTTGACCGCCACAACGGGCTCATAACCGAGCACGGCCTTGCCACCCATATAGGACACACTATAGTGCGGCACCGGACCTGGTGGTGTGATCTCAGGAATGGTGTACGTTACGGTCTTGCCATCCGAGCTCAATTGTGCTGCACTTGGGGTTACGGTCGAACCGTCGCTGCCGGTGATGCTAATCTCACTGCCTGTTGGAGCAACCGTGAACGAATTCGCAAATTGGACGACAATCTGTCCGTTGTACGCGTCGACAGCCGTGATTGAATTTGGCGTGTTGATATCAAAAACACGTTGATTCGCGTTCCAACTACCCGCATTCACTGCGCCGATGATCGATTGTAGTACGGTAATGGGGATATACGTGGTTTTATTGTTGGTTGCCGGATCCGCTTCAACTGTGGTTGCCGTTTTCCCCACGACCTGGCCGTTGATGGAGATGGACGTGTTGCCTGAATCACTCCATTTAGCCGAGGCAACTGCGGATGCGAGATTCGCTGGAAGTTCCAGATCCCATACGTGTTTCGCACCATTCCAGGTCGCCTTGTAACCAAGCTTTGTGAACGCATTGTCAACGTAGAAAACGGGCAAGTAGGTTTGGTTGTTGAACGAGAAGGTTTCCGGCTGACTGAGCGTTTGTCCACCGACAGACACGGTGGCCTGAAACCACGATGGCAACGTCATTGCCATTGTCATGGGGACACCCGTACCAAGAACGACAGATGTTGCCGCCAATCCTGCTAAAACTCGCTTGACCATTTGACTTCCCCTCTCTGCCTAAAATCCGGGATCTTACTTGGCGCTACGGTTAAGCTGCGTGGTGTAAAAGCGCTATCATACCCGCCTTGGAACAGTACGAATATACCAAATTCAACACTAGGCAGAAATGATACGCGAACAACTAAATCGTTTTGGGCAATGGATAGCCTATCCGTACAATCGTTCATGCCAATGCGCATTGAGCTTACGATTGGACATCGATGACGAGGTGAAACGCAGGCTGTGCTTCCCCTGGATGATCCAGCTTATAGGTCAACAAGGGCAACACGTAGAGATTAGGAACCTTCTGGTTGCCTTGCTGAATCGTTGGGTAGAGATCGATGTAGTGGATGCCTGGCCCGCCAGTCGCGCGAATTTGAATTTGCATATCACCATTTGTGTTGAAGCCGCAGGCATAGCCAATCGAACTGTTGTCGTAGAGTACGCTGTAGCAGTTGTCATAGGTATCCGGGCCGCCGCCCTGCAAGTGAATCGTGAAAACTTGCCCTGCCTTTACAACCTTCGGTGCAGACACGAGACTCGGATAGATTTGATACGTCGTTGTACCGACGATAGTTCCCGCCGGATCGACCGCCTCTACGGTGTGCGGCGGCCCGCCCACATTAACGGGCACGGGAATCTTAACGGTAAACGTGCCCGTGCTACTCGTGGTCACATGTCCCAGCACCGTCTGCGCAGAATGGTAGCCAGCTGCTGTTACATGATTCCCAACCGTATTCGACCATTCAAGCGTCAATGATTCATTTGCGGGAAGTCCTTGGCCCGTGAGTGTAAAGGTACTGCCGACAATACCATGCCCGGGCGACGCAATGAGGTGGTTCCCTGTGCTGATTGAAGGAGCAGGAATCGAATCCTTGACATCGACCGGATGTCCCTTTGTAACCGTCACAGGAATCGAAAATGTTGGCTTCCAGCTATACGGAGATTGCTGTTCATTGAGGTATGGCGAACCAATAGAGCAGGGAGCAATTTCAATCAGATGGGATCCGATGCCCTCCGCTCGCACCTGGAAGACCGCTGTACCGTTGGTTGTCACAGCTGCGATGTTGCCCATCAAATGATTGTCATACAAGACTTCGTATGCACTTGAATAGGCACCATAGCCAATGCCTTGTACGCGGATGGTAAAAAAGCCTCCCTCCGACTCCCGCGTGCGACTGATTGTGAAAGACGGTTTAACCGTAACACTGCCTTGCGCCGCGACAATCCCGCTTGCATCCGCCAGTCCGATTTGATGAATGTCGCCGTAGCCGGTGGGTACTCGTAGCACACCATGCACTTCGCCGTTTGCGTCCGCTGTCACTGTCCCCAATACCTTGACAAAAGGCGTATAGGACTCGCCTACAAAGGTGTTCCCGTCAACGTCCCATGTCCCTTGGAAAGCTTCCCACAGCACCCGATAGGTTTGCTTAGGCACGAGCCCAGATGCACTGTACGTCACGCGTTCACCGATGGTTGGATATGTATTGCTGACGTCGATCACAGAAGGCGTTGCGACAGTTTGTCCCAACACATCACTGCCCATCGGGCTCTGCCCACCAGCTTCACTTCCCGCGCCGGACGAGCTAATTCCGTTTGTACCCGCCGTACTGGAACCCGTCGTATCGGCCGATGCCATACCTGCGCCAGCGGCCAAAATCGTTGCGATGATAGCGCTGCCAATGGCCCAAGATCCAAATCTCCGCGTTCGTTTCACGCACGTTCCTCCACATCGTCGATGATCTGAGCCAACTACAATCAAACGGTGATTGCACTCGCCCATACCAGACTATTTAGAGAAAAGTGCTGCGATTTCCTGCTGAACACTCCAAGCTAGGAGGCGTTATGCGCCCCTTCGCTTGGCCAACAACGCTCGCAATAAGCGCATCCGGCAATCGGCGTCGAGCCATGGCAACTCCTCACCGACCTGAGCCAAAATGGCGCTCTCATCTTGCAATTCGTAGACCTTGCCCTCCATGCGTCCATCTTCGTGTGCATGCTTAAACCACAGGTACCAACGTTCTCCCCTTAATACAAGTCCAGCACTCTCGGATACTGTCCAGAGCAATTCGCCATCATGTAACAGCTCGTCCACAGTCTGCTCAAAGTGATTAAACGTGTTTGACAAATCTTCGGGTCGACCAAAGCAATACGCAACCATCGTCTGCTCAACATTTGCATAGTACTGCATAAACCAGACTCCTTGCCTCATCTGCTTTGGGTTGGATACACGTGGTGACCTTGCTAAATAGGATACCCATTCTGTCTCGAAGTTATCTTGAATCTCGTTTTAGTCCCATATAACGTAAAGGGCGATCCGCCAAAGGTTGCGGATCGCCCGTAGCTTTCATCAACCGATCCTCACTGTATGTGTGGTTGTTGCATGGTTGGCTGTTGTGGCAGTTGATACGACTGAATCATCGTCTGCGTGGTGTTCTGTTGCAATGTAGGCACCTGATAATCGCCTTTCTGGTTCATGAATGAGAAAATGTCGTATGCCATGCGATCGCACATGTTGGCGCCCGCCATGAGATAAGCCCGGAACTGTGGATTCACACACTCTAGCGCAAAGCTTGTCCAAGCAGTTGCACCGAATTTATGAAGGTTCAGTGCGACCGTACAAATTGTGCGATCCGACAACGACTGTGCGTTCATATTCGGCGCCGGATGGCTTGGATTGCGCAGGCCGAGCTTAGGCTGAACATGCATCGTCGGTTGGTAAGCCAGTTGATTGTTTGCGTTTGCAGATCCCTGCATGATCTGTACGCCCTGCACGTAGTGTTGTTCAATCATGTGCGCCTGTTGCTGAAGCAGATTGCGCAACTGCATATCTTGGGCTTGTTGGCTTAAAAAAGAGAACATTTCAACGTTGGCTGACTTCGTGCTGAGGGCCTCGTGCATGCCGATGATTTCATGTGCACCGTATGGGGCGTTGGGCTGTTGTTGCTGTTGCATCAATGAAAACCTCCACGCGAAATGTAAATGGCAATTTCCGTTTTGCGACAATAGATTCCCCCTCTCTCACAAACTCCATTCACGCTTCCATGCAGGAATGCACTTGCCAAATCACACGTAAGTTCCATTTGAATTTCATTTATTATCACATGTTGATCATGATTCGATTATGGTATGATAATTAATGAACACCGCAGACTGGTGTCTGATATGGAGGCGTTTGCGTGTATCCGAAACAACGGCAGGAGCTGTTGCTGCAGTTGCTCGCCCAACATGGCTTCGCGTCCTACCGACAACTGGCTGAACGCCTAGGGGTTTCCGAAATCACCGTGCGGCGCGATATGAAAGCGCTGCAGGCTCAAGGCTTGGTCGAAAAGTCGTTTGGCGGCGGACAAGTGGCGAAAGTCTCCAGTGAACTGCCCTATATGCATAAGCGCATTATGCAGATTGGAGAAAAGTCGGCTATTGCAAGGGCGGCATTACAATACATTGAGCCCGGAATGACCATCGGGATCGGGGCGGGAACCACCACCTGGATGCTGGCACAGGCCATCGTGGGGTTTCGAGACTTGACCCTGTTGACCAACTCGGTGAACGTCGCTGGCGAATTGTGCCGTAACGGATACGACGATATTCTGCTCACGGGCGGACATTACCGAACGCCCTCGGACGCTCTGGTTGGCCCTGTTGCAGAGCGCATGGTTCGCCAATTCCGAACCGATGTCTTATTTTTGGGCACCAATGGCATGCATATCGATTACGGTTTATCGACACCCAATTTGCAGGAGGCTTCTATCAACCGGGCGCTGATGGAACGTGCCGCCAAGGTTGTTGTATTGGCGGATCATACCAAATGGGGTATCGAGGCGATGTGCAGCTTCGCCCGTATGGATGAAGTGGATGTGCTGATTACCGATAGACTTCCAGGAGATTCGGAGCGTCGGGCGCTGCAGGACATGGACGTAAATGTTGTCGAGACGCCGGTGCCTGTTGCATCGGATAGCTTATCCTGAAGAGGTGACAACCATGACTGAAATTCGCTATAACCCGTTGTTGCGCGACTGGACGATGGTCGCGTCCAACCGCCATAAACGTCCCAATCTCCCCAAGACCAATTGCCCATTTTGCCCTGGCTCAGGTAAAGTTCCTGACAACTATGAAGTGCTGGCGTACGACAATGATTTTCCGGCGTTGTCGCAAGATCCACCAATACCGGACGACGTGGCGACCGGTTTGTATCACGTGCAACCCGCATACGGAAAGTGCGAAGTGATTTTATATTCGAAAGAGCATACCACAAGTTTGCCACAACTTCCCGTTGCACACATTCGCAAGTTGGTGGATCTATGGGCGGATCGTTTTCAAGCGCTGTCCGCAAACCCACGCCACAAATACGTGTTTATCTTCGAGAACCGCGGGCCGGAGGTCGGCGTGACGATGCCGCATCCGCATGGCCAGATTTACGCGTATCCGTACGTGCCACAAAAGCTGCGTGTCGAATTGGAATCTTTTCACTTGCACCGGGAGCAAACCGGGCACTGCTTGATGTGTGACATCAATGCGGAAGAGCAGCGCGTCGGCGTGCGCATGTTGGATGAAACAGAGCACTTTCTAGCGTATATTCCGTTTTTCACCGACTATCCATACGGCGCGTTCATCTCAGCGAAGCGACACGTCGGAACGATCGCAGAATTTACGGATGAAGAGCGGACAGATCTCGCACGCATACTGAAACGTGTCACGAGTGGCATGGACGAACTGTTTCACCGCGAATTCCCATATATGATGGCGATCCATCAAAGTCCCGTGAACCAGGAGGCAGGCGTGCCCGACTTCCACTTCCATATTGAGTTTTATCCGCCACTGCAAACGGAAACGCGGTTGAAATACCTCGCTTCCTCAGAAACCGGTGCCTGGGCGCCATGTAATCCAATGGCCGTAGAACAGACGGCCCCTGTACTCAAAGCCGCCATCCAAACACGAAAGGAAGCGAATAAACATGTCGATCCGCTGGTCTGACATCCTTGAACAAGCTTTAACATTTTCACCAGGTTCGCAGGCTGACTTGCGCGCGTTTTTCGCGCCCGGTCGGGTGAATTTGATCGGTGAGCACACCGATTACAATGGCGGATATGTCCTGCCAGCGGCGCTTGGCATCGGCACATGGGTTCTGGTACGTCCACGTACCGACAGACGTTTCCGCTTCGCATCGACGTTTTCCGATCTCGTCGTCGATGTCGACGCCACCCATATCATCTACGATCCCGCGTATGAATACGCCAACTATCCGCTTGGCGTGATCGACATCCTGCGCAAAGAAGGCGTGGAAGTTGAAGGAGCCGACTTCTTTTTTCACGGCAATCTGCCGATTGGAGCCGGCCTTTCATCGAGTGCGTCTGTGGAGGTCGCGACTGCGGCGGCCATCGACGCGCTCGCTGGCGCTCGTCTAAGCAAAGAAAAGATGGCACTCTTATCACAACGGGCAGAAAATGAATTTGTGGGTGTCAACTGCGGTGTGATGGACCAGTTTGCCGTCGCGATGGGTCAGGCTGACGCGGCACTTTCGCTCAACTGCCAGACGCTCGCGTACCAGTTGGTACCAATGCACGCAAGCGGCTACCAACTTGTCATTGCCAACACGAACGTGCCGCGCAAGCTCGCCGGATCGAAATACAACGAGCGGCGTGCCGAATGCGAAGCAGCACTCGCCATTCTCCGTCAGGAGTGGCCGCAGCTACAGGCATTGGCGGATCTTTCGCCGGCACAATGGCCACAGGCTGCCACGCTGTTGGAAAACGCGCACTCTACAGGACTGGATGCGGAGATTTTGCTACGCCGGGCGCGTCACGTCGTCTTTGAAAGCGATCGCGCGTATCATGCGGCAGACTTGCTACGAAGGGGCGACTTGAAAGCATTCGGCGAATCGATGAACGAGTCACACCGATCCCTGCGGGATGATTACGAAGTGACGGGCGAGGCGTTGGATGCACTGGTCGAGGCCGCTTGGAATGCCGAAGGATGTATTGGGTCTCGCATGACAGGCGCGGGATTTGGCGGCTGCACGGTAAGCCTTGTGGCGCGGGACAGCGTGTCGACATTTACAACATCCGTCGCAGAACAATACAAACAACGTACAGGCAGGGAGCCTTCATTTTACATTACGGACATCGGCGAAGGCGTGCACGAGGTCAGCGTCGCTAACCTTTGGGACAATGTGATTACATCTTGATACAACCACGAACATACGCAAGCCGGTCGGCGCGGATATCCGCACGGCGACCGGCTTGCGTTTAACCCGGAAACGCTTTTGCGTTTCAACTCGAAAGCAACACGTCTACATAGTCCGGATGGCGCTCGAACTGCACCTTGGCATAGGAGCACACCGGCCGAAGCTTTAGGCCTTCGTCGCGAGCCATGTTGACCAGTTCGCGAATCAACATCGCGGCCACCCCTTGGCCTTGGTAATCAGGTGAAACAACGGTATGGTCGATGGACCAGGCGTGTTCGCCAAGCGGCGAACAGGACACGTACCCGATGCGCACCCCGTCTTCACGCAATGCATGAACACCATCTTCTACTCGTTTTAGTTCCATCCGCCTTCCCCCTTGTAGCCGCAAAAAGGCAGTCATTGTCGATCACGACGCTGAATTACTGATGCCAGACACGTTTTCAGGCTGACCGCCAGAAGGGCTCGTTCCGTTGGCCGTAGAGGTGCCAATCGCATTGGTTGCTGTACTATTCCCCGTTCCTGTGCCTGATACCCCATTGCCTGTCGAATTGGTAGTCGAATTGCCAGAACTGCTGGTTGAATTGCCGGTGCCGTTGCCCGCACTGTTGGGCCAACCTGGTATAGACAATCCAGACGGCAATACCAACGGTATATTTTGGTACGCGATGGTCGCATGTGCGGACATGACAACATCCATGGACTGAATGACTTCTGAGACGCGTTTGGCCGAAGCGCCGTTTCCACCCAAACGGCTGATCACGCTTTTCGGCAAGCGCATGAGCGTACGAACATCTTCAGCCGTCAACACGGGGTTCCCATTCTGCAGCGAGATATGAAGCGTAACACTCGCCACTACTTGTTCCCCTATTTGATGGACAAGTGACTGCGATACGGTTGACGTATTCAATGCTGTGGACAAAAATCCTTGGATAAACGGTGCGTAGTAATCCGCCGCAACCTGCGATTTTAGTTGCCCGGTGAATACGTCTTCACCAACGCCCTTCTGATATTTTACGTCCTGAAGTGCACCGGTCGTAAACACAGGAATTTGTACACTTTCGGGAGCCATCCAACCAAAGTTTGACTGTTTCGACCAGCCTCCGGAGCCATCGTTAAAATACACGTCATCATGATAGTTGACGTACGTCCACGTTCCGTCGCTCTTCGCCGAGTTGCTCCCCTGCTCACCCTCAACCAAAGTGGACTGTGCGATAGCGGCACTCTGTCCGTTTGCCGTACCGACATCGTACGTGCTTGTGTAGCGCTCATATTGATTCGCTTCTGATTGTAAAGCCGAGACAAGGGACGCATCGGAGCGCCACTTTGGAGCAATTTGAATTTGCAGACGATCAGTCTCGACACAAGTGGTCTGACTGTACAGCGCATTGTCGTAATTGGCCAACGCACTCGAGAATTCCTTGCGCTTCGTGCTCGAGAGCGTCCACGAGCCAGGAATCGATGCGATGGAAGAAGCAAAAGCCTTTAACTTCGCAATGAACTGCTTTCCTTCCGCCAACGTCAAATTCCCTGTGCTACTTGCTATCAACCCTTGTTTCGCTGCCCATGTCAGAGGTGGCTGACCCGCGAGATCCATGTGGTAATACTTCGCCGCGACGCTCGTTGCAAACGCCGCAGAAACTGCATCGGATACACCAAATCTCGTCTTATTGTCCGGGGTCGCCAAACCCAACTCCAAGGATTTATGCACATACCCCCACAGTGCGGTCTTCGATGACACGTCCTGAAAGGTTGACTTTCCAGATAAATCTGGCTTTATGTTGACCGATTCTAAAAACATGCTTAGAAATTGGCCCTTTGTTAAGGTGGTTTGCGCCGACACCGGCTCGGCCATAGCGGCGATCGGCATCGCCGCTATGGCGGCCAAGGCCAGCGACGAGTAAAACTTTTTCGTTGTCTTCGACATTTGTGGTCCCCCTGGATAGACTTCTGGCTTCTCACAGCTGTTTTGCCTACCCAATCCTACCACACCTTCCAGCGAAGTTGGAAGAAGTCATAAGATTCTTGTCAAAATTCGACCACGCTCCAAAACGCCTGTTTCGGCCCGTGGTTCACGTCAAACAGCAGCGGCCAGTCTTTGCGTCCGCGAACAGGGAAGTTGTCCCGCCAGGTATCATCATCGGCAACCCCCCAGAACGTGACGCTTTCGATGACATCCTTGCGAGCGCGCAACAATGAAAACAGTGAACGATAACGCTCGGCCAAACGTTCGGCAAGTTCATCGTCGTAGGGCAGAACTTCTTGCGATTGGCCGCCCGTGCCGTGGACATTGCCATAAACACTCACGTCGAGTTCTGTGATGTGAAGGCGCACACCGAGTGACGCGTAGCGGTCGATGGCTCGTTCGATTTCGTCCAGTGCCGGATCGTCCAACATCCAATGCCCCTGCATACCGATTCCGTGGATGGGAACACCTTGATCGAGCAGACCTGCAACAAGTTTGTAAATACGCTCCGACTTATCGGGTTTGGTTTCGTTGTAGTCGTTGTAGAAGAGCAGTGCGTCGGGTGCCGCTTGATGTGCGATGCGGAAAGCCTTCGCAATGTAATCGTCGCCAAGGGCCTGCAGCCAGCGGCTGTCCCGTAAAAATCCTGTACCCGCATCGACGACTGCCTCATTGACCACGTCCCAACAGCCGATGTCGTTGTGGTATCGACCAAGCACTGTTGCCACATGCTCTTCGAGTCGACGCTCGACAACGGCCGCTGTCGCTGTTTGACCGAGATCGTCCAGAAACACTGCGGCTGGCGTTTGATTGTGCCAGACCAACGTGTGGCCGCGGGCAAACATACCGTGCTCTCGGGCAAAATTTACCATTGCATCCGCCTTCGCGAACTCGTATCGATCCTGTTCTGGATGAATCTCTTCCCACTTCATTTCGTTCTCTGCGGTCACGCTGTTAAAATGCGTGACCAACAAGTCGCGGTGGGTCTTCAGGGATTTGGCATTGACGGCAGCACCAATGCGAAAGTACGGGCGATAGCGCTCACTCAAGGAAGGAATATTCCGATAAGCGTCAGTCATAGTGTGTCCTCCATTCGCACGTCAAAGTGTAAGAAATCGGTTTCTGCTAAACGTTCACAAAGCAAACGCTTCACATGAAACATTGTTCACATTGGAAGCGTTTCAATGATGATCCAACTGCAGAAAGTCGCCATATAATCGAGGCAGAAAAGGAAAGAGGTGCATTTGAATGGAACAATCGAGCTACATCGCCACTCGTTGTGTGTATGAAGCTGTGCTCCAGACATATAGCCAACGTCGCGTGTCGTTTGGCGGACGTTTTGCGACAAGCGAGTTCACCCGCAAGTTATGGAACAAGATCGCGCTACGCAAATGACCACGGTTGTGCCGCCCTCTTGTCTGACAAACATCGCGCGTGGTAGTTGCAGCGACAAGCGCTTATAAACTGCCACGTTTTTCATTACGCAATCAACCCCGCAAAAAGCCGAGCGTGGAGTAACGGCTTGTCCCCTAACTGCCGCAGTAAGGTTACTCAAATCCTCTCGTTTAGGATTGACTTATATTGCCATATCGCGTTACTGTGTTGATGCGCAGAACTCGCGCATGATGACACTTCATATAGATAGGAAGATTACATTGAGTACCATGTCGCCATCTGCACGACTCGATGAGCTGTTAGGACACGAACAAAAACGCAAAGCCCCTGGTTGGATAGGAGATGCCATTTACGGCGTCAACGATGGCTTGGGTGCTATCTTCGGCATTATCGCCGGCGTCGCCGGTTACACCCCAAACAGTCACACCATTCTCGTCTCCGGTTTCTTCGGCGCGCTTGCCAGCACATTATCCATGGGTGCAGGTGCTTGGCTGGCCACCAAGTCGGAAAATGAGTTGATGGAAAAGGCGATTCACGAAGCCGAGCAGAACATCCGCCAGCACCGCGACAAAGAAATCGAGATTCTTTCGTTAATTTACGAAACAAAAGGCTTTACGGCAGCCGAAGCAAACGAGATAGCACACCGCATTGCGGAGGACGACGAGTTGTTCGTAAAAACCATGGCACAAGAGAAGCATGGTATTCATGAAGCGAGCCGTGGAAACGTCTGGGGATCTGCGATTTCTGGAGCCATCTCGACGTTTATCGGCGGCATCGTTCCTCTGATCCCTTTCTTTTTCATGCGCGGCATTGGAGCAGTCATTGCTGCCGCCATCGTCAGTTTGCTCGCACACTTTGTCGTCGGTGCACTCAAAAGCCTGGTCACCGTGCGTTCCTGGTGGTCCAGTGGCATCGAAATGACGTTGGCCGGCGTGATCGTAGGCGTCATCTCGTACTTGCTCGGTGTGTTCGGCAGTCACATCTTATAGAACGCCGCCGGCTATACCGCATTCAACGCTGCGGGTAGACCATCACCTTGATGCTGCCCGCTTTGTTGGTTCGGGCGCGCTCCAGCGCCTCGCCCACTTTCGACAGCGGATACGCGTCCGTGATAAGCGACGACGTATCGATCCGGCGCAGCAAGGAGATGCCCGCAGGGTACGTGTTGGCATATCGGAAGACGCCACACATTTCGATCTCGTCGTCCACAAACTGCGTCACGTTGATGGTGTTTTCGGCAATCGGAGGCATCCCGACAAGTGCCATCCTGCCACCTCGGCGAACGATAGCAAACAGACTGGTCAGCGCAGCCGGATTGCCCGCCGTCTCGACGCCAACATCAACGCCTTCTCCGCCAAAGAGATCCTGTACGACCTCACCAACATCCTGGGTGCCTACATGAACGGCGTGCGTAGCCCCCATTTGCAGTGCCACGTCCAATCGTCGCGGCTCGACGTCGCCGACGACAATCTCACTAGCCCCCTTCATCTTGGCTGCGATCACGCACATCAACCCGACCGGGCCCATGCCCATGATGGCCACGCGTTCGCCGGCCTGCAGTCGCACTCTATTCAATGCGTGCAAACCAACCGAGAACGGCTCGACGAGAGCTGCCTGCTCAAACGACATATCGTCCGGAATGCGATACACGAAGTCCGCACGATGCGCCAGATATTGCGCAAAGGCCCCGTCAACTGGCGGTGTGGCGAGGAATTGAACATCTGGACACAAGTTGTACCGACCTGATTTACACGCCGGGCAGCGTCCGCATGTGACGCCTGGCTCTACCGCAACTCGATCCCCAACCCGCAGATGGTGAACACCATCGCCAACGCGAACGACCGTCCCTGCACATTCGTGTCCGAGAATCAACGGGCGCTCGACGACATAGCGACCAATCCGCCCATGCTCGTAATAATGTACATCGGATCCGCAAACGCCCACAGACTCCACGCGTATTAGCACTTCGTCGTCCCGAATCTGGGGAACTGGTTTTTCTTGCAGTTCGATGTGCATCGGATCCGTTAGATAGGCTGCCAACATCCGCTCTGGAATCGAACACTCATCCTTAAGCGTTTTCATGCGCATCCTCCTTCCCCTAAATCGATTTGAATCATACATGATTAGTATACCGTATGAATTCATTGAAAAGATAGAAGCACACACGTCAGCGACCAATCTACACTCCACAACGCGATCGCGCTGACAATGGCCATCCACCTTTAAACTGATGAACTTTTCTGGCGCGAACCTAGTCTTTAGCTTTGACACTCAAAATCAGGGGGAAAATACCGTGTCACATGCCATCATGTCCTTTTTGCAAGCGTCAGGATACCTTGGCGTATTGATTACCATGGCGTTGGAGAGTGCATGTGTTCCATTGCCTAGCGAGTTGATTATGCCGTTTGCGGGGTATCTGGCAGGATTGGGGCACCTTCAGTTCTGGGGCGTGGTGGCCTGTGGCACGCTCGGCAATGTACTTGGTGCGTCTATCGCGTACTCCATTGGTCGCTACGGCAGCATGCTCGCCATTATGCGTTACGCCCGCCTCACACGGCTTTCCGAAAGCCATCTTCAACTCGCGCACCGTTGGTTTGCCGGGCGCGGACAATCGGCCATCTTAGTCGCTCGTATGTTGCCCATCGTGCGCACCTTCATTTCGCTCCCCGCCGGCGTCTCCCGCATGCCTGCACGCCCCTTCGTCGCCTATACCTTGATTGGCTCCTTCCCATGGGTGTACATGCTCACGTACGCTGGTAGTTTTCTCGGACGCCGATGGTTTGCGATCACGCACGAAATTCACGCTTTTACGTTCGGATTACTTGCCTTCGCCGCACTGTGGGCCATCCTCTCCTTGAGCAGACGGTTTGTGAAAAGCTTGCCTCCCAATTCGTAATCCCCTTAGCGTTCATCTTCCCGGCGAAAATCGGCGATTGCTTCGCGAATCAATTCCAGGTCGAAGCGCGCCGGGAGTTGTACTTGGACTACGTAGGTATCACTCCCAAATTCCTTAATTGAGACGCTCGCTTGCCCCCCTGTCACCTCCGCAACCCGTTCTTCAAAAGCGCGAAACGGTGTGGTATAGGGCAAAGGTACGACACAAAGTTTGTTGCCAACATTGGCACCGACCGTAATGGCGGAGCCGATAACGGATGAATTGGGTAAAATTCGACGAACATCGCCTTCCTGTAAGATCGTGTGGTACCAATTGATATCGACGACGGTTCCGCTATATTCGACGCCACCGAACACGTATGTACGCACACTCACGTACTGACCAATTTGAAATGGGCGGAGCGTAAACAGCACCATGCTCGCAATGAGATTGGCGAGCGTCGATTGCGCACCAACGCCGACGATCACGCCGGTCACCGCGCCACCTACAAGGATGCTTCCGATCTTCACCTGCACCAAGTGCAATCCGACCACCAGGACAAAGGCGTAACCAACACCAGAGATGGCGCGATCGACAAGGCTTTGCACCCGCGCGTCTGCATTTGTGTGAACGCGTGTGACATAGGAGATCGTACGGCGCAACTGGCGAATCAACAAAACGCCCACGACAAACCAGACGATGGCCAAGCCCCATTGGATAGACTCGCGCTCCACCTCGGGTAAAAGCCGCATTCTGGCTGAATCGCGTGCCACCGAAAAGACGACGGCGACAACCACCAACAGTCCAAATAACACGATTAAGCGCCGCCAAGTTGCAGCTTGTCTTCGTTCTTGTTGCACCATCTCAGCACCTCTTCACTCGGGCAAGAAATGGGCGAGCCTGCCGCGCCCGCGGCTCTTGCTCGCCCACTTGATCATAATCCTTACAAATAAGCTTCACAATGAGCATCAGTGACTCTGTTCCGGCACGAGATAGGCTGCAGATGTCTTCCAATTCGCAGGAATTGCTGTACTTGTCCAGCCACTTTTCGGCATCCACGGCTCGTGATGCTCGTTAAAATAGGCATCGATCATTTGACGCGCGATGACAGCCGAGAACTGTGCTCCATAGCCGCCGCCAGGCGCCATGACGGCCACCGCCACCAAAGGGTGATTCAGTGGTGCATAACAGATAAATACGGAGTTGTCGGTCGGCTTACCGTTGATATAAATCTGCGCAGTCCCGGTCTTGCCAGCTGCCTGATAGTGAGCACCCATAAATGCATAGTATGCGGTACCACTTGGGTTGGACGTCACACCATACATGCCCTGCTGAATAAGATGCCACTGCCAAGGAGCCCCCTTGACCTGCCCCACCACTTGTGTTTTGAACGACCGTAATGGCTTTGCCCCGGAACTCGGGGTGGCGTCAGGGCCAAAGACGTTCTCCAATAAATGTGGCTTGAGGCGCAGCCCCTCGTCTGCCAACGTCATCGCGTACTCCGCCAATTCCATTGGCGTAAACATCTGCGATTGGCCGATGGCCGCATCCGCCAGACTCGCTGGAGAGCCATAGTTCACATACTTTCCAGTCTTCGCAATCGATTGCTCGCTTGCCTTCAAATTATAAGGAACCTGGATGTTGCCTTTGCGATAGTTTTCAATATAGAACTTTCCTGACGATTCATAAGGTAAATCGATACCTGTCGGAAGCCCGAGACCGAAATTCTCTTCGCCCTGAAACAGCGCGTTGATACCCTTTGCAAAATCGGTATCCAGATAGTTTTGGTAACTGCCATCCGAACTCGGGTAACCACCACCGCTTGTCGTGGTACTGCCAAACCACTTGCCCAAATGAAGACCTACTTCGTACAAAAACACGTCACTTGATACGGTCAAAGCCTCAATCGGATTGACAAGGCCAAACACGAAGCCCTCGTCTTCATTCTTGCGCTGCGTCCCAATGTAAATATACCCGTCGTCTTCAATCAATGTCTTCGGCGTTACGACGCCTGCCTTGAGCGCCGTCAGCATATTGGCAGGTTTGACCGTCGACCCCGGATAATTGTAGGTGTCAATCGCATTGTTCAACTGCGCGCCAGAAGTCTCTAGGTAATGAACGTGGTGAATATACGATCCGTTCGTATACCAGTTGGGATCTAGATAGGGATAGCTGACCATCGCGATGACGCCGCCTGTCTTTACATTGAGCATGACCGCCGCAGCGTCGGTGATATTATTTTTATTCGCACTGTTACTATCGATCATGTTTTGCATAATCATCTGCGCTTCGGCCTGCTCGCGCCCATCGAGGGTCAATTGAATATTGTCGCCGTCGACAGGTGCAATATCGCCGACGCTTCCCACCGCATTGCCTGCACTGTCGATGGTGACCAGGTCATATCCAGGCTTACCCTGCAAAATGTGTTCGTATTCATATTCGATGCCGGTTTCGCCAACCTTTTGGCTGTATAGATAACCCTTGTACTGGTTTACGTTCTGCGCAGTGATTGCGCCGACGTAGCCAAGTACCTGGCCAGCGAGATCGCCATACGGATATTGCCGTTCATAATCTTGTACAACCTGGACACCAGGCAATTCGGTCTGATGTTCTACGACAAACGCAACCTGCGCGTCGGTCACATTCGATGCTAAGGTCACCTGCAAAGCACCAGGTTGACTTTGCATGGTTTGATACAGCGAGCTTGCTGTCGTCTCCAATACTGGCGCCAGAATCGCAGCCAATTGGTGCAACTGGGCGTCGGTCATCGGCGTATAGCGATCCAATTCAATGGCGAGAACCGGCTTGTCCCACGCCAGCACCTGACCATTCGCATCGTAAATCCATCCGCGTTGCGGAAGAATGGGGACGCGGGCGTACTGAGTGGTCATCTCCGACTGGCGGAATGTCTTTCCTTGTGCGACCTGAACATAGGCCATACGCAAAATAAGCGATGAAAACGAAAGAAATACAAGACCATACACAACACGTACACGAAATGCCCGACGCTTTCTCGCTTTTTGCTTGTCAGGCGCCACATTTTTGGGGCGGCTTTTTCTCTTCCGCAGTTTCACGCGCCTCATCCCTACTCCATGATTTTTGCACACTTGAAACGACTCGTCATTTCCACCGTAGGTTCAACCTCTTTGTCGACTGTCACAATTTCAACAAATGTGCGAGGCGGGTCGAAAAATTCGACAACGTGTCGGAAACCTGTAGTATGGTATCCGGGGAATTTCGGGTAGAATTGATATAGTGAAGTGGGACGAGCCTGCTTGTAAAAGGCTCGATCAAACTTATAGGAGTTTTGCCATGGTGCAGACGTCTGTGCCGACAGCGGAAGACCACTCGTCCAGTGCGCAATCGAACTATGGCGACGCACTTGCCCGATGGTGTGTCTACGCTCTCGGCGCATTTGCAATTGTCAACCAAGGGCTTGACATATCTGTCTTGTCCGGGTTAGGAAACCTATGGGGAACCATCGCGATCGCGTGCTTGGCGGTCATCGCCTTGGTTCGAGTCGCATATGGATTGCGTCGCCAAGGTTTTCGCTGGAGTCGCTACGCAGGTTGGTATATCCTGTACTGTGCAACGCTTATTCTGTATGGCTTGAAACATCCGCTCCTCGCGTTCAACGGTTTCAGTGTCGATGTCGAGTACATCGTTATCGCCCTATTGCTGCCTTGGGTCGTGAAATCGAGAGATGTACCACGACTATTGTATGGCGTGATCGCAGCATCGATGCTACTTGGGGTGGACGGAGTGTTTCAGTACGCCATCAAAGTGCCGATTCCGAATACGTGGTTGGATGTCGGCGAAGTTGTCCGGACCCGGGTCTTTTCCGTCATGAAGTCGCCAGCCGAATTTGGCGCTAATTTGGAAATGACCATTCCCATGATGTTTGGACTGTTTGCCGTCGACCGCCACCCGGCTAGACGGCTTGTCTACATCGCCGGCGGGATATGCTCACTTGCTGCTTTATTTTTCACGTATGACCGCGGCTCTTGGCTCGGCCTGGGTGCAGCCGTGCTCATCGTGGCAGTTGTTTACGAGCGGCGCCTCTTGCCGATCCTGTTAGTGCTAGGGGTTATCGCCTTTTTCATTCCGTCGATCCACATGCGGGTGATGGACTTGTTCAACCCGGTGTACGCAGTCAAGTCGTCTGCCGGTGGACGGATGCTGCTCTGGCAACAGGCGTTCGATACGATGGCCAAAAACCCTCTGTTCGGAGCAGGACTGGGTCAGTATGGCGGATACGTGGCAACTTCGCACAGTCTGTCGTCGTTTTCGGATAACTACTATGCGAAAGTTCTCGGCGAGACGGGACTGGTCGGGCTTGTCCTGTTCATGGCAATGCACGTCGCGATTCTCCGCGAGATCGCAACCAGCGTCGTGCGGCGAGCGAAGGGGCGCAATCGTTGGCTGGCCTTAGCGGGATTGACCAGCGTCCTTGCTATCTTGATTCACAGCTTTGTCGAAAATCTGTTTGAGTACAATTACACCGCAAGCCTTTATTTCGTGATTGTCGGACTTATCTTGCTCTGGGGACGCACCTTGCCGGAATCATCCGCAGAGATGCCCGGCAGAAAGCGAGGAACTTTGAAATGACGCTGATGTATGCGTTGTTTAATACATTCTATGGGGCGCTCAAACTGATCACGGGTATCGTGGCCGTGTATCAGCTTGTGTTGTCACTGTATGGGCTGTGGCACCGCAAACAGGCCATTAGCCATGCGCCGAAGAAACGGTTTGCCGTCATTATTCCGGCGCATAACGAAGAACGCGTGGTTGGTCCGCTGATCGACAGCATCAAGCAACAGACATATCCGGACCATTTATTCGACATACACTTAATTGCCGACAACTGCACCGACCACACCGCAGATGTCGCAAGGATGCACGGCGCGACCGTCCACCTGCGCGAGAATGCATCCGACCAAGGCAAGGGATACGCGATCGAATGGATGCTCAACCGCCTGAAAAAGATGAAGGCCGAGTACGACGCGATTGTTATGTTCGATGCCGACAACCTGGTCGATCCAGAATTTCTGGCGATGATGAACGACCACCTGTGTCGCGGCGACCGCGTCATCCAGGGATACTTGGACACAAAGAATCCTTTCGACACCTGGATCAGTGTTTCACTCGCCCTTTCATATTGGTTTGATAATCGCCTGTGGCAATATGCTCGGCGCAAACTCGGGCTTTCCTGCACGCTCGGGGGCACTGGGCTGTGTATCGATTACACACTGCTTCAGGAGATGGGCTGGAAAGCGACAGGACTGACAGAGGATCTGGAGTTTGGAATTCGTTGCGTGCGTCGCGGCATTATTCCGGTGTGGGCTCACGATGCGAAGGTGTATGACGAAAAACCAACCGGTTTTCACGCTTCATTCCGGCAGCGCCTGCGCTGGCAACAAGGTCATTTTCAGTGTGCCAAAGAGCACATGATACCCATGTTCATTCAGGGAATCCGCGAGCGAAATCTAGCCAAGATCGATATGGCGGTATATCTCTTTCAACCGATGCGGTCCATGCTTTTGTTTGTTGGTGCGATGCTGATGTTCGCCTTGCAATATGCAGCGCCAGAACAGACGGGTACGGTCAGTGCAGCCGCAACGTTTGCCACAGATTTGTGGGTCGCCGTCAACTTGCTTTTGTTCTTGGAAATCCCACTCGCGCTTATCCTGGAACGCGTGAATTGGCGAGCCTATTTTGGGTTAGCACTCCTGCCGTTCTTCCTTTGGACATGGGGACCGGTTACACTGCAAGCGTACTTCACGCGGAGCAATCGCAAATGGTACCATACGGTGCATAAGCGGGCGATCCGACTGGATCAATTGCGGGAGCGGTGAGCCGCTCTGACGCCATAAGGGGTTCACGATGGACGAACATCGTCAAAAAAATGGGTCCCATCATTCTCAGCTCGAATCGTTGGTAGAAACAGAAGTTGAACAACTGGCGCGGTACGCCATGCGGGTGCCGCGCACGTCATTTTTCCTCGTCATCATTGTCATCGGCGCGCTGCTGACCACGCTGTCCCTCACCTTGCACATCCTCCCGTGGTGGGCAGTTGTCAGCGCGATTGCAACACTCCTGATCCCCCTCTTATCGTCTGTATTGCGCAAGCGCCATATATGGACACGCAGGATAGCACTGACCACCATCACTGTATTAACTGCTGGCCTTTTGATCAGCGTCTTTTACCTAGTCGATGCACTATTTCACCATACGGAATCGGCGCTTTCGCTGTTTCGGGACGCTATACTTCTGTGGACGACAAACATTCTTGTCTTTGCAGTATGGTACTGGGAAGTCGATCAAGGTGGCCCATTAAAACGCCATGCTCAGGTACCAGAGGCACCAGACCTGCTGTTTCCGCAGATGGTATCGAGCATCCCTGAGTGGGAAACGTGGCATCCGGCATTTGTGGATTATTTGTTCCTTGCCTTCAACACAAGCACAGCCTTCAGTCCAACCGACACCGCAGCTTTATCCAGACGGATTAAAGTGTTGATGATGACACAATCGTCGATCTCGCTGGTTGTTGTCGCCGTGATCGCAGCAAGAGCGATTAATATTGCGTAAAACGGACGCACGGGCCGAGACTGCCCGCGACGTCACGACACTGTAACGAATCGCTCGGTTCCCGCCGGAACCCTGCCCGACCCAGGTGTGAAATCGAGGGAAAGGGTGACTGGAGGTAGCACTTCAAGAGCCGTCTCTTTACCCTTTTCCAGCCGGAGAGCTGGCTGAAATACGAGTCCACGCTGAATACTTTCTGGCCGCATGGACAGCTTGTACAACAAGCTTATTGCTTTCCCTGGCTGCACAACGACCGGTGCCTTAAAGACACGCGTATCATCCGGACGCGGCGACGAAAGAGCCTTAAGCGAATAATGAATATCTCCTATCCAATCGTCGCCGGCTTGTTCAAGTCCCAATATGGAAACCGGATCAGGTGAATGGTTTGTCAGCGTCATCGTCAACCATTGACTTGATAAAATGATAGGTCCAGAAGCGCCTCCAGCATACGCATCCACGTCTAACCAAGTTGCAGCATGCGAAATGACGCGGCATGTCAGTGAGCCATATGGGAGTACCTTCTGCCAAAGATTCGTGGACAAATACAAATTCAACGGTTGATTATACAAGCTGTGTGCCGGCATGACGTCGAACACAAAGTGATAGGCGCCGTAAGAAGTCCGTCCGTCCTGTGAGCCGATGTGTGTAGCCCAATAGTTGCGCAGCGTAACGCTCCTGGTGTGATTCAACAGCCGAGCGCTCGTCAGCGAAGCCGAATCTGTCGTCCAGACGTCGTATCTGAGCGTTAAAGGATGAGCGCGATCCACGATGGCATTCACTCGCCAACCGCCGCCTGCCCACCAGCGCGAGCTTTTGCTCACGGCATGCTGCATGATCGGTTGCCGCGACCATATGGCACCGATGCCGAACAGTATAACAATGGCTACTATGGCGGAGATCCCCCATATCCGACGCATCCACTCACCCGTTCTGTTGAATGTTATTCTGTTACAAGGAGTCTACAGTCGCTTGATCAGTTCAATTTCATCATGAATCGGTATGTCATCGTATCCGATGAGTGGGATTGACGGTTTCTTCGCTCGTGCCTCGTCGATTGCCCCTGGGTAAACTGCGTTGATGCGGTACCCTCGACGTTGGT
Source organism: Alicyclobacillus hesperidum subsp. aegles (assembly GCF_027923525.1). NCBI lineage: Bacteria > Bacillati > Bacillota > Bacilli > Caryophanales > Alicyclobacillaceae > Alicyclobacillus > Alicyclobacillus hesperidum. Next base: position 7,002 of record NZ_BSBJ01000009.1, on the reverse strand, counting down.
AAAAGCGAAGTGCGTGCAGATTGTCATTGGACGTAATCATCTCCACCGCTTCGCAGCCTAGTGCTTTCGCCTTATCTTCGACGGCTCGAAGCAGTGCACCGCCCACACCCGTTCCTTCCAAGGTGGCGTTGATGCTTAACAACTCACACCTGTTCCCATGTTGCACGTAGGTGGCAGCACCCACACGCTGTCCGTTTTGAATGGCGATGAACGCAAAGGCGTCTTGCAGACAATAGACCCTGCCTTTGGAGACCATCGTATCTCCGCCCCATTCGCGGGTCCACAACGCGCGTAACCACGACCAATCTTCAAGCGAGATAGGTTCTTTGACCAACGTACGATTTGTCACCATGCTCATACTTCCTCACTCAATTAGGGTCATACCCATGAAAACATACGAAACAAAAAAGAACTCGTCAACAGATTCATCTCTGCTAACGAGTTCTTGTGAATGATTTGGTGTCGAGAGCGGGACTTGAACCCGCACGGGTTTCCCCACACGCCCCTCAAACGTGCGCGTCTGCCAATTCCGCCATCCCGACATGCGGTGTAAACCGAATCAACGCTTTTGATTATACTGGGCAAAACTCTGTATGTCAAGGACAATACGCCATTTTATTTCGTCTGCAAATTGCAAAGACGCAGCCGGGAATTCAGGAAGGCTATGCACTCTTTTGCGATCTTGCTGTATCAAATTGCCGAAACATATAGCCGTACAACAATGACGAAACCAATTGCAACCCACCAGCAAAGACGAAAGGTAAAGCGAAGCTGCCACTGTCCAAAAGCGTTCCAGATAGGGACGGCCCGATGGCCGACGCCAGACGCGTGAAGAACGAGTTCATGCTGAGTGAGAAACCGCGCCGCTGATCCCTGGTCAAACTGCTTCCAAGCGCGGAGCGGGCACCTTGTGTACCGCGACTGAGGGCTGAGCGAACCGCATACACCACGGACGCCAGCGAAAATGTGGGCATAAAGGGCAGTATAAGCATTAAGGCGACGCCCACCAACCGCAGCCAAACTACAGACCGCACCATGCCAAACCGCTCGGCAAGTACTCCTGATAATACTGCCGCAAGCCCTGTTACAACAAAGGAAACCGCAAGTGTGGCACCAATTTGCGCGGAATTCGCACCAAAGCGAGCGGCAAACCAATATGTCATCATCGGTCCGACGAAGCCCACACCAAGTCCGTTCAGTAGATTGACGAAGGCCAATTTGGCCATATTGCGATTTTCTTGCCGGCGAATGGTGCGTTCCGCGAACTGTGCCGCGCCTTTAGCATCTACCGGCTCAACATCCGGACGGCCTTTTGTATCTACTCGTTCTGGAGCCTTTCCGCCAGGAGCCCGCCAAATCACGATAGCACATCCAAGTGAAATCACGCACAAGCCGTAAAACAGTGGTCGATAGGCGGCAGCTCCCGGCAAAGAATGTATCCACAGGCGCGGCAATCCACCGAGAACAGCTCCCAAAGCCATGCCGAAAAAGCCCAACGCAGTATTGATACTAAATACTCGGCTTCGCCGTTCGCGCGATACCGCACTTGCCAACCAGGCTTGCTCTGCTGGTGTAAATGGCCCTGCAGCTCCATTCTGACCTCTTCCAAATCCGGTGAGAATTACAGCCAGAGCGAGAACATATGGATTTCTACACAGTCCTACGACCAATGCCGCACAGGCGGTCATGCACTCATACGTGAGCAAAAACGGTTTACGGCCGATCCGGTCGCTCAAGACGCCGACCAGCAGGATAAGCGCCGCCCCGCAAACACCCGCGGCCGACATGACGCCTCCAATTTCCGTTGCACTCCAGTGAAGGTCGCGCAAATACAACGTCATGTCAACAATCGCAACACCTTGTGACACGCTTCGGAGTGCGCGAGCTGTCTGCAAATAACGCACTGCATGCAACCTATTGACAGTCAATCCTCTTCACCTGGTTTCTCGTCATGACGTTGTCGAATTTGCGGTTGAGACAGGCTTCCATGCGGGATCGCGCCCATAAATCTTGCGATACAACTCGTAATTGTAGAAGACGCGATCGACAAAGTGCCGCGTTTCACCAACTGGGATTTCGTCGATGTCGTCGAGCTTACCGTTCCATACACCACCCTTTAGCCACGTGGAAACGCGGCGCGGACCTGCGTTATAGGCGGCTATGGCGGCCACCTCATTGCCTTGAAACTGCTGAATCAAGCTCTTCACGTACCAGCTGCCAATCAGAATATTATACTCGGGGCTGGCCAATTTCTTCGCGTCCTTGGGCAAGCGGTTCACAGCGGCTCCCGACCCAGTCTTTTGATTGCGGATCATTTCTGCGATCCACTCCGCCGTCTGCGGCATCAACTGCATAAGTCCCACAGCTCCGGCGTGGGAAACGTCCTGCGTATGAAATTTACTCTCGACTCGGATGACACTTGCGATCAGCAGTGGATCGACATTTGCAGATGCGGCCGCCTGCTGAATGTTCTTTTGATAGTGGATTGGGTACATCATCCGCCAAAACGCGTTCGTAGAAATCACGATAAGCACTGCGATGAGCAGTACCGCCGCGATCATCGAACGCCGGTTCAGGACGATGAAGCGGGGCCGTCGCCCTTGCGAATCTCGCTCCATACCTGCAACACCTGCTCCCGAGTGTTTTCGATGGATCCGTCGTTATCAATCACGTAAGTCGCCAACTTGCACTTTTCTTCGAGGGGCATCTGTGCATGTATACGTGCGAGCGCCGAGTCCCTGTCTAACCCATCGCGGACCATAACGCGTTGGATTTGTGTTTCAACGCTGGCGTAGACCACAATCGTCGCATCGACGAAGCGCTTCGCCGTTCCTTCAAACAGCAGCGGCACATCCCAGATCACCGTTTCACCAGGGCGTTGACGCCAGTATGCATTCGTTTCCTCGACCATGCCCTGCTGAACGCGCGGGTGTGTAATGGCGTTGAGTCGCATGCGTTTTGCCGCGTCTTGAAAGACAATTGCACCAAGTTGCTTGCGATTGAGTGAACCATCTGGCAACAAAACAGCTTGCCCGAACTCGCGCACGATTTCGGCTAGACCATCGCTACCTACGGCAACCACACGACGCGCCCATACGTCTGCATCAACCACATAGGCACCGAGATCGCGCAGCATACCGGTCACCGTACTCTTGCCGCTGCCGATCCCACCCGTTAACCCGACAATTCTTCCTTTCATCCGCCGACCTCCCGTTCCGGCTGCACCCGTGTCCTCGGGATCCGACCGCGGCGCTGGCACTGCGGGCAATAATGGGTGCCCCTTCCGGCGACACGCGTCCGCTGAATCTCACTGCCACATTGGCGGCAAGCCTCGCCTGTTCGGCCATATACGTTCAATTGAATCTGAAAGCCGCCATGCCGCCCATAGCCGTCCTGATATGTGCGAATGGACGATCCGCCCGCCTCAATGGCGCGCCGCAGCACGTCCCGTATGGAAGATAACAAGCGAGCAAGCCGCTTTGGACCAAGGCGATTGGCGGGTTCCAGAGGATGAATGCCACTTAGAAAGAGCGCCTCGTCCACATAAATGTTGCCAAGCCCTGCGATGATCGTCTGGTCGAGAAGCACCGCCTTCACTGGCCCCGTTCGCCTTTGTAACGATGATCGCAAAAGGGTTGGCGTTAGATTCGAGTCAAATGGCTCAGGTCCGAGCGTCTGTAAGCCGCTTGGCCATGACTCGTCCGGCAACAACAAATCCATGGTTCCAAACTGCCGCACGTCGCGATATCTTAGGTCCCGTCCGCTGGCGAGCCGGAATATGACATGCGTATGCAAAGCCAAAGGTTCACTTGTTTGAACAACTCGATACTGGCCCTCCATCCGAAGATGCGAAACCAATGTGTACGGAGCCAAGTCAAACAGGAGATATTTGCCCCTGCGGCCGATTGCACGAATGGTTCGTCCAGTAGCGCGATCGACAAAATCAGCGACGGAAGGGTAGCGAATGATTCGCGGCAAGCTCACCTGTACATCGACGATTGCATCGCCTGTCACGAGCTCGGCGAGGCCTCGGCGAACCGTCTCCACTTCCGGTAGTTCCGGCACACGACACCCCTCCTCTCGTCATGCAAATTCACTTTGCATCGTACCAAGTCCGCCCGTACGCGGTATCCACCCGAAGCGGCACGTTTAACGTCATCGCGTTCTCCATGTTGTCACGAACCAACTGTTGAAGTTCGTTTAATTCATCCTGCGGACACTCAAAAATCAATTCGTCGTGCACCTGTAGCAACATGCGGGCATCCATCTGTGCCTCACGCAAAGCGCGATCGATCCGCACCATGGCGAGTTTAATCAGATCGGCTGCTGTTCCCTGAATCGGCGTATTCATCGCAGTTCGTTCTGCAAAGCTGCGCAGGTGAAAATTGCGGCTGCGAATGTCAGGTAGATAGCGCCGTCGGTTCATCAACGTCGTAACAAAGCCCTTCTCTTTCGCTTGCTCCACGATCTCGTCCATATACTTGCGCACTCCAGGGAACTTGCGAAAGTACTCCTCGATAAAGCGTTTTGCATCCTTTTGTGGAATGTTCAAGTTCTGGGCCAGACCAAAGTCGCTAATACCATAGACAATCCCAAAATTAACAGCTTTGGCCTGACGTCGCATCAAAGGTGTAACCTCATCAGGCGAAACCTCAAAAACGTCACTTGCGGTCCGCGTATGAATGTCCATGCCACTGCGAAACGCATCGATGAGCGCCTCATCGCCAGAAAGATGGGCCAAGATGCGGAGTTCGATCTGCGAGTAGTCAGCCGCAAAAATCAACCAGTCCTGATATGTCGGCTCGAAAACCTGGCGCAAACGTCTCCCTTCCTCCAACCGAATAGGGATATTTTGCAGATTCGGTTCACTGCTCGACAAACGACCGGTCGCAGTCAAAGCCTGATGAAAACGGGTGTGAATCCGCCCTGTCTCCTTGCGAATCATCTTCAACAAACCGTCGACATAGGTGGACTGCAACTTGGATAGTTGGCGGTAATCGAGTATTTTTGCGACGACCTCGTGATAAGGCGCCAGTTTTTCAAGCACGTCCGCACTCGTCGAGTATCCAGTCTTCGTCTTTTTCACGGCCGGCAAGTTGAGCTTTTCAAACAAGATCTCTCCAAGCTGCTTGGGCGAGTTGATATTGAATGAAACTCCGGCCAGTTCATAAATTTCCTGTGTTAGGCGGTCGATGCGCGCCGACAAATCCGTCCCAAACGCTCGCAGTTTGTCCTCGTTCACGTGAAAGCCGGTAATCTCCATCTTCGCCAAAACGAACGCCAGTGGGAGTTCGACCTTGCTGTACAAGTCATCTAACTCCTGCGCAGCTAATGCATACTGAAGCGATTGATATAGCTCCGGGAGTTTGGCCGCAACGTATGTGAGCAATGCTTCACGGCGTTCTGTGACTTTCGTCACGCTGGGCACATCAACGTGTAACTCACGGTTGAGAATATCTTCTAATTCCACCTCACCGTCAGTCGGATTTAATAAGTACGCTGCCAACTTAACATCGTCCCAGTGTCCGTCGGAAGACAGTCCAATTCCATGTGCGTCGAGGGCGAAGGCCATGGACTTCAAATCAAACACAACTTTTGGACTGTCTCCAAGCAGCCAAGAGCGGATATCACTCATCTCAAGCTCATCATCAAAGCATAAGTAGTACGCCTGGCTCGCCGTGGCCAAGGCAATGCCACGAATCTCCGCATTGTGGTAGTCCGGCGGTTGCAAGTCCAGAATACAGCCCACAGGCCCAGTTAGACCACTCCAAACTCGCTCCAAATCTGCCACCCGAACAATCCTTTCGTATGAAAACGACAACCACGCATCCTTTGGCTGTGGCAACTCGTCATCCGTCGACGCCGGGCTCATTTCCTCGGAAATTTTGTCGATGAGCGAATGGAATGCCAATTCCCGAAACCACTCGATTGCTTGCTTTGCGTCGTACCCGTTGTAGGAAAGATCCTCCAGTGCGACCTCCAGTGGCGCATTGCGATGAATCGTGGCCAACTTTTTCGAAAGCAACGCCTGCTCACGATGTTCCACCAATCGTTCACGCAACTTGGCACCTGGAACTTCATCGACATGATCCAATACGGATTCGACCGTGTCAAAGCTCGTAAGCAACTTGATGGCGGTCTTCTCCCCTACACCGGGGACACCTGGAATATTGTCCGACGTATCGCCCATTAAACCTTTTAAATCTATGATTTGTATGGGGCGAAGGCCATATCGCGCAGCGACCGCAGCTTCATCGTAATATTCGACATCGGTGATGCCGCGGCGCGTGAGCAGGGCATGTACCCGCGGAGAAACTAATTGTAGTAAATCCTTATCTCCGGATACAATTTTAATATCCCATCCAGCCTCTTCAGCACGCTTCGACAACGTGCCAATCAAGTCGTCCGCTTCATAGTTTTGCAGTTCGACAACGGGTATCGACAAGGCCTCTAGAGTTTGGCGTGCCAAGGGGAATTGTTGCACGAGATCATCCGGCGTCTGCTGACGCGTCCCTTTATACTCGGCGTATTCCGCATGGCGAAATGTTGTTTTGGATTTATCGAAAGCGACTGCAAGGTGCGTCGGCTGTTCCGATGCAAGCAGGCGCAAAAGCATCATGGTGAATCCATATACCGCGTTCGTCGGAACCCCTTGCTGATTGGACAGTGGAGGTAGCGCAAAAAACGCACGGTAAAGGATGCTGTTACCATCGATGAGCAGTAACTTCGGATTACTTGACATAAAACACCTCTAATTCCGGACACATCCCGGAAAATCAAGAAAGCAATTGACCCTCGTTTTATTCTATCACATTCGCCTTGCGACTCGATTTCCGATGTCACTGCATGGCGGCTTCAACGCAAAAACAGGGGCTGTCCCAAAACCCATTGTAAGATGGGGGAAGGGTACAGCCCCTTTTTTGTTTAATTGTCTTTTTTTTTTGCGTTCTGTGCTTGCAAGGTAGCTCCTCCTACGCGGATAAAGCCGCCTTCTTCATCAGA